>JAUSEG010000016.1 GCA_030650415.1 bacterium | reverse complement strand
ACCGATGGAAAAATGCTCTTGAGAAAATTCTTCGTGCAATTTTTTATTTAACTGGTTGATATAAGTATTAACCCGATTTTCCAGGTGCGCCAATTCTTTTATCATGGCATCCGATTGAATTAAGAGGCTCGGTGTTTTTTTTGTAATTTCAGCCAGAACCGGCGAAATGACCGTATCAGGACCGCATCTGAAAGTGGAAATTTGGATAGTGGAAATTAATGAATCGGTTAGTCCGGTTTCAATGTTTTTAATCAATTCTCTTAACCGAGGATGCTCTAAAAAAGTATGGAGGTTTTTGTTAGTGATGGCATTAATTTTTGTCAGCAAGTCATGCGGATTGCGCCAATAGATATAAGAAAAATCTTTATCCAGCCGGCTCATAAAAGCATATGAAGGTAGAGCCAAGACGCCCTTATCTTTTAAGAGCTTGCCGATATGGCTGTCATAAATTCCCGAATTTAAAATATATTCCCGGCCGCAGACGATGGTGATATTCTTTCTTTGGCGGATGGCCTCTTCTATATATTCGGACGTTTTTAGAGCGACTCGTTCTTTTAGGTTTTGATTTTCTTCGATAGCGTAAGCAATCGCCTGTTTAAGCTCCGGTTTGGCAATATTTAAATTATAATATTTAAAGATGTCGGTTAATTTTTCGTAGAGTTGATCGGCCAGATATTCAGGGTCAATTTTTTTTAGGCTTAAGACAAAAGAAATAAAATTTGCTTTTGGATATTTTAGCTTGGCTAAGTGCTGGGCAATCATCACTCCGCCCTGGTTGGTCGTGCAGGTTCTGCCTAAGCCGCCTTCTGACGTTGGCAGAAAATCAATTTGGGGCGTTAAAATAACGCCGTGTTCTTCTCCGGCCAATCTCATAAATTGTCCGGCCGCGCCGATTAGGGGCGCGCAAACATCAATATTAAATAAGGCCTGGGCTTCCAGGACGTCGTTTTCTTGGACATTATCCACCTGAACCGGCAGACCGAGTTTTTCAAAGATTTTTGCCAAAAAGAAAGCCTGTTCGGAAATCGCGAAGCTTCGCGGGATCACCAGCCGATTGGTGGCCTTGGATTTTGGCATGGCAGAATCAATTAATTGCCAGATTTCTTTGTAAGCATCCGGAGCGTCGCTCAAGGCTGATTTATGAGCCGTGAGTTCATTGATCGCCGAGCAGCCGCCTAAAATCAACGACATCTTTTCTTCCAGATTTTTAGAGGTAAGCTGGGTTCGAGAGCAAGAAGCTTCTCGGTCGCCGCAAACAGCGCCTCGGCAAGTGATAATTTTTTTTGTAAATTCAAGATTGATAAAATTATCAAGAACGCAAATATTTTCTTTCAGACCTTTGTCCGTCAGCTGGCGGATGGAATTAATTAACCCGAGGCAGGCGCGATGTCCGGGCAGGGGCGGGACCAAGCAATACATTTTTCCGTTTGCCTCGAGCCGATGGGTTACCGCTAAAGGCAGGGGGTCGGAAAGCATGGTTTGGCCGTGCAGGAGCACAACCGCATTTTTTGGGAATTCGATTTGCTGCCAAAGAGTTCTGGCCATATTTTCCACGATCGCGTAGTTGGCGGAAGCTAAAATTTCGTCCTTAGCATAACCAAGAGCCTGCATTTTTTTAGCGTTCTCCATCAAAAATACCGCGCAGGTGGCATTAATTTCATAAGCTTTTGGCGCTTCATAAGCTCTCCGGCAGGCTTCGCTGATTTCTTTAATGCCGAATAAGGATTTTAGAGTATCCATTAAACTGCCGGTGCCGGCCGAGCACTTGGTATTCATGGCATTATCAAAAAGTTCGGCTTTTTTTAGTGAAATTATTGAGACCTTAGTGTCTTCTCCGCCAATATCTACCAAGGCGCAAAAGTCGGCGTTAACCTCTCGGCCCTGTTTTTTCAAATTTTTAATATGATCTTTCGCGCACTCTAAAGAACCTCGCGCGTGAGCGTAATTTTCCACCAAGACAAAAATTCTTTCGGCCAGAGCCGGATAAACTTTTTGCAAGATTTTTTGCACTTGGTAGCGGCCGCTGCCGGTCAGTCCAAGGTGCTGGATATTTAAGCTATTGATGCCGGCCGATTTCAGATCCAAAAAAATATGCCTGATGGTTTCGATCGTGTCGCCGTGATTATCGCAAGAACTTTTAAAAATGATTTCATTGGTCGTAGCGTCCGTAATCAGCATTTTTGCCATGGTTGAGCCGACGTCCAGGCCGATATTTATCGGCGCAGACTGAAAATTCTTCGGTTCCATCATTTTAATTTCCGGCTCGTCCAGTCTCATAAATAAGCCGGCAGACAGATATTTTTCTTTTAATTCAGGAAATGAAGGATAGGTGGACAATTTTTCCGGCTTGCTTAGTTTTTTTTCCGATTGCTCCTTAAAATTTTCCAGGCCGATATTTTCAGTTAAATATTTAACGCCTTGAATCATGATTGTTTGCTCTTCGTCATAAAATATTTCTTTAACCCCGATTGATTTTAAATAATCGGCGGCGCAGTCGCGCAGATACTGCCAGGCGAAAACTCGGCCGGTTAGATAGACCGTCTCAACTTTCGGGAGCATTTTTTTTAGAGGCTTAAGCGCTTCCGATTTCATAGTAACGGCCAAGGCGAAATCTAGGGGAATGCCTTGGTTTTTGTCGGAAATCGTGGCCGAAGAACTAAAAACTCCGCAGCGATCGGCGCGAACGCTGACACTTTGCCTCTTAGCTTTACCGGCTTCTCCGAGGTAATCTTTTAAGATGTCATCGACCGCGGTTTTTTTAATCGCCAATTTTTCTAAAATTCGATTAAGATTTATGCCGCTGCCGGCGCCGCAATGGGGGTTGGCGATCAGGAGGTCGTCCTTTAGGCCGCCATTTTTATCGACAGCCACCAGCAGGTAGCCGGAAGCCGACAAATCAATGATGCCCAGAGAGCTTATGGTTTTAGATTTTTCCAATAAAAATTGAGCGCTAGCCCAAAGCGCGGCGCCGGGGATTATTATGATTCCTCGTTTAATCGTTGTTCTAACTATTTCAGCCAATTTTCCGGTCAGATATATTTCGTTGTTTGGGTCTTCCAGAAGTTCTAAAACTTTATGATTTTTAAATAAAGTTTCGATTTTGTCGTTATTTTGGATAATAAGGCTCTTTATTTTTTTATCATGGCAAAAACCAATATGGATATGCTCCATGCCGGCGTCGATGATAATTAAGTTGGTTTTTGGCATAATATATGATTTGGTTTACTTCAATTCGCTTAAATTTTATTATAACAAAGCGTCAGAAACTGGCAACCGTCAAATTTGCTCTAATTTCAATATATGTTAGAATGAATTATAAGCTAAATTCATTGAATTTGGTCGGTTTTTAAATAAATATTATGAAAAAATATCTTAACCCGAAAAATTTTACCCAAATTATGGGAGCCTATTCTCACGGCATTAAAGTTAATATTGGTAACGCCGAAATAATCTTTGTTACTGGTCAAATTGCCATGGACAAAGATGGCCAGGCGGTTGCGCCTGACAATATTGTTAAGCAAGCTGAATTTATATTCGAGAATATTCAAAAAATTTTGCAAGAGGGTAGCGCGTCGCTGGATGATGTTGTCAAGGCGGTTATCTATGTAACCGATATTACAAGATTTAAAGATATTTCAGCCGTCAGAAACAAATATTTCTCTAACTCTAAACCGGTTAGCACGCTTGTTGAAATCAATAAAACAGTAAAAGATGGCTGTGATATTGAAATAGAAGTGATCGCTATAATAAATAAATAGAATATTTATGGCTAAAATAATAATTGACAAAGATAAAATTGACGAGGTTTTAAGCAAGGGGGTGGAAGAAGTTATTGTAAAAGAAAATCTTAAGAAACGGCTGGAGTCAGGCAAAAAATTAAGAATTAAGCTGGGGATTGACCCGACCGGATCGGTTTTGCACTTGGGGCATGCCGTGGTTTTGCGCAAACTTAAAGATTTCCAGGATTTGGGCCATCCGGTGATTTTTTTAATCGGTGATTTTACCGCGCGCATCGGCGATCCGACCGGCCGCTCGGCTTTGAGAAAGCCGCTGACCGATAAAGAAATAGCCGCCAATATGAAGAGTTATACCAAGCAGGCCAGCCTGATTTTAGATATGAAAAAAGTTGAGATCAGATATAATTCGGAGTGGCTCAATAAACTTGATTTTAAGGAGTTGGTAATATTATCGTCAAAAGTTACCTACGCGCAAATAGCGCAACGGGCGGACTTTAAGGAAAGAATAAAGAATGATCAGGATTTAAGCCTGCAGGAATTTTTGTATCCGGTTATGCAAGGCTATGATTCGGTAGCGCTAAAGGCCGACGTGGAAATCGGCGGTACGGATCAGAAATTTAATTTGTTAATGGGTCGGCAATTGCAAAAAAGATATGACCAGGAACCGCAGGAAATTATTACTTGCCCGCTCTTAGAAGGTTTGTCCGGCGGCGATAAAATGAGTAAGAGCCTTAATAATTATATCGCCTTAGAGGAAAAACCGGAAGAAATGTATGGTAAAGTTATGTCCTTAGCCGACGATTTGATTATAAGATATTTTACCTTAGCCACTTATTTGTCTCTAGATAAAATTGCCGCCATTAGACAAGAATTGGACGGCGGTAAAACCAATCCGCGCGACATAAAAATGGGCCTGGCTTTAGAAATAACTAAAATTTACCACGGCGAGAAAAAGGCAGCGATTGCGCAGGAATATTTTATAAAAACTGTGCAGAAGAAGGAGGCGCCGGAGGAAATTAGAGAATGGAGGACAGAGAAAGGAGAATGGAGGCTGATTGATCTATTGGTGGAAGTGAAATTGGCGGAGAGCAAGGGCGAGGCCAGGCGGTTGATCGAGCAGGGCGGTATAAAAATAGCTGGAGATGCGGTAAAAGATATTAATAGAGTTGTTGCCATAACTAAGGACGGCGTCTTAGTACAAAGAGGGAAGAGACAATTCATCAGAATAAGTTTAAAAGGTTAAATCCCCCTTAATCCCCCTTTATTAAAGGGGGTAAATGCAGTTGCAGAGAGGCAAGAGAGGGTTTGTTAGAGTAATTAAAAAATAAATATTGTATGTCATTGCGGGCAACTGTAAGGAGCGAAGCAATTTTTTTATTGTCATTCCCGAAGCCGAAGGCTATCGGGAATCCAGGGGGGAGAAGTAGAAAATTTTTTATTATTCTCTCACTTATTTAAAGTTTTTATATTTTAAAGAGCGGGGGAAAAAAATTAGTTTTTACTGTTTACTCCTGGATTCCCGCCTGCGCGGGAATGACAGATGAAAAGAGATTGCTTCGTCTCCGCCAGCTGGCGGATTCTCGCAATGACAGGAAACAACTATGATTGGAGTATTTGATTCGGGCTTTGGCGGACTGACGGTTTTAAAAGAATTTTTGCGCTTACTGCCTGATTATGATTATATATATTTGGGGGACAACGCCCGAGCGCCCTATGGCAATAAATCCGACGAAGTAATTTATAAATATACCGAGCAAGCGGTTGATTTTTTATTTAAGAGCGGTTGCGAACTGGTAATTATCGCTTGCCACACGGCTTCGAGCAAGGCTTTAAGAAAAATTCAAGAGGAATATTTACCGAAGAATTATCCGAATAGGCGCGTCTTAGGCGTAGTCGTACCGATCGTGGAAGAGGCGGTTAAACTAAGCCGTTATCATCGCTTAGGCGTTATTGGTACTACTGCTACTATCAACTCCGGAGTTTATAAAAAAGAATTGGAAAAGCGTTGGAATTTGTCTCGCTCCGCGAGATCTGGCGAAGCCAGAGAAATTTTCGAGCAGGCCTGTCCGCTACTCGTGCCGTTAGTTGAAGAAGGCTGGACAGACAAGCCGGAAGCCAAGATGATTCTAAAAAAATATTTAAGGCCTTTAAAAGTTAAGGAGATTGATACTTTGATTTTAGGCTGTACGCATTATCCTCTATTAATTAAGGATATCTCCAGGATCATGGGGAAGAATGTAAACATTGTTAATCCGGCCGAAGTGGCGGCGGAGAAACTGGTGATATATTTAAATAAGCATCAAGACCTGGAGAAAAAATTAAATAAAAAAGGCCAGCTGGTTTTTTATACTACCGATAACCCGGCTAAGTTTAAAGAGCTGGGGCAGAGGTTTTTAGGCCGAGATATCAGGGAAGTAAAAAAGGCTAGTTTGTAGACCGTCATTGCGAGAAGTCCGTACTCGGACGACGAAGCAATCTCACGGACGGCGAAAATAGTCATTATACAATAATGGAAAAATTTATTGGAATATAATTATACGTGAGATTGCCGCGCTCCCTGCGGTCGCTCGCAATGACAATTAGTTTATGAATACTTTGGATAACATCAAACAAAATATCGCGGAGATGATCAACCGGGCGTTAAAAAAAGACTTGGTTAAGCCGAGTGATTTAGTCTATCCGCCCAGGCCGGAATTCGGCGATTTAAGCCTGCCTTGCTTCGCTCTAGCCAAGGAGTTCAAAAAAACCGCGGTGGAGATGGGCGAGTTCTTGGTTGGCCGGGTGGCTTTGAATGAGGTAGTAGTGGGGTCTAAGGCGATCGGGCCGTTTATCAATTTTACTTTTAATAAGCAAAAATTCGCTCAAGGCATAATCGAAGAAATTTTAAAAACTAAGGATCAATATGGCCTTAATAAGACGGGTAAGAATAAAAAAGTCATGATTGAATTTTCCAATGCCAATACTCATAAGGAATATCATGTCGGCCATTTAAGAAATATCTGCTACGGCGACGCGGTAACGAAAATTTTAGCCGCTAACGGCTATAAAGCCCTGCCGGTTTCCTATATTAATGATTTTGGCATTCATGTGGCGAAAACACTCTGGGCTTTTAATAAATTTTATAAAAAAGAAAAATTGCCCTTAAATAAAGGTTATTTTCTGGGTAAGGTTTATGTTCGAGCCTGCCAGGAGCTCGAGAATAACGAAGCGGGTAAAATTGAAACCGGCCAGGTTATGAAAAATATTGAGAGTCGCCAGGGCGCCGATTATAAACTCTGGCAGAGAACCAGAAAGTGGAGTATTGACGGCTTCAGCAAAATCTATAAAGAATTGGGCGTTAAATTTGATCAGGTATTTTATGAAAACGAATATATTGATAAAGGCCTGGATATAGTCTCAAGGCTCTACGCCAAGAATTTTTTAATTAAGAGCCAGGGCGCGGTTATCGCCGATTTGGAAAAATATAATTTAGGCGTGCTCGTGGTTTTAAGAAGCGACGGCACGGCCCTCTACCCGGTCGCCGACCTGCCCTTAGCCGAGGAAAAATTTAAGAAGTATAAAATTGATCGGTCAATCTATGTCGTTGACGCCAGACAGAGTCTATACTTTAAGCAGTTATTTAAAATTTTAGAGCTCTTGGGCTATGCCTCGACAAAGCTCGGCACAGGCAAGAAGGAGATGTTGCATTTAAGCTATGAATTTGTTAAGTTACCCGAAGGCATGATGTCGTCCCGTACCGGCAAGGTAATCACTTATGAAGATTTGCGCCGCGAGGCTATGGAAAAGGCCGCCCAGGAAACCAAGAAGCGGCATAAAAACTGGAATAGCAAAAAAATTATTGAAGTGGCGGACAAGCTGGTTAATGGCGCAATAAAATTCGAAATGCTTAAGGTCGGCGCCGGCAAGGTTATTACTTTTGACATTGATCAGGCTCTGCGTTTTGACGGCTATACGGCGGCGTATTTGCAATATACCGGAGCGAGAATTGAGAGTATTTTAAAAAAAGCCAAAATTTCCAAAGCTAAAGAGCAAAAAGTTAATTTTGGCAATTTAACCGAGCCGAAAGAAAATAATTTGGTAAATAAACTGGCGAAATATTCGGAGATTGTGAAATTGGCCGGAAAGAATTATGATCCGGGAGAGATTGCCAAGTATTTATTCGAGTTGGCGCAGGAATTAAATGATTATTATCATAGTGTGCAAGTCTTAAAAGTCAAAGCTGAAATCAGGCAGGCTAGATTGGCTTTAATCATGGCGGTTAAGCAGACGCTGGCTAACGGCTTGAAACTCTTGGGGATTGAGACGATTGAGGAGATGTAAGAAGAATTACGAATTAAGAATTATGAGAAATGCTTAATTAACAGAAGATATTTTTCTTATTAGCATTTATTATTAATTAGATTATAGCTATTTAACCTGAGATTGCCGCGCCCTGATTATAGGGCTCGCAATGACAAAAACCATATATGCCAAATAAAAAAAATGAAGTGACAATGGATAAAATTGTCTCGCTTTGCAAAAGGCGCGGCTTTATTTTTCCGGGTTCGGAAATTTACGGCGGGCTGGCCAATACTTATGATTACGGACCGTTAGGCGTGGAGTTAAAAAATAATCTTAAGAAAATTTGGTGGAAATACTTCGTGCAGGATCGGGAAGATATGGTTGGGCTCGACGGCGGGATAATTTTAAGCCCGAAGATCTGGGAAGTTTCCGGGCATGTTAAAAATTTTAAGGATCCGCTAGCGGAATGCAAGAAATGCCACCATCGTTTTCGCCCGGATAAATTGAAAGACGCTAGCAAGTGCCCGGATTGCAACGGCGAATTTACCGATGTAAAAATGTTTTCAGGCCTATTTAAAACCATCATCGGTCCGATTGAGGAAGACGGTTTAACCGCGTATTTAAGGCCGGAAACCGCTCAGGCGATTTTCGTCAATTTTAAAAACGTTTTAGACTCGGGCACGAATAAAATTCCTTTCGGCATCGGGCAAATCGGCAAGGCTTTTAGAAATGAGATCACCACCGGCAATTTTATTTTTCGCACTTATGAATTCGAGCAGATGGAGATAGAGTATTTTATCGCGCCGAATGCGGATTGGAATAAAATTTTTGAAGGGTGGCTCGAATATATTTACGGCTACGCGGATTTAATCGGCTTGCCGCGGGGCCAATTTTTTAATCATGAAATTCCTGACACGGAAAGAGCTTTTTATTCCAAACGCACTATTGATATAGAATACCAATTTCCCTTCGGTCAGGACGAACTCTGGGCCATCGCTTACCGCACCAACTATGATCTATCCCGCCATCAGGAAGGCTCGGGTAAGAGCTTAGAATATTTTGATGAAGAGAAAAAAGCCAAATTTATTCCTCATGTTATCGAGCCGACTTTCGGCGTTGACCGGACATTGCTGGCGGTTTTAAGCCAGGCCTACGTTGAAGAAGAAGTTAAGCCCGGAGAAACTCGCGCGGTTTTAAAGTTAAAACCCGCTTTAGCGCCGTTTAAAATCGCGGTTTTCCCATTATTAAAAAATAAGCCGCAGCTAGTGGAAAAAGCCAGAGAAGTATTTCAAGCTCTCAAGAAAAATTATAATTGCGCCTGGGACGAACGCGGCAATATCGGCAAGCGTTATCGCGCGCAAGACGAAATCGGCACGCCTTACTGCTTAACTATTGATTTTGACACTCTGGAAAAAGGCGATGTGACCGTGCGCGACCGAGATACCATGAAGCAGGAGAGAATTAAGATTGAAGAGTTGGGGGAGTATTTTGAGGAAAGACTGAGATAATACATTAATTATTAAAATATAAAAATTATGTCAAACGCAATTAACTCTCCGGAGATGGTCAAGACGCCCGATCAACAGGTTAGAGAATATTTTACCGATGCCATGGCCAGCTTAGAAGACGGCCTGCAGAGGGACGTGGCTCTAGTGGTTAAGTTGGCGCGTTTTACAAGAGTAGGACTACCTTTAAGCAAGGTCCTAGATGATCAATCTCTCTATAATCCGGACTCAAATGCATATTTCCCGGCGGATGCAACAGCTCGGTTTGAATCTGCCAGACAAACACTTTTTGGCATAGTTAATCATGAAAATGGGCTAATAAACAATAATTTATCATCCGAACAATTATTTGATATTTGCGTTAGTAACGATTGGGTATCTGCTCACATCGATCATGAGTAATAATTTTGTGTAACTATAAATTTGTATAATATAAATTACCCCGCTGTCCGGAAGGCGGGGTAATTTTAATATAAAGTATTCTTTAAAAAATAAAAAAACCGCCAAACCTGGGAAGCGCTTGGCGGGGTAGGGAGCTGAAGTTTGCCTTCAGTCAATATTTTCGATTCGAAGGTTCTCCTTGATCAACCTTTTGACTTGGGTGCGAAGCCGGGTGAGATCAGCGTAAATTCTCTTGAGGCTTCGGAGCTGGTGGAAACGGCCGGTTCTTGCGGCAGGCTCCAGCCGTTTCTTCGCTCCTTTTTCAAGGATGGCGATGGCCAGCCCGGCGTGGCGGCTTCTCTTGGTGGAATTTAGCCACCGGTAAATAGTTGAGCGATAGACTCTGTCGAACGGTTTGTGGCGCCGAAGCTCCTCAACGACAGCTGCGTAGGTGCCGAATTGATCTAGGGCTATTTCAAGTTTCTGTCTGGTGGTTTTGGTGATGGCTGTCATATCCACTCCTTTTAAAAGGTCGAGTCGTTTATCCAGGCGTTTTACCTAGTCTTGGGTCGACTATAGCGTTGCTTGGCTAATATGTCAAGAATAACAAAAACCCTCTTTAGCAAGGAGGGTTTTTGTTTAGTAAATATCTTTATTTTTTCAATAGCTTGCTTAAATATTGCCCGGTATAGCTTTTTTTATTCTTCGCCACTTCTTTAGGCGTGCCGGTGGCGACGATCTGGCCGCCCTTATCTCCGCCTTCGGGTCCGAGATCAATAATCCAATCTACAGTTTTTCTCCAAATTTAAAAGCGGCCCAGAACGGGCCCCTTATAATATAAAATTAATATATAGGCCGTAAACTGAGCCGCATCCCCAAAGATTCATTTCTTCTCCATCCGATGGATAGATAAGAAAATCCCTAGTCCTCGAGGTTATGGCTTTTATTGTTCACTTGAAAAAAGCGATTTTCTACTGGCTATTGGTAAATCTCCAATTATTTTTTTGTTTTATGGAAATCTACCTTTATTTTATTTTTGTTTTCAATTGCCATGTGAACTTTGGCAGTTAAGCTGGTAGAAAATTGAAATTATTCCCCAAACCTGGTTTCGGAAATATTTTCATCAATATATTGTTAACGTCCTAATATAAATATACCACCAAAAATTCAAAAAGTCAATAATCCTAACTAATTTATATAAACTACTAATATTAAACAAATTTATTTTAATAACCTGGTAAAATAAAACTTAAGTCCACATATCTCTAGACTTAAGTCCTGACTTTATCCACACAATCCACTAGTTATCCACACATCTTATAAAACTTAAGTCCACAGCATCGTAGACTTAAGTTATTACTGATGCAACTATTATAAAATTTACTCAAAAAAGTAAAGTCCACAGTATCCTAGACATAAATACTGCAACTTACTGCGCCATATTCTATCTTAGAGGCCAGGATGGGAATTGAACCCATGTATAAGAGTTTTGTCTCGCTTTGCGAGATCTGGCGAAGCCAGACAGACTTATGCTTGTTTTAGTATATTGAGGCCTGGGGGAGAATCGAACTCCCGCGTAGTTCTTTTGCAGAGAACTGCCTTACCGCTTGGCTACCAGGCCATAATTATATATATTTTTATTTTGTCTCGCTACGCGAGATCTCGCAAAGCGAGACAGACTCTCGCCTTACCACTTGGCTATCAGGCCTTATTATATTTATTTTTTATTATTTCTTTTTGCTGATGAGTTTTTAAAAATCTTTCATGCTTTACCGCCTCCCCTCTAATACTAAACTCCTTATATTCCAGCAAATCCCATGGCTTATAGCCCTTTGTTGATTTAACTTTGCCGGTATTATGGCGTTGCAATCTAATTAAGACATTTTCACAGCTACCAATATAAATATCTTTATTTTTTTGACTCTTTAAAACATACGTAAAATAGATCATAACAGCTTTAAATATACCAAATGCTATTACTTAAAACAAGGTATAATAAAACACCCCGACGAAGAGGTGCATTCTATAGATAACTAGCCTAAAGCCTGATTATTTCAAAACTTCAATTTTAGCAACTTTAACGCCGAATTTAATAGCATCCGGCCTCTCTATCATCCAAACATCAACTCGATGAGAAAATCGTCTATTCATTCTATCTCGCACCACGAAGACTCTGTCGCCAAACAACTCGGGAATCTTAACTTTAGCGCCAAAAGGCAAGAAGTTAGCCGCGATTGTATCTTCCACGCCTCTTTCGCAAAGATTGAAATTATTGGCCGTAATGCAAGGCGAGTTGTCGGTCTGGCCAGCCTCTGAATTGTAGGCGGTAATGGTAAAATGCTCTGACCATTCTATATCAGCATTATCATTCTTCGGCAACTTTCCCTTAAATTCAGCCATATCAATCAACATCTCCGAGTTAATTTCGCTTTCTCCATTAACAATGCTTCCTTGATTATCTTGACTTAAATTTAAAATTTCCACCGCTTGATTAGCCATGGTCGGTATGGGAAATAGCAAAAAATCAAAGAATAACACAAAGATTAAGATCGCAACGATCTTTTTGGCTTGTCTAAGTGAGATAATTTTTTTATGATTTCTCTTTAACGGCTCCATATTATTTAATTTTAAACAATTCGCTATACAAAAATCCCTATCTTTCTTCTTAAGAATGATGATAGGGATTTTCTTGTCTTGATAATATAATCTTATCACATAGACAGATAAAGGTCAAGCTAGGTCATTAAATTTTACCTAATATTAAACAATTTTCTCTCTAGCATAGATTAATTAACATCTCCAAACCCGAAAAGTCTTGCTTTTTTTTGAGCTTTATGCTATGATATTAAATCAGTTCTTTGACAATTTAGCTCAAAATTATCCCAAATAGAGGATTATTATGAAACCTTGTCATTCCCGCGCAGGCGGGAATCTATAAGTGTTTATCATTTTACCGCTCCATAGTCTTCTTCTTGGGGTAATTTTGAATCCCTTTCGTAACACAACAAAAACAACAACCAGAACAAACAAACGGAAAGACAGAAATCATGAAAACAAACATCACCCTCGTAATCATCGCGGCCGTAGCGGTTATCATCGGAGCCGGTTGCTCAAAAGACGACAAGATATTTTCCCGGATGATCGTCCCTGCGACAACAAACAAACTAATAACTCCTCGAGAGGCAGCGGCAGTCGCGGAAACCGCCAAATACAGAGAGAAGGCCAACGCCTTGGAGCAGGAAAAAATGGCGATTTTAGTCGAAAACACAAACCTCGCCACCAATCTGGTGGCACTCCAAATTGAAAATTCAGCCACCAAGGACGCAGCCAATTTGCAGAACAAGCAATTCGCAGCCCAGTTGGCGGCGCTCCAGATCGAGAATTCTTCCATCAAGGCCGCGGCTACCCTGCAAAGCACGATGTTCGCCTCGCAGTTGGCGGCGTTGCAGGCTAGCAACTCCGTGTTCGCGAAACTGATGGAGGAAAAAATCGCCTCCACCGCAAATCAGCCTGCGCCAGCCACATTCGTCACGGCGACTGCTCAAGCTTCGGTGACAACTCCGGCCGTCGGAATAAATATCCCAGCCACGAGTGGCATAGTGACGGTGGACAACAATGCCAGAATCGCCACACCAGGATCAGGAACAGTGGTGCAGTTCGGGACAAATGGCATGGTCGGAGGAGTCCCATGCCTATTCAACAATGAAAGTACTGTGGACAGAACTGTTACTGTAGCCAACTCCGAAGGATACAAATACACATTCACCGTGGCGGGAAGTATGATGGAAACCATCAATCTCCTGCCCGGCAAGTATAGCTACAACTGGACAATAGGGAAAGATCCTGCCACATACCCTACCACCGGTCAAGAAGTAACTTTTTCAGTGGACAGTAAGCCCGTCCACGCCTTCAGAACCCTAGGAAAAACTTTTCACGGGGGATTGAAGTTCAGAGGAGAACAGTAATCTCCTTCAAAACAAGTTCACAGGGGTGCCAACAACGCTTGGCACCCTCTCTTTTTTCTAAACAAACCAAAAACTCAAACAAAAACAGAATTATGAGAAATAAAATTAACATCCTAGCGGCAGCTCTCGGACTGCTCGTCTTTACCGGCTGCGTCGGCCCGCTGTACACTAAGGAAAGTCAGCACCCAAAAGGCCATGGATTTGGCCTATTTGGATCCGGGTCAGCCTCGCAAGCCGAGGTAAACCGCCTGGCCATCGAGAAGCTGAAAGCGCAACCGGTAATGACCGGCACAATGACGGCCACCGGAGTAGTGGCCAACGCCACGCCCGCGTCCGCAATAGGAAAAACCGCGCCAGCCGGCTACAAAGGCATAGTTGTGAATATGAGCTCATATCGCCGCTATACTTTTCTGATCCAAGGGCCGGAAAACAAATCTTTTTACCTAGGGCCTGGCGAAAGAGCGCCAGACTCGGCCTCCTACCTGTTGCCCGGCAGATATATCGCTAGTATCTACTATGGCGGCTCCCTGGTAGGACGACCTGACGCCTTCACCGTGGGGGTACAAGAGAAGTTCTTTCAAGGGCCATGCCATTGGTATGTCGTCGCCGAATGGTGACATGAAATGGCAAACAAAAAGGCATGATCCAAAACTGGACATGCCTTTATTTTTTTAAACTAAAATTTATTATTTATTTGCTCCTGCCTCATTTTCAACCAGCTTTAAGAGGGTTTCCTCCGCCACCCGGCAAATTACTAAACACAAAATAGGTAATTGAGTAAGCGCCAATAATTATAATTAAACCGATGACCGCTCTGACTAAAGTCTCTTTCGCTAAAGTCACTTTTTCTTCTTCGCCCCGAGCCGTCATCCAGTTAAAACCGGCGTAAATTATTAAAACTATAAAAATTATGCCAAGCAAGCCGAGAAAAGCGCTGATCGCAACCTGAATAATCCCGGCCAAACTATTTTCTGGGGTTGGCACGCCGCCGCCCCACGGCCTATTACTGACCGCTTGCATCTGTTTGTCTATTTCCGCTTTTGTTCCGGCCAGGCTGGGCGAAGAAAAAAATAAAAAATTTAAAAAAATCACTGCTATTATTAATCCGTTAAAAATACTTGTCCTCCGTATCCGCCAGCTGGCGGAGTCAGGGGGAAATTTTATATTCTTTTTTAGCATATTTAAATTATTGGCTTACGATGCCTGTTCTCGTTAGCAATTTATCAAACACCCAAAAGCTCATGGCATAAGCGGCGATAACAATAATCAACCCGATAACCGCCCGCTGAATGGTATCTTTAGCCTTAGTAACTTTTTCCTCATCGCCTTGCGCGATCATCCAGTTATAACCGGCATAAAGCATATAGACTAAGAATAAAACGCCTAAGAGCCCTAAAAAAGTCTGAATCACCACGCCGATAATATCCGAAAGCTTATACTCATCGGCCTTGGCGTAAGGCGCGTCGCTAGTCAAACCCGATCCAACCTTATTTAAATTATCGCTGGCCGAACTGCCGGCTAAAGTTAAAATCGGTAAAATTAAAAAAGCTATTAAAAAAACCGATGATAAAATGTACTTAAAAGTTTTTTTCATACATTCACATCCTTGTCATTGCGAGGATTCGCCAGCCGGCGGAGACAAAGCAATCTCACGAACAACAAATTTTTTTCCAAAACCATATTTATGAGATTACTTCACTTCTTTCAGTCGTTCGCAATAACAAATTACATTTATTATTAGTCTGTCAATCCATATGGGTCTGCCGTTCCCCCTTTTGGTGTTGCATCGCCACCCTTTAATGTTCCGCTTTCTATTTTCGTCATAACAAAAATACTTATCGCGTAAGCGGCCACGATAATAATCACGCCGATAATCGCCCGCTGGATAGTTTCTTTGGCTCTGGTAACTTTTTCTTCTTCGCCCTGGGCGGTTAGCCAATTATAGCCGGCATAGATTATATAAATTAAGAGTAAAACGCCGATTATGCTTAAAAAAGCATTAATCACGGTCTGGACTAAGATCAGCGCGCTATCGCCTCCGCCGACTTCATAGCCGGCAACTTCGCCCACTATTCCCGCGTCCAAATCAATATTATTTTTCACGCTGGGCTTTAAAAAGCTAGCGCTGGTCAAATTAACCCCCGCTATCATAATTAAAAAAATAATCGTTGCCAGGGCGCCTGTTCTAATAAATCTTATATGCATATAAAAAAATTAAAATAATTTACTAAAAACAAACGCCCAGATCGCGTAAGCTCCAACCACGATAATTATGCCAATAACGGCTCGAATAATCGTGTCCTTAGCCTTAGTCACTTTTTCTTCTTCGCCTTGAGCCGTCATCCAATTATAGCCGGCGTAAATCATTAATAGTAAAAAAATTACTCCTATTAAACCCAGCGCGGCTCCAACTACAGTGCCTATAATTTCCGTCAGGGCTATTTCGCCAATTACCGTTTTGTAAGGCCCTCCAACCGTCGCAACATTGTCCAATTTTTCCAGAGCCGGATTGGCGGCCAAAACCAATAACGGAAAAGCCGCCGTAACGGCCGAACCGACAGAAATTAATATTTTTTTATAAATTTTTTTCATTGCAATTTTTCGTCATTCCGACCCTTAAATCTGCCTGTCCGGTAGGCAGACCGGAATCTATATTTTTAATCCTACACAAATTTTAATTTCTAAGCTAGCTCTATTTAAAAACTGTATTGCCCAGTATGCTAATAACAAACCGGCTGATAGTATAAGCGGCTAAAACCACAATTAAACCAATGATCGCGCTGGTTAAAGTACTCTTAGCTTTTTCCACCGCTTCTTCATTGCCCGCGGCCGTCATCCATTTAAAGCCGGCATAAACCGCCAGAACCAAGAAAATCACGCCTAAGAGACCCATGACCGTAGTTATAACCAAGCCGACTATACCTTCAAAAGTCGCGGTATCATTAAAGCCCGCGCCTCCTTTTCCCGCCACCGCGTTTAAAGGCGTGCCTTCCTTACTGTCAAAAGCCTTACCTAAACCAGTAGATCCACCAACTCGATTAATAAAATCTTCATACGACTCCCCGTCATTTGGCCGGTCTTGAGCCAATGCCGGAGCAACCATAAAAAATGCCAAAAAAATGGACAGAAAAAACAAGATGCAAATTGATCTAACTCTGATTATTTTGTAACGAATTCCCATAGAGGTATAATTAATTTTAAAATCGCATAAGCGGAAAAAGCTACGACTAAAGCAAAAATGGTATTTTTTATCATGTCCTTGGCTTTTTCGATCTTCTGTTCTTCGCCTCGCGCCGTCATCCAGGTATAGCCGGCATAACCCAATATTAACATAGCAATCACGCCCATGAACATCGGCGTTAAGACACTGCCAAACATTTTGGCTAAAAAATTCCCTGGATTATTCGCCGCCTCAACCGGATAGCCGGCGCCTTGGCCGGTTACTTTTAATCCTTCATTAAATTTTGTGCCGGACGCCTCCGCGGTTAAACTAAAGTTTACAAAAAGCAAGAATATTATTGGTATAAAAAATATATAGAGCTTCTTCACCCCGTTAGATTTTCTTTTATATGCACGCATACAAACTTAGCTGAATTTAATAAATTAATTTAAAAAATCTAACGGGGTAAATAAACAAGATTTCAAAAAATTACGTTCCGGTCAGCGCGTTGCTAAAAATCACCGCGATCAGCCGGGTCACGGCATAAGCGCCTAAAACTACCATTAAACCTAAAACCGCGCCGAAAATCGTATCCTTAGCTTTACTAATTTCTTCTTCCTTGCCTCTGGCTGTCATCCAGCCGAAACCGGCCCAGAGAATCAAACAGAAAAATATCACGCCCACGAAGGCTAAAATCGCGCCGATTACATTACCGATGATTTGCGCCAAGCCGCCGGCCGGATATAGTTTAGCTTCGCCGCTTACGCCAAAGCCGCCCGTACCGGTAGTTTTCAAGCCTTCCTTAGCTTTATCGACTCCGGTCTGGGCAAAAACCAATTGAGCTGAAAATAAAAACGCCAAAACCACCATTAAACAGGGTAATATAAATTTATATATTTTAGTTAAAGACATAGATAAATTTTCAATTTCTAATTTCTAAACAATTTTTAATGACCTAATTTTTCAATTAGCAAAAAATTAGCCATTAAAAATTGAAACATTAAATCATTGTTTAAAAATTGAAAATTGAAAATTCTCTTTCCGCTGCTCTATCCGCGAGCCAGAGCTCTCGTCCAGAGCAGCGGCCCCCAAAGAATTGAGAGCGCGCTTTTCTTACCTGCCTACCTGCCTACCGGACAGGCAGGATACCGGTATTAAGAATATTAATTATTGGTAATATCAATCAACTGAGCAAGGACAAAGACGGCGATAGCGTAAGCTAAAACCACGATTATTAAGCCGATCAAACCGGCAATTAATAATTTTTTGGCCTCGCCAACTTTATCTTCATTGCCTCCGGCAGTCATCCATTTAAAACCGCCGATTAGAATAACCACCACCGCGATTATGCCTAAGAAGCCCATTACCCAGGCGATAATACTTTCTATTAAATCGCGAAATTCAAGGCCTTGCCCCGGTAAGCCAGATTTATTAGCAAACTCATTCGCAGTACCAGTATCATTACCGCCCCTAAAAAAACTATTGGTATCGATAGCAGCTAAGACCGGTAAAGAAACAGCAAAAACCGGGATTATAATTAATAGGGATAAGGCTAAAACCACTGTTTTTCTCATTATTTTTTTTATCATATTTCACCTCCGATCTAATTAACGCTAAGCTAATAAACTTTAATTTATTATCTCAGCGCTGATTAAATTTAATTATTCGCTGCTCTATCCGCGAACCCAAGCTCTCGTCCAGAGCAACGTCCAGCCCCAGTTTCTTAAACTGGGGCTGGACAAGCTTTTCTTAATACCGGTATTAATAATATTAAACTTTGGTAACTTCAAGCAGCTGTGTAATAACGAAGACGGCGATAGCGTAAGCTAAGACAACGATTATTAAACCGATCAAACCGGAAATTAATAATTTTTTGGCCTCGCCTACCTTGTCTTCATTGCCTCCGGCAGTCATCCATTTAAAACCGCCGATTAGAATAACCACCACCGCGATTATGCCTAAGAAGCCCATTACTAATTTTATAACCCTTTCTATCGTAGCGCGCAAATCCATACCCGATCCCGGCAAGCCGGCTCTGTTAGCAAACCCCGTTCCATTTATATCGTTATTTCCAAAAAATTCAGTTGCGGCTAAGGCTGGTAGAGAAAAAGCAAAAACCGAGGTTAAAATCAATAAGGAAAAAGCTAGAACCGCTGTTTTTCTCATTATTTTTTTTATCATGTTTCACCTCCAATCCATCTAAACACTAATATGAATGAACGGAAACGAGCTTAACAAATCCGTTTCATTATTATTGGTGTTAATTATGTAATTTAACTTATCAACATTAATTATATTTTACCATAAACGGCAAAAATTACCAACAGGGGCGAACTGTTGTTCGCCCCTGTTATCTTGTTGTGTCAACTTTAAACTAACAATATAATACTGGCTTGATTTTACCACCAATTACTTTTTCTGTCTCCAAGGCAGGTACCGTATGCGTTGGTTGGCGCAACCATCGCATCCTCAAAACCGCTTATACCTGTTGTACCTAAAGCAGTCTCTTTAGCATCATATAATTTTTTATACTCAGCTGTAAGACACAGATCTTTTGCGTTCTGCAGTTTTTGCAAAGCAATAAATCTTAAAGTGGCGTTATTATAATCGCTATTTTTTGCAGGAACTATGGTTGTGATCTTCATGTCTCTATTATAATTAAAATTACACAGCTCTTGCCCCGTTGCCTCTTGGCCAGCTATTACCGTTCCATCTGCAGCAAATTTTGCTCTTGCGCCTTTCCTAGCTTTTTCCGCATCAGCTACGGCTGTATTATATGCCCGAGTAGCAATATCTTTAGCTGTATTCCATGGAGCGGCGCAAAGATCACTATATCGATTTGACATGGCATATTTTATCCCATCCCTATCTCTTGCGTTTAAAAAATCACCCTTAAGTTGATTAAACTTATATTTAAACCAGTCTAACTGTTCAAAAAGAGTCATTGCGTATATTTTTTTATTCGTATTCGTAACAGTATCAACGGCATTAACCGTAGTCGTGCTAATTCTATAAGTAGGGAAACCAGTAGCTGCAGTGTTTACCGTTAAAAAGTCCCGAACACCGGCCTCGCCGGTGTAATAGTTCTGAACAGTGGGATTATAGGCGTTTAAATTATTATAACGGTTGCCCATAGCTGTTTTAAATAAATTAAAAACTTGCTGTTGAGTTGTTATGGCCGACGGTATGATTTTGAAATCTGCGCTTTCGTCACAATCTAACGATTCACCTACAACTGCAAGACAAACTTTAATTTTATAGTTTACCCCCATTAAAAAACGGCCGCTCGTAATTTTGCCGACCTTCCAAGAGTAAGCGCAAGAACCATCGGCAGCCGCTCTGCACAAAACTTGCGTGGCAATGGGTCTGGTTTCCGCGCCAGTGAACATAGAAATATTAAATTTAGGCGCAATCAAATTACCTGCTGGATATGTCCAAGTAATAGATTTGGTTGTCTGGTAATTCAATTCGCCATCGGCGGGAAAAGTAACCGTAACATCAATTGCCGCTTGAGCGCTACTAGCCATGATAAAAACGAAGAAGACCGCCGAAAAAAATAACAGAATTTTTTTCATAAATTTCGCTGCAAAGCCCGGGATTTTAACCGAGTCTTTACGTTAGTTAACAAAAATTATTAAAATTTATAAGTCTTGATTATATTTTAGCATAAACGGAAAAAATAACCAATAATTAATCTTTTATAAAAGGGAACTCATGCCAAAACCAGCTATTTCATCTCATAAATCAATAAACCCTGGCTTTTAAAAAATTAATCTAACTTGATTTTTAAAACTATTTAACAAAAACCTTGTATAACAAATTGCTACTAAACAAGCAAATTGTAAAAATAGTCATAAAACCATTATAAAACAAAGGTTTTATTCTCCTAAAATTACAGCAAATTGTTTAAAAAACAAAAAATCAAAACATTTTTATAGATCGGCGCCTCTCGTCTAAATCGGCTTAACCCCAGTTCACAGATTATTTATTACTATAATATAATTTATCCTTTGTCTTTAATCAAACTTTAATATAACTTGACATTAATTTTAGTTTGATATATAATGATATTAAGTGGTGAAAATTGTTGAATAATAGTAATATTAGCTAAAATTTAATATAATCTGTAATTAATATATCTATATGCTATACAAAAGGAAAATAGTTGATGAGATATTAAAATTTATTGCGTTAGAAGAAATCATTGTTTTACATGGCGCCAGACAAGTCGGCAAGACTCATATAATGCTCTGGCTGGAAAATTATTTAAAAAATAAAAAAGAAGATGTTTACTATATAGATTTGGAAGATTCAAGAAATAAAAAAATCTTAGATGCCGGGGTCGATGAATTCATTGGCCATTTGCGCGCCGAAGGGCATGCTCCGCAAACCGACAGAAAGACCTATGTCTTTATTGATGAAATTCAGTATTTAAAAAATCCATCGGAATTTTTAAAACTGATTGCCGATCATCATAAAAATATTAAATTGATCATCTCCGGCTCATCCAGCTTTGAAATAAAAACCAAATTTAAAGATTCATTAGTCGGCCGGACGATTAACTTTGAAATTTTTAATTTATCTTTTGCAGAATATTTATTGTTCAAAGAATATTATTATGACCCGGGCGCGAAGGCGAACGAAAAAAAGCAGGCCGAATTAAAATCAATTTTTAAAGAATATATTTTATGCGGCGGTTACCCGAAAGTGGCCTTGATTAACGAAATTGAGCTAAAAGAGAAAAGATTGCAGCAGATTATTGATACTTATGTTAAAAAAGATATTAAAGAACTGGCCAACATTGATAACATTGAAAGTTTTAATAAATTGCTGGAAATTTTAGCCTCGCAGAGCGGTCAATTAGTTAATGTAAAAGAATTATCCAATACCTGCAATCTATCAGCGCCAACGGTTGAAAAATATTTATTTATTCTTGAGCAGACCTATATTATTAAATTAGTCAGACCGTATAGCAAAAACATCCGAAGCGAATTATCCAAAACGCCAAAAATATTTTTTTACGATTCCGGATTAATGCAAATGCTCTGGCTTAAGGGCTTGCCGAAAGAAATTATCGGTCAGGTTTTTGAAACTAGCGTTTTCAGCGAACTTGTTAAAAAATACGGACGGGAAAATATTTATTATTGGCGGACTAAGGATAAAAAAGAGATTGATTTTATAATTAAAGATAAAAACCGGATTATTCCGGCCGAGGTTAAGATAAATTTCAATAAAGCCGGCTTGTCGGCCATCAGGTATTTTTTAGAAAACTACCAGCTTAGCGAATATCGGATAATCGGGCTGGACGGCTATGAGCTGAAAACCGGACAAATTTATCCGTGGGAAGTATAAAAACAATGCTATTTCATCTCATAAATCAATAAATCCGGGTTTTTAAAAACCAGCTTAGCCTATGTTCGAAGATTATTTAAAGTCCTAATTAAATTACTCTCTTTATAATTCTGCACTATCGCGTATTTAAAATTTCATTAAGAAAGCACATGCTATTTTGTAATCGGCCGCGGGAGCAATGTTCAGAAAGATTATTTATAATTTTACGGCAACCTAAATATGCAATCGCTTAATTTTTTTGCCGGAAAACATCTCTTTCATTTTTCGACCGGTTGTTTATTCAGAGGTTTTTTGGTTAGCCTAATTTTTAGTTCAATCAGCTTATAAATAAACTTTAAACTATCTTTAATTAGGTTAACCTTGCTCTTCCTTTGGTTCCAGCGATTTTCAGACCAATCTACCGGGAGCTCCTTAACGCAGTAGCCAAGATGCAAGCAATAGGCAATCATTTCTGTATCAAAGAACCATCGATCGTCTTGTATATAGCTGGAGATTTTTTTAAAAACATCGGTTCGGATCGCTTTGAAACCGCATTGCAGGTCAGAAAGATGATGTCGTAAAATCAGGCGGGATAAAAAATTATAGCTCTGCGAACTAAGCTCGCGCAAAAAAGACCTCTCGATTTTAGATTCGTGCAATAAACGAGAGCCGATGGTTAAATCGGCTTGATTGTTAATAATTGGATTAATTAGGGGCGGTATATTGTCAAGCGAGACGGCCAAATCAATATCCATATAAGCCAGAACATCGGCCTGGCTGGTAATGTAATATTGTCGAAGCGCTCGGCCGCGGCCGGCCAAGGGGAAATTCACGGCGCTAATTAGTCCAGGATAGAGACGAGTCAGCTTATTTGCCACTGTCCAAGAATTATCGGTGCAGCCGTTAGTTATTAAAACGATTTTCCAAAACCAGCCGGAATCATATTGGCGGAGATGTTTAATTAAGCGTTCGACGTTTGATTCTATGATTTTTTCTTCATTATAAATTGGCAAGCAAAATTCAACTAATATTTTTTCTGGCAACGCCATAGATGGTTAAACCAAAAGGGAATTTTATTCCCCGGTTAATTAAAATATCTTCTAAATTTAATATAGGGAAAAACTTTGTTGATTAATGAGTTGGTCGATTTTGCGTCTGAATTAAATTCAGTTTTTTGCAAAATTTTTAAATATAAATTTTTTTCTTCCTCGTTATAGGCGGGAACGACGATTGATAAGCGCATAGACTATTCTACCGATATTAATTCTTTTATCAAATCTAAAATCTGATTTTTATCTTTTATAACCCGGCCGCTTTTCTCTTCCGGGTCCGCCAATAAATCATAGATAGACATTATTTTTTGCTCGCTATTATATTGATATTTAGCCGGGTAATCTATAATACTAAAGTATTTATCAGAATATGGCTGGATTAATAAAATTTTATTTTTATTAACTTCTTTGTTATCCGGCTCTTCGTTATTTAACTCATCAATAAATGAACTTGAAAATTTATTATGGCGCGCTGGCGCGCCTAATAATTCCAAAATACTGGGCATTATATCCATTTCACTGCGCCGACTGTTGATTATTTTCCCCTTAAATTTTTTTTCATCGCCTAAAACAATTATCATTGATGTCAAAAAATTTTCTTCAAAATTCCCCTTTTGGTTAAAAGTATTATCGGGGTGAATCTCCGCCGGCCAGCTATGGTCGCCCAAAATAAGCAGGGTGTAGTTTTTCTCCGGGAACATTTCGTTTAATTCATCCCAGGCAATTTTTAAATATTGGTCTTGGAGGTGCGTGGTGTTTGTTAATCTCTCCTGATGATTTTTAGGATTTTTGAACGGTACGGTTTCTTCCATGCCGGCCGGTGTTTTAAACTGCCAGTGGTTGGTCGGCCCAGTCTCTATATAAAAAAAGTTAAATTTGTCTTGCCGATTTTTTCCCAGATAATCAAAAGCTCTTTTGTAAAAAATGTCTTCGCGCCAGCCCCAAAGATATTTCGGATCGTCCTTTTTCATTATGTCGTCAGCATGAATCTCGCCAAAACCGATATTTTCCATAAAAGCGCCGGTTCGGGTAAATTTTAAATCATAGCTTTTTATAAAAATATTTTTGTAGCCAAGAAATTTTAATGCTTCGGGGAGGCATAATACTTTTTTGTCGCCGCCGCTTTTAACCAGATTAAAATCAAATGAGTTCGGCAGAGAACATAAAATATTTTCTTGAGCCAGTATAGTTTGGACGCCGTTGCCGTAAAATTTAGGAAAAAAAATTCCGGCCTTAGCGATTTCTAAAAAATTCGGCGTATTTTTTTCGCTAACTAAAAAGGCATTTAAGCTTTCCAGCTGCAAAATAATTATGTTGTCCAGATATTTTGGCAGTTTGGCTTTATCCGCTCTTATTTCTTCTAAAGTTTTTTTGTTATCAATTGACTGCTCAATTAAATTATTATAGATATTGTCTTGGTAATAGTCTATGGCTTTATCTTTTTTGCCGACGGTTTTTATAAAATAAATAAATTCATTATTAAGTTTATCCGCCCGGGTTATAAAAGGCATGCCCACTAAAATTAGCGCGGGCAAGATGAACGGAAAATTTTTTTTAAATATATTTTTAAATCTATGAATGGAAAAGGAGCTTAAAGCACCGGCGATTAAAGTTACTATTGCGGGTAGCAAGAATTGCGGCAAAATAGCGGGGATATCTTTAAAATTTCTTGCTAAAAAAGGATAATCCAGCTCGGATCCGGTAAAAATAAAATATGTTACCAGAATTAAATAAAAACAATATATAAATAATGCCGTAAAAAAGGAGGCCGCGCTATTCTTTATAAAAAATAGGCATAAAATTATTATTGCCAGCAGTTGCGACCATTTATAAACTTCCAAAAATATATTATTGGAAAAAGCAAAAAGATAGGCTATATAAATTATATTGATAACGCAAAATAAAAAGCCGGCCGAGATGTTTATTATTAATTTATTTTTTGAAAAATTTATTTTCATCATTTTTTACATAAATAGTGCTTAGGTCGTCCTGATAAGCCGTCTGCCATCTTTCCGAACCATTTAAATAGTTTTTTAAATTATTTTTTATATTATTCAGCTTTTCTTCATTATACCCGAGAAAATACTTCTCAAACCAATTTATTTTTAGATACCTTTCTTTATTATTTATAAAAACCAGCCTTATCTCGTATTGATTAAGTTTTTCTTCGGCTTTTCCGGCTTGCCAAAATTCATAATATTCTTCAAGAAAAGTATGGCCGGCGAAAGGCAGCTGGGGCAGGCGGCCGTCTATAAATAATTTTCTTTCCGGCAAAATCCAAATCAGATAGCCGCCCCAGCCATAATTATTGAATATTTTAAAGTCATTATATTCTGGATGTTCTTTTAAAAAATTAGCCGCTGCATAAGGAAAACTTTTTTTAAAAAAAGCCAGTGGATCGTTAGTAAACTTCACACCCAGCAGCACAAAAACGATCGAACACAAAATCCCCGAAATCAAAAAAAACTTTATGATGAAAAACGGTCGAATCCATTTTTTGCCATAATCCTCAAAAGAAAAATCAATGTAAGCGGTAAAAAATTTTATCAAAAAAGGGAAAGCGGCGATAAATAAAAGAGGGAAGTGTCTTCTTGACTTAAAAGCCAAGGCAAGAAAGAACAAAGAAACTGCCATTTCCCAGATTGAAATTTTATAATTTTTCTTTTTTAGGGATAAATAGAATGCCAAAATAACCGCCGAAACCAAAAAGGCCTCAAAAAATATCTGCCAATAGTTCAGCGGCAGATAGTAAAATGGCACCCATTCGTTTATCCTTGTTAAATAGAAAGCGCTTCGATAATCAATTAAAAAAGAATAGAGTTTCAAGCCATAAGGAGTTAGCAGCGTGGCGCCGACTCCGGCAAAAGAAAAAATTAAAAAGTTAAATAAATTTTTAAACGACATTTTTTTTTCGTAGTCCAAAAAAGAAAAAAAGCTAAAACGATTTAAAAATATTTCAACCGCTTTAACCAGCAGCCAAAAAAACATCACGAATATTCCAATTAAAAATCCCCCATGAATGGTTGACCAAAAATAAAAAAGCGGCGGGATAAAAAAAAGCGTCCTAAGGCTCTTGCTCTTAGTGTAGTGTTCCATAATTAAAAAAAGCAGCAAAAGATTTATAACTGATAACTCTTGAACGCGAACACCGAAATGAGGCAAAGAAGCGACTAATCCCAAAAACCCAAAAGCGGCTATAAAAAATGCACCCTTCTTCGTAAAGTACCGGCTAATGTAGTAATTTAAAATAATCAAGACGCCCGTGACAACCAGGGCGAATAAAATATTTACGGCGATATAGCCTGCTTTTTGATAAATTAAGTAAACAGCCGCATTGGCCAGCCATTCATGATCCACCCAAGTTCGGCCTGCCAAAGTATAATCATAATAATCAAAACTCGGAACCGCTCTTTCTTTAACAATCTGTTCGCCAACTTTTAAGTGCCAGCCAAAATCATTGTCTAAATAATTGAAAGAGTTGTTTATTAAAATGGAAAACACGGCGAAATAAAAACAAATCCAAAATATCAATGTAAATTTATTCTTAATCATCTTATTCACGGTTTTATGTTTAAAAAATATTTTTAAATTAGTACTGCGGCTTATTTTCCACTACAATACTTTAAATAAACTTTCCTTAATTTTATCATTAAACAATTTATTTTACTACTTACGGCTTAGCTTAAAAATAATAATTGATTTTTCCGCTGATTATTGTTATAATTTTCCTATATTTAAAGCTTTTATGACTATTTCGTATTCTTCTCGCAATATAAAATCGCCGCAAAATTGGCGTCACGCCAAAAAAAATATTTCTTAAATAAAAGACGGAAAACTTCGGCCGGTTTTAGCGCTCAAGGAAAATCAAGCGGCTATACCGGCCCGCTTCGCCGACCCGTGCCCGTCTCGCCCGCGGCGCGAGCCGAGGCGGGCAAAATGAGGCCAGCAGGCTCAAATAAGCAATCTTCTCCTAAAAATGCTAACCAACATTTTCTACCCAAGTATAAATAAGTTGACACTTTATTAGACTATGGTATAATTTAGCCATAATTAGGAATAAACTCTCATAATAATTTTTATGCAAATAAGATATCTGCACCCTTATATAGCCAAAGATTTAAAGAAAAAAATGGTCTTCATCGGCGGCCCCAGGCAAGTCGGCAAGACAACTTTGTCTAAGATCATCGGCGGCCAAGAATATAAAAAGTTTCTTTATCTTAACTGGGATAATCGCGAAGACCGAAAAAAAATTATTGACGGCAAATTTGAGTCTGAAGCCGAGCTGATTATTTTTGACGAACTGCATAAATATCGGCCCTGGAAAAATTACATCAAGGGCGAGTTTGATAAATACCAAGAAAAATATCACTATCTTATAACCGGCAGCGCGCGCTTGGATTTATATCGACGCGGCGGCGACTCTCTTTTGGGCAGATACCACTATTATCGACTGCATCCTTTTTCGCTAAGGGAAATTTTAGGCGCGACCCCGAATTTGCCGATCGGCCAAGAATTAAATTTTTTAACAACCGGCAAAAACCAAAGCGTCTTTAACGATTTATGGAATTTTGGCGGTTTTCCCGAGCCGTTCCTGGAAAAAGACGCGACAGTTTTGCGCCGTTTCCACAATGAACGAATTGACCGATTAATTAAAGAAGATATCCGCGACATTGAATTGGTTAAGGACATTTCCGCTTTACAGGTTTTAGCCGAAATTCTGCCGTCCAAAGTCGGCTCGCTTTTTTCTTTAAACGCTTTGCGGGAAGATTTGGGAGTGGCCCATAAGACTATCGCCTTATGGGTTTTAATCCTTGAAAGGTTCTATTATCATTTTAGAATTTATCCGTTAGCCTCAACCGTTTTTAAGTCTTTGCGCAAAGAACCCAAGCTTTATCTTTGGGATTGGTCGCAATTAGACAACCCCGCCTCAAAAATGGAAAATATCGTGGCCAGCCATCTTTTAAAAACCGTTCATTTTTTGCATGACGCTTTTGGTTATCGGGCCGAGTTATTTTTCTTGCGAGACCGCGGGGGCCGGGAAGTTGATTTTTTGATTGTCGTGGACAAAAAGCCCTGGTTCGCGGTTGAAGTAAAATCGGCGGACGAATCGCCCTCAAAAAATTTAAATTATTTTGGAAAAAAACTAAACATTCCTTATCTTTATCAGGTGGTTGGGGCTGAAAATGTTGATTACAGGAATAATGAAATAAGGGTCATGAGCGCTGATAAATTTTTAAGCGGTCTGGCTTAAACGAACCGTCTGCTTCATCTCATAAATCAATCGTCTTCATTTTTAAAAATCCAGGCTAAGTCTGGATTTTTATTTTTACTGCCTTGGATATTGTTCCGGCGATAAAAATTGATTTTTCCTTCAATTATTGTTATAATTTTTTTATCTTTATGACATTTTCCTATTCATCTCGCAATATTAAGTCGCCTCAAGAATGGCGCCACGCCAAAAAAAAATACTTCATAAATAAAGGGAGGAAAACTTCGGCCGGTTTTAGCGTTCCGGGGAAAAATAAAGAATACTCCGGTAAATCCAGAAAACCATTTTCTAAAGCCAAGCTAACTAAGGTTGTTTTTTACGGTTTCTTGGTTTTTTTGCTGCTTGGTTTTTTCTTCTATCTGCGGCTTACCCATGATTTGCCTGATCCGAACCGCCTGATTGAGCGCCAGATTGCCCAAAGCACAAAAATTTATGATCGAACCGGAAAAACGATTCTTTACGATATCCATGGCGCGGAGAAACGCACCATGATCAGTTTAACAGACGTGCCGGATAATTTAAAAAACGCCACGATTTCCATCGAAGACAAAGATTTTTATAAGCATGGCGGCTTCAGCCTTTGGGCGATTTTCAGAACCGTCGTGACCAACGTTTTATTCGGTAAAACGGCCGGCGGCTCGACTCTGACCCAGCAATTTATTAAAAACGCGGTCCTAACCAGCGAAAAAACCTACACCAGAAAAATTAAAGAATTAATTTTGGCTTACCGGGTAGAAAAAAAGTTTTCTAAGGATGAAATTTTGCAGATGTACTTTAATGAAATTCCTTATGGCTCAACCGCTTATGGCGTAGAGGCAGCCAGCCAGAGATACTTCGGCAAGAGCGCGCGCGATTTAAACCTAGCCGAGTCCGCGGCTTTGGCCGCTATCCCGCAAGCGCCCAGCCGTTATTCGCCTTATGGGCCGAATAAAGATCTGCTTATCGCCAGGCAGAAATACATTTTAGATTTAATGGCAAAATACGGCTATATCACTAAAGATCAGGCGAACGAAGCGAAAAATACCCCGCTGGTTTTTAAAGCGCCATCCGATAATATGCTGGCGCCCCATTTCGTCATGTATATTAAAGAATTGCTGTCCGACAAATATGGGGAAAAAACCATTGAGCAAGGCGGCTTAAAAATCTATACCACCTTGGATTTGTATAAGCAAAAAATCGCCGAAGAAGTCATTAAAGAAAAAACCGCGCTTAATGAAAAAAATTATCAGGCTACCAACGCGGCTTTAATTTCAATTGATCCAAAAACCGGGCAAGTTCTAGCCATGGTGGGTTCGCGAGACTATTTTAATGAAGCCATCGACGGGCAAGTCAACGTTACGCTTCAGCCCAGGCAGCCGGGCTCATCTTTTAAACCCGTCGTTTACGCGGCCTCATTTATTAAGGGCTATACACCCGAGACCGTGCTTTATGATGTGGTAACTAATTTTTCCACCGACCCGGCTAAACCTTATGAACCTCATAACTATGATTTAAAAGAGCATGGCCCGGTTACTATTAGGCAATCTCTGGCCGGTTCATTAAATATCCCGGCAGTTAAAACTATCTATTTAGCCGGCATTAATAACGTAATCGGCTTGGCGCAAAATCTCGGCTATACCACGCTTAATGATAAGGATCGTTTCGGCCTCTCCTTGGTCTTGGGCGGCGGCGAAATTAAGCTCCTGGAGCACGCCAACGCTTTTAGCGCCTTCGCGCGCGAAGGCTTAAAGCGGCCGCCGGCCTTTATTTTAAAAATCGAAGATAAGGATGGGAAAATCTTGGAAGAGTTTAAAGATGAAGAACAAAAAGTTTTGAGCTCAAACGTCGCGCGCCAGATTAATAGCATCTTATCGGACAATTCGGCTCGGGCTTACGTCTTCGGTCAGAGCAACTACCTAACCCTCGGCTCAAGGCCGGTAGCCGCTAAAACCGGCACTACCAACGACTACAAGGACGCCTGGACTATCGGCTACACCCCGTCAATCGTTACCGGCGTCTGGGTGGGAAATAACGATAACCAAGAAATGAAGCGCGGCGCCGACGGTTCGGTCGTGGCCGCGCCAATTTGGCATGACTATATGGATCGAGTGCTTGGCAATACGCCGATTGAATATTTTAACGCGCCTGACGCAAAACCAACCGGTAAACCGGTCTTAGACGGCGCGACCGACAGCGAAACCGTAGTAAAAATTGATAAATTTTCCGGCTATCTAGCCAACGAATTTACGCCGGCCAGCGCCATAATAGAAAAACGCTTTAGGCAAATGCATGACATCCTCTATTATGTTAATAAAGATGATCCAACCGGTCCAACGCCGACCAATCCGGAAAACGACCGGCAATTTAAAGCCTGGGAAGACGCGGTCGCGGCTTGGGCTAAAAAACAAGGCATCGTTAATTCTTTGCCGCCGACCGAGTTTGATAATATCCATCGGCCGGCTTATCAGCCCGTTATGTCGATTGATTACCCAACCAACAACCAGACCTTCACTAGTCAAAACCTGGAAGTTAGAATTAGCGCCACCGCTACTAATGGCGTTAACCGAGCGGAATATTATATTGACGGCTACTTGTTTGAAACTGCAGCCGCCAGCCCGTTTAATCTTAATCAGTCGATTAGCTTCTTAAAGAACGGCTTTCACGGGCTAACCGTTAGGGTTTGCGACGCCGTTGATAATTGCAGCGAACAAAAACTTGAATTTAATTTAACCGGAAATTCTGAAACCGGCGACGTAAAAATTAAAATTTCTCTTGCCCAGCCAGCGCCCAACTCTAACTTTATTAAAGATGATTTTCCTCTAACCCTAAAAGCTGCGGTTAATAGCCAAGAGCAAGTCGCGGGGGTTAACTTCTTTCTGAAAGACGCCGCGAATAATATTAAGTCCATTGCCCAGAGCCCGGTCAGAGAAAAAACCGCCTTCGGATCGCTCACCGAAATTCTCAGCCCAGGTTCTTATAAAATTTACGCCGAAGCTTATAGCTGGCAAGGCCAAACCGCCAAGAGCGACGAAGTTAGCATTACAATTAAGGAAATGTCGGCTAATGCAACGACCACACCCACCGTTACCCAATAGTTAACCTGTCATTCCCGAAGCCGAAGGCTGTCGGTCATCGCTATGCGAGATCTGGCGTAGCCATGAGAATCCAGGAGGAAAATATACAATCACTATTTATAGCATACATTTCCCCCAGATAATTATTATTTCAACTTATTTTTTTATTTTTTAATATTCCTACTGTTTACCCCCTGGATTCCCGCCTGCGCGGGAATGACAAATAAAAAAGCGGGAAACAAAATTTTTGTTTCCCGCTTTTTTATTATTACTCTATTGTTTTATCGGCATGATTATATATAAATAGCTATCGTCCTGCTCCGGCCTCAAAAGACACGGCGTGTTGCCGTCTATCAGCTCGATTTTAACGGTTTCCTTTTCAATATTGCTTAAGCCCTCTAAGAGATAGCGATAATTTACTACAATGCTGTTTTCGTCGCCGGTTACTTTGGCTTCTAAATTATTTATATTTTCTCCGGTCTGGCCGGAAACCGAAGAAACCACTACCTGATTCTTACCTAGAGGAAAATCCAAATTCACATCATTAATACCAGCCTTAGAAAATAAAGAAGCCATCTTTACGGCGCGGATTAATTCTTGCCGATCGATTATAACCTTAGTCTTGCTGGTGGTCGGGATAATTTGCTGATAGTCAGGATACTGGCCTTCAATCAACCTAGAGACCAGCTCTGTCGATCCATAAGTAAACAAAATTTGATTGTCGGAAATATAAAATTTTATTTCTTTGTTGTTTTCATCAACTTCAGCGTCTAAGTTCACTGATAAAACTCTTAATAACTCCTGCAAGGTCTTGGCCGGCACAATAATCTTTTTTTCTTCCTCATTATTAGATTTAATTTGAATCTTCTTTTCAGCCAGACGATAACTATCGGTAGCGGCCACAATTAAAGAATTGCCGGAAAAGATAAAGAGCACCCCGGATAATTCTAGGCGGGTTTCACTCGATGGAGTTGCGAAGATTACCTGAGAAATCGCATTTTTAACCGCATTGGCATCGGCGCTAAAGTAGTTTTTCTTATCAACTTCGGGTATTAAAGGAAACTCTTCGGCGGATTGACCCTTAACTTTTGCTTGATAATTTTCGCAGCTCACCAAGAGGTCGTTTTCTTTTTGACTTAACTCAATCTTTTTGTTGGCTAAGAGCCCCACACAGTCGGAAATTATTTTGGCATTAACTGTAAACGACCCCTCGGTTTCAATTTTTCCCCTAACCGTGCTAATTATGCCGATTTCTAAATTAGTCGCTATCAGTCTTATTTTTCCCTCCTCGGCTCTAACTAAAACGTTATTAAGAATTGGCAAATTTACATTTTTTCCGGCCACATGACTGACTAATGCCAACCCCTGTTTTAAATTTTCTTGCAGGCTAAATATTTTCATAAAATTATCCTTACCGGCCGGATTATTAATTAATAACTATAATATATAATAAAATAATAATAATAAAATGCGGGTTGATAAGTGCTATCTTTACTGAGGTTTATTTAAGACTAGGTCAAATTTGGCTTTTTAAAAGGTGTTTATGGTGTTGATAAATTAGACGATTTCAACTGTTGTCTGTGTATAAAAAATGAGGTTTAAATAATTTCTAAAACTTATTAACGCCCTAGCCGCGGCTTTTCACCAAATTATTAACTGTTATAAATTAATTGCTTGATTGAATCAATGTTTTGTTTGGTTCGCTCGTCTTCTTGATACTCTTTTGCCACCTTATTGCAGGCATGCATAGCTGTCGTGTGGTCGCGGCCGCCCAGCTCTTGACCGATTGAGGGGTAAGAAGAATTAATTTCCTTGCGCATTAAGAACATAGCGATTTGTCTTGGCACGACCAATTCTTTCTTGCGGCTTTGGCCGGTTATATCTTTTAAGTTGATGTCAAAAAATTTTGAGACAGCTTCAATAATGGTTTTGGCGGTAGTGGATTTAGATTGAAAGTTGGAAATAATGCCGGCTAAGATATTCTTAGTTGATTGAATTGATGGCAAGGAATTATTAAATTCATAATAAGCGATTAAGCGATTTAAGGCTCCCTCCAACTCACGAATGTTAGAGGTAATATTGTTTGCAATGTAAGCCAAAATTTCTTTATCAAGTTTATAGTTTTTTTCTCGGCACTTGGTTTCTAAAATAGCGATTCTGGTTTCAACGTCCGGAGAACTAATATCGGCGATCATTCCCCACTCAAAGCGCGAGAGGAGTCTTTTTTCCAGCGCCGGGATGGCTTTGGGCGGGCGATCCGAGGAAATAACAATTTGTCGGTTAGTTTGATGTAAATCATTAAAGGTGTGGAAGAATTCTTCTTGCGTGCCATCTTTTCCGCCCATAAATTGAATATCATCAATTAATAACAAATCAACGTTGCGATAAAGATCTTTAAAGCTTTTGGCTTGGCCGTTTCTAACCGCCTGGACATAGTCGTTAGTGAATTTTTCCGACGAAACGTAGAGGATTTTTTCACTTTTTTTAGATAGTTCGTGGCCGATGGCTTGCAATAGGTGAGTTTTTCCCAAGCCGACTCCGCCATAAATGAAGAGCGGATTATAAGCATAGCCGGGATTGGCCGCCACCGCCTGACAGGCCGCGTGCGCCAGCTCATTGTTTTTTCCGACAATGAAAGTATCAAAGCTATAGCGATTATTCAGGCCAAAGCGATTAACAGTTTTTGGCTTATTCTCAACGATATTTTCAGTTCTTGGTTTTTTAAACAAGCTGTCGACCGGCGATTCTTTTCTAGCCTCAACTTTATATAGGATTTCTTTAATTTCCGCCGAACCAACGTTTTTAAAGGCGTTGGAAATCTCTTGGTGGTATTTTTTTTCCAGCCAGGCCTTGGTGAAGGTATTGGGTACGCAAATAATTACCCGGCTATTCTCGAAAGAGGAGATAAAAGTATTTTTAAACCAAGTGGTAAAGTTGGCTTTTGATAAACTTAATTCGATTTCTCCTAAAATTGCTTGCCAGAGCTGTTCATTATTCATAGCATGGAGCAGTTATAATTTAAAATATTTCCGAGAGGATAATTATTTTAATAATATAACATTCTTTATTAAAGTCAAATAAATTTATTTTGATTTGGCGGCTGAGAGAATTATAACAGTAAAAAAATAAATATAAAACAGATGAAAAGGTTTACAAACTGTGAATAAGCAGTGGAAAAGACTTTTTGTTGACTTAGACGGGTTTAAATGTTATGTTGATTAAAGATAAAAATTTATTTTTTAATTTTTTTATAATTTATTTATGCCAAAGAGAACTTATCAGCCAAATAAAAAAAGAGCCAAGAGAAAACATGGTTTTAGAAAACGAATGTTGTCTAAAAATGGCCGCGCGGTTATAAAGAGAAGAATGGCCAAGGGCAGAAAAAAGCTGAGTAAATAGGCCGTATTATAAGCACGGGCAATTCATTGGGGCAGGCAGGCAATTTTGGACTTAAGATGAAATTAATAATTTTCGCAGCTAAGTTGCCGGATAAAGATTTTAGTTTTTCCACCCGCTTTCGCGAGTGCTAAAGGCCGACAAAATTTGAGTATTTTTTATCAAAATTATTTTATACTAAAGGCAAATTGAATAATTTTGAGAAAAAATAATACAATTTTGTATGCGCTCAAAACTAAAATCTTTATCCGGCAACTGATTATTTCAGCTTTTAAATAATATGCTAGCTAAACAGCATCGTTTACTTAAACAGAAAGATTTTGAAAAAGTTTTTAAACGAGGTAAATCTTTTTATACTAAATTACTTGGCGCGAAAGCTTTAACGAGCGAACTAAAGTTTAATCGGTTTGGTATAGTAATTAGCACTAAAATTAGCAAAAAAGCCACAGAAAGAAATAGATTAAAAAGGCAGATTAGACAAGCAATCAGAGAGTTAAATGAAGAGTTAAGGTCGGGGTTAGACTTAGTTGTTATGGCTTTGCCAGGTTTTTTAAACCAGGAATATAAAACTGTAAAAGGTGAACTGGAAAAGATTTTTAAGGCGCTAAAGCTCTTAAAATAACCGTTTTCGGATTGATTGAAATACTATGTTTAAATTTTACCCGCGATATATAGCGGTAAAAATTTTAAAAGTTTATCAAAAAACGCTGTCTTTCGATCATGGTATCTTTAAAGTTTTCTATCCCCATGGTTTTTGCCGTTTTCATCCCACCTGCTCCGAATATGCGATTCAATCAGTAGAAAAATACGGATTTATTAAGGGCGGAATTAAAGCGGTTTGGCGAGTCTTGCGCTGTAATCCATTTAATTCGGGTGGTTTTGATCCATTAAAATGACATTATTATTTTACCATTCCCTTTTCTCTTGTCATTCCCGAAGCCGAAGGCTGTCGGTCATCGCTACGCGAGATCTGGCGAAGCCATGAGAATCCAGGAGGGAGAGGTAAAAACAATTTCATTAATTGATCTTTATTTTAAAATCTTTATACCGTGCAGAGCTTAGAAGAGAATGCACGTTTTAACTATTAACCCCTGGATTCCCGCCTCCCCGGTGAAATATGTGATGCATTTCACGGGGCAAGCCGCGGGAATGACAAAAAGAATATGTCCCAACTTTTTCATGTAATTTTTTACGAACCGATTTTGAATTTATTGGTTTTTTTGTATAATGTCATCCCCGGCCACGATATTGGCCTAGCGATTATCGTAATGACTGTGATTATCAAATTGATACTCCTGCCTTTATCGAAGCAGTCCATAAAATCACAGAAGTCGTTGCAAGGCCTACAGCCAAAAATCGATGAACTTAAGAAAAAATACGCTGATAACAAGCAGGAGCAAGGCAAAGCGATGATGGAACTATACAAGCAGGAAAAGGTTAATCCGTTTTCTTCCTGTCTGCCCCTCTTAATCCAACTTCCCTTTCTTTGGGCGGTTTTTATCGTTTTTAAAGATGGTTTAAGCAATCAGGCGTTGAACAATATTTATTCTTTTGTCAGCAATCCGGGCGTGATTAACCCAATTTCTTTGGGCTTGGTTGATTTATCAAAATCCAATATAGTCTTAGCGGTTTTAGCCGGCGCGGCGCAATTCTGGCAAGCTAAAATGATGGTTACTAAGCGGCCGGAAATTAAAAGTCCGGGCGCCAAGGATGAAAACATGATGGCCATAATGAACAAGCAGATGCTCTATATGATGCCGATTCTAACCGTGGTTATCGGTATGACCTTCCCCGGGGGTTTGGCGCTCTATTGGTTCGTGACCACCGTTTTAACCGCTCTGCAGCAGTTGTATCTGTTTAAGCAGAAAGATAAGCCGGCAGATGCAATTGTCGTAAATTAAAATGTTAGATAAAAAAATCGCTTCGTAAAAGTTGGGGCGATTTTTTATTTTGGCTTTTTAAAAATTTCTACTTTTTCCCACGATGACGTTTAAGCCTTGTTTAACTACCGTGATGGTCGCCGGCGTGGGCATGGAGATGGAACCATCTAAAATTAATTGAGCTTTAGGATTATTGATAATGACTTTTTTAATTTTAAAAATTGACTGATCGCCCCGCGCGGACTTAGAGAAAAGATTTTTTTTGCTTTGGGCGCTGATGACTAATTCTAAAACTCCATCATCAGGCAAAATTTTAACCTTCGGCGGCAGCTTGATTTTCGCGTTGGCTAAATTCAGCACATGAATCAGGCCGGTCTTAGTGGCTTCTATCGTATAATTATCGCTCATATCAACAACCGTGCCTTGATTTTCTATAGTAGCGTCGCTTAAAAAGTAATTTTGGTTGGCTAATCCTAAATCTAGCCTGGCAAGGAGTCGAGCCGATAGGATATCGCAGGCCTGATCAACCGATTCAATGCCCAGTCCGCGAGCGATATCGTTATTTTCTTCGCCAATCGGTATGATGGCTAAAGGTACAGAGCTGCCGACCAACAAACCGATTATCTGGCTAATGGTTTTATTATTGCCTACCGCAATAATAGTTTTAGCGCCTCGCTTGAGTTCGTTTTTAACCGTTTCACCGATATTTCTCATTAAGCTTGAACGAGAAATTTTTCCGTTTAAACCTAAATCGGTAATTCTGGTTTCTATCCGCGCCAGCAGGCGATCGTATTTTTTTTGATTCAAAAATGAATCGTAGATAAAAATGTTCATGTTTTTGCGCAGTTAACGGTTGATGGCCGCCAGACAAAGATTTTAATTTTTCACTTAGACGAAATTTGGGTGTTTTTTCTTAAAATTAAAAATTTTAAGAAAAAACACAACAATTTTGTATGCGCCTGCCTGCCGGCAGGCAGGCTCAAAACCGAAATCTTTGTTCGACGGTTTTCTATTGCCTTTAATATTAATTAGCTTTATCTTTATTGATTTTTTTAATGTCCTCAACTCCGGTTGGCATAGCGCATTTGCCGTTGAAAGTCGCCCCGCGTTCGATTGAAATAAAGGCCGCTTCGATGTCGCCAAAAATTTTAGCCGCGGCGGTTATTTCTAAAAAACCTTTAATTTTAATATTGCCTCTGATCTCGCCGCCGATTTTTGCTTCTCTAGCTTCTACGTTGGCGGTCACCTTGGCTTTTTCCCCTACCTCTAAACTGCCGGCGGTTTTTAGACTGCCCTCAACCATTCCCTCGACAATAATATTGCCCTGAGCATTAAAATCGCCCTTTACTTTAACCGAAGGACCGATGACGGTTTCAAATTCGCTTGATGTTCCTCCTTGAGCTTGCTTGTTGAACATAGAATGTATAGTTAAGTGTTATTAGATTAAAATTATATAACCATAGACTTAATCTTAGGCGAGTCTCTGGGGTTTGTCAAAACAAAATAATTAAGTTATTATAAATTTAACCTAGTTTAATGCGATTTAATATTGGTCTTTAACCGCGGCTAAGGTGGCGGTAAATATTTTTTTGCCCTCGTAGTTCAGTGGATACCTGCCCGCCAATGCCTGAGCCCCTGTAGTTTAACGGATAGAACAAGGGACTCCTAAGCCCTAGATAGAAGTTCGACTCTTCTCGGGGGCACAGGCGATGGCAGGCGGGGAACAAGGGACTCCTAAGCCCTAGACAGAAGTTCGATTCTTCTCGAGGGCACCAGTTAGAAGCAGTTACAAAAATATTTGCGTTAATTTGTGTTAATATATATAATATGAAATCAGTAGTATTGTGCGGCAGCCGCCGCTTCAAGCCGGAAATCAGGGAGTTCGGGGAAAAGCTTAAGCAGCTTGGCGTGGTGGTTTTTGAGCCATATCTTCATTCAGGCCAGGACGATTGGCAGGACTTGTCCGATGACCACAAGAAATTTATCGCGCTTGGCCTAACCCATGAGCATTTTCATAAGATTAAACTGGCTGATGTGGTGTTCATATATAATAAAGATGGCTATAGTGGTAATAGCGTTACCATGGAGATTGGTTATGCTGTAGGAGCTAATAAACCTATATATGCCTTATCGGCCGACGAGGAATTATGTCGTCATGTTCTATTCCGCAAGATCATTAGAACACCAGAAGAATTGATCAAACAATTATAAAAATAAGTTGAAATTTTGGCTAGTACTAGGTTAAATATTAGTATTTTCGTACACCTATTGCACATGGATAGGCTCTGTGGTACAATTAAATAATGATTAGCCAAGAGCTAAAAGAAAAAATAATAAATTTGCGAAAATTAGGCAAAACATACACAGAGATTAACGGATTGCTTAATGTTCATATCCCTAAAAGCACACTCTCATATTGGTGTAATGACTTGGCTTTGCCATTAGGGTATGGTCGCAAAGTACAGGAATATAATAAGTATAATCTAATTAAGGCTAGGGAGGCAGCGTTAATTTCAAAGAGGATTTATCGGGAAGATAACATTAAAAGGATAGTTCAGGAAAATTCACATTTGGCTGGTAATTTAAAAAATAAAGATATTGCTAAAATTGTTTTGACAGTACTTTATATGACGGAGGGAACCAGAAATGGCAATGGATCAATTACTTTTGGTAATTCAGATCCATCAATTGTTGGGTTATTTTTAAACTTATTAAGATTTTGTTATATTATTGATGAAAGCAAATTTCGCTGCACTTTACAATGCCGAGCCGATCAGAATATTAAGGAATTAGAGAGTTTTTGGTCTAATATTACAGGAATTTTTCCAGATAGATTTTATAAAGCCAGAATTGACCCCAGAACTATTAATAAGCCAACGAAGAAAAAAAATTATAAAGGTGTCTGCAGAATAAATTATTTTTCGGCAAAAGTGTATCTTGAATTAGTAAATATAGCAAAATTAATATGTATGGGCCGTTAGCGCAGCTGGTAGCGCGCCTCGATGGCATCGAGGAGGTCGCCGGTTCGATCCCGGCACGGTCCACCACGTGGCGAGTCGGCGAGCTTTACGTGGTCCACCACCCAATGAATATACCTCACTACGGCGACTACCAAAAAGCATCTCGGAAAACTCGACAGCTGGTCAATATGGACCACCCCATCGTCTATCCGGCCATGGGGTTATCAAACGAAGTTGGAGAGTTCTTGGGAAAACTAAAAAAGATTTTTCGTGATCAAAAAGGGAAATTCACCGAAAGAGACAAAGAAAGTCTCCGGGATGAGCTCGGAGACGTCTTATGGTATTTTACCCAGGTCTGTACTGAACTCGGATTGACGCTCGAGGAGGTCGGAAAATCTAACCTCGACAAGTTGTTCTCCCGCCTCGAGCGAGATAAAATCAACGGGTCCGGCGACAAGCGGTGAACTTGGGCCTG
>JAUSEG010000015.1 GCA_030650415.1 bacterium | reverse complement strand
CTTGAAAAAGTTTACCCGCCGAAGCCTCGGCGTAGGCGGGGGGCGGATTAGTCCGCCCGAGGCGGATGAGCCCGCCGTAGGCGGGAGGCGGAATAAAGGCAAAGGCGGGCAAAAATTTCCTTTCCCCCGACCCCTTTCCTTTTTTGCCCGCCTTTTCCTTTGAATTTTGGGGCGGAAATTTCTTTTTTAATTTTGAACCTTTTTTACCTGCCTGCCGGCAGGCAGGTAAAAAAGGTTCGTCCTATGTCTAATAAACTCGACCTACATAAACTTTCCAATAGGCTTGAGCCATATTCTTCAATCCGGGCGTAAATAATTTAATCATTAGGCTTTATGGCAAAAGATCTGCATTATTTTTCTTCTGAAACTCTGGAAGGAGTTTTTAACGAACTAAAAACTTCAAAAAACGGCTTGACGGAGGGCGAAGCCAAAGCGCGTTTAAAAAAATACGGCTATAATACCATCGCGGACAAAGAAGAAACGAATATCGTTTTAGAATTTTTTTCTCACTTTAAAAATCCTTTGATTTTCGTACTGCTGGCGGCGGCGGCGGTTTCCGCTTTTTTGGGCCAGATCAATAATTTTATCGTTATCTTAATCATGGTTCTGGCCAGCGTTATTCTAGATTTTTTTGAAGAGCATAGCGCCAGCAACGCCGCCAAGAAGCTAAAAGAAAAGGTTGATACGACCGCGACGGTAATTCGCCAGAATAATAAAATAGAAATCAAGGCTTCGCATGTTTCTCTGGGCGAGATTATTTTTTTGAGTTCCGGCGACTTAGTCCCGGCCGACGCTAGAATTATCGAGGTTGATGATTTTTTCGTTGATCAATCTTCTCTAACCGGCGAGTCATTTCCCCGCGAGAAGACTCCCGAAATAGTCTCGGACGAAAATGAAAAAGATAACGGCCATAATAATATCGTCTTTCTCGGTTCAAACGTTATTAGCGGCACCGCTTTAGCGGTGGTTTTTCAAACCGGCCAGGCGACCGAGTTCGGCCATATCGCAAAAAATGTTTTGCGCAAAGAGGCTAAGAGCGAGTTCGAGGTCGGGGTTAATCAATTTGGTTTTTTCGTCATGAAAGTTATTTTCGCTCTGGTGCTTCTGATTTTTTTGGGCAACGCTTTGATCAACAAGGAGATTTTAGAGTCTTTTATTTTCGCTATCGCCATCGCCGTTGGCATAACTCCGGAATTATTGCCTATGATTATGTCCATTACTATGGCCAGGGGAGCGAAGAAAATGGCCAAAGTGGGAGTAATCGTTAAAAGATTATCGGCGATTCCGAATTTCGGCAGCATGGATGTTTTGTGCTTTGATAAAACCGGGACTTTAACCGAAAATAATATTCAGTTAGTTCTCTATACGGATATTTTTGGCGTGAACGACGAACAGGTTTTCCTTCACGCCTTTTTAAACAGCGCTCATCAAACCGGCGTAAAAAACCCTTTAGATAAAGCGATCTTGGCTTATAAAAAAGTTGATATCGGCGCTTATAAAAAGACCGAAGAAATCCCTTTTGATTTCGTCCGTAAAATGATGAGTATCGCCGTCGAAGGGCCGGAAGGCAGAATTTTAATAACCAAGGGCGCGCCCGAATCGGTAGTTGAGAGATGCGGTTATTATAAACAGAACGGCGAGATTAAATCTTTGAGCGCCGATGTAAAGAATCAGGCTTTAAAATATTATCAGAAAATCAGCGCCGATGGTTATCGCGTTTTGGCCCTAGCTATAAAAACTAATTTACCGAAGAAAATAAAATACGAGAGCGAAGATGAAAACGAAATGGTTTTAACCGGTTTCGTTTTGTTTTTTGATCCGGCTAAAAAAGATGTAGCCGATGTTTTAAAGTCGTTGCGCGATTATGGCATAGAAACAAAAGTTATAACCGGCGATAACGAACTGGTAGCAGAAAAAATTTGCCGCGATTTAGGCATGGATATAAAGGGAGTTTTAATTGGCAGAGAAATAAAAGATTTAACTAACGACGCTTTAGCGGTTAAAGCGGAAAAAAATACGATTTTCGCCCGTTTTTCTCCGGACGATAAAAATCGGGTGATCATGGCGTTGCGCGCCCGCGGCCATGTGGTCGGCTATATGGGTGATGGCATTAACGACGCGCCGGCCCTAAGAACCGCCGACGTCGGAATTTCCGTGGATAATGCGGTGGACATCGCTAAGGAAACAGCGGATATAATTCTTACCCAGAAGCAGTTGAAATCGGTTGCTCTGGGAGTGGTCGAAGGCAGAAAAGCTTTTGATAACACCATGAAATATATTAGGATGGGCTTAAGCTCGAATTTTGGCAACATGTTCAGCGTCCTAGGAGCGATATTCTATTTGCCATTCTTACCCATGATGCCGATACAAATTCTTCTCAATAATTTTATTTATGATTTTTCCCAAATTACCATACCCTCCGATGAAGTTGACGAGGACTCGGTCAGCCGCCCCAGAAAATGGCACATAAATTCGGTTAAAAAGTTTATGTACATTTTCGGACCGATTAGTTCCATATTCGATTTTTTTACGTTTTTTATTTTGTTTTCAGTCTTTCATCTGGGAGCGTCTGCCTTCCAAACCGGCTGGTTTATGGAGTCGCTCGCCACCCAGACGCTGGTTATTCATATTATCAGGACTAAAAAAATTCCCTTTTTACAGAGCCGAGCCAGCAAGTTTTTAACTATCAGCACGATTTTAGCGGTGGTTATCGGCTGGCTCATACCACTCACCCCTCTGGGGAAATTATTCGGCTTCTCGCCGGTTTCCTACCAGGTAATTTTAGCCATAGGCGGTTTGGCTGTTATGTATTTAATCATTGTTGAAATTGTGAAAAGGCTGTACTATAGAAAGTATGAATTTTAATTTGAGTCTTAAAGAAAAATATAAAATTTATGATCAGCCATTTTTTAAAAACCTTTAATCAGGACGGCGAGATTTACCCCCACACCCAGAAAGCCACGAAGATAAGACCGCAAGTGAAAGGTTCTTTTCTGTTGCAGGAAGCGCGAAATAAATACAGCCTGGCTCGCGAGGGTGAGGGGGTTTATTTAAGAATTAAAGCCAGGCCAGGCGCTAATGCCACTAAAGTAAGACAAATTTTAAAAGACGAAGATGGAGATATAATGAAAATTGACGTTGGAGCGCCGGCGGTTAAAGGCAAAGCTAACCTGGAGTTAATAAAATTTTTAGCGCGGGAATTTGCTGTTGCCAAAAGTAATCTTAAGATAATTAGCGGCGCCGGAGACAGGTTGAAATTAGTGAAGATAGTTAAAACTATTAATTGAAAAATATGATAGAAGCAAAAAAAACAAGCATTCCTTCTCATATCGGCATTATCATGGATGGCAATCGGCGCTGGGCCAAGGAAAGAAATCTACCGACTTTTGAGGGGCATCAAAAAGGTTATGAGAAAATGAAAATAGCGCCGGAATGGTTTTTTTCTCGAGGGGTAAAGATTTTATCGCTTTACGCTTTTTCTACGGAAAATTGGAACCGGCAGCAGGACGAAGTAAACTACTTAATGAAACTATTACAGTTTGCTGTTGAATTCAGTCTGCTTGAACAGGCTAAAAAGAACGGTTATAAAGTCTTAATTAGCGGGCGATTTGAAGAATTGCCCGGCGATTTACCGGTTAAGTGCCTGGCCATAATGACCGAGACCAAGGCCAATAATCGGGGTACGCTTAATATTTGTTTGAATTACGGCGGCCGAGTGGAAATAGTCGACGCGGTGCGCAAAATGATAAAAAATAAAGTTGAGCTGGAGCAAGTGCACGAAGGCATTATTAAAAAATATTTGTATCATGGCGATTTGAGCGATCCCGACATAATCGTCAGAACTTCGGGCGAGCAGAGGTTGTCCGGATTTTTAATGTGGCAGTCGGTTTACAGCGAATTATTTTTTATTAAAAAATATTGGCCTGATTTTGAAGAATTGGACGCGGAGATCGTTCTAAAAGAATACGCGGAAAGAAAGAGGCGATATGGGGCGTAATTTTTTTTATTGTCATTCCCTTTCCTTTTTGTCATTCCCGCGTAGGCGGGAATCCAGGAGTAGGCAGTAAAAACAAGTTTATTCCTCGAAATTCTCAACCATATTAAAATTTAAATTAGAGGGCAATCAGTAAAAATATTTCTACTTCTCCCTCCTGGATTCCCGACAGCCTTCGGCTTCGGGAATGACAAAAGTGATGCGAGAACGATAAACGAGGAAATGATAAAAGAAAATGTTTAATGATTATTTAATTATCTCAAATTATGGATAATACAATAAAAAACTCACCCTTAGCCGATCGCATGAGGCCGGAAACCTTAAGCGACTTTTTAGGGCAGGACGAGATAGTCGGGCCGGGAAAACTGCTCGAACGGGCAATAGCCGGCGATAATTTGCCTTCGATGATTTTCTGGGGTCCGCCGGGCAGCGGCAAAACTACTCTGGCTCATATCATCGCCCAACAGACTAAGGCGGAATTTTTAAGGATTAGCGCCGTAACCAGCGGCCTAAAAGATTTGCGGCTGATTATTAAAAAGGCCAAAGAGAACAGCATTGAAGATAAAAAAACCATTTTATTTATTGATGAAATTCATCGCTGGAATAAGGCCCAGCAGGACGCCTTGCTGCCGGACGTAGAGCGCGGAGTTTTAATTTTAATCGGCGCCACCACGGAAAATCCCAGTTTTGAAGTGCGCGGCGCTCTACTCTCGCGCTGCCGGGTTTTTGTTTTAAAACAACTGGACGCGGAACAGATTGTAAAAATTATTAAGCGAGCCATAAAAGACGAGTCTAAGGGGTTGGGCAAATTGAAAATAAAGATTGACGATGAAGCTATGAATTTATTGGCGCGAATGTCTAACGGCGACGCGCGAGTAGCTTTAAGCGTTTTGGAATATGTGGCCCTAGCTCCTGCCGATAATGCCGGCGGCGGTGATTTAAGGGAGATTACTTCCGATGCCGTTAAGCAAGCTTTTCAAAAATCTTATTTGTTTTACGATAAGGACGGCGAGGAACATTACAACATTATCTCCGCTCTGCATAAGTCCTTGCGCGGCTCTGACGCTAACGCGGCCATATATTGGCTGGCGAGAATGCTCGAAGCCGGCGAAGATCCTTTATATGTAGCGCGGCGCTTGGTGCGGTTTGCCTCCGAGGACGTCGGCTTGGCCAATTCGCGAGCCCTAGAACAGGCCGTAGCCGCTTATCAAGCCTGTCATTTTATTGGTCTGCCTGAATGCAGCGTGATTTTAGCCCAAGCGGTGGTTTATCTGGCCAAGTGTGAAAAATCCAATGAGTTATATGTTGCTTATAATAAAGTCGCGTCCGACGTGCGCGAGTTTGGCAATCTGCCGGTACCGCTTCATATTAGAAACGCGCCGACTAAGTTAATGAAAGATTTGGCTTATGGCAAGGAGTATAAATACAGTCCGGACTATAATTATAAAGAAAAGCAGGAATATCTGCCGGAAAAGTTGAGGGGGAAGAAGTATTTGAAGTAATTTTCAGTAATGTCATTTCGGGCATGACCTCGTCATCGCTATGCGAGATCTGGCGAAGCCACGACAATTCAGTTTTTATTGATAAAGTTTGGATCCCGGTCTGCCTACCTGCCTACCGGACAGGCAGGCTCAAGGCCGGAATGATAAAATAAATTATTATGGACTACTCTAAAAAATCAATCGCTTTGCATAAAAAGCATCGCGGTAAAATTGAAATAAAATCCAAGGTGCCGCTTCTAACCAGAGAAGATTTGTCCCTGGCTTATACGCCGGGCGTGGCCGCGGTGTCTTCGGCTATCGGCCGGGATAAAAAATTATCTTGGCAATTGACCAATCGCGCCAATCAGGTAGCGATTATAACGGACGGCACGGCGATTTTAGGTCTGGGCGACCTTGGGCCGGAGGCGGCCATGCCGGTTATGGAAGGCAAGGCGGTGATTTTCAAGGAGTTTGCCGGTATTGATGCCGTGCCCCTATGCATTAATACGACCGACACCGAGGAAATAATAAAGTTTTGTAAATATCTAGAGCCGAGCTTTGCCGGCATTAATTTAGAAGATATTTCCGCGCCCCGCTGTTTTGAAATTTTAGAAAGATTGGAAAAAGAGTTAGTCATACCGGTTTTTCATGATGATCAGGACGGCACGGCGATTGTCGTCCTAGCCGCGCTGATCAACGCCTGCAAAGTCACCGGCCAAGCCATGAAGGATTTAAAAATTGTGATTAACGGCGCCGGAGCAGCCGGCATCGCGGTGGCTCGGCTCTTATTGGCGGTCGGGGCGAGTGATTTAATTTTACTGGACAGCCGGGGGGCGATTTATGCCGGCCGCGAGAATTTGAATTCGGTGAAAAAAGAAATAGCAGAAGTTATCAATAAGCGAAAAATAAAAGGTGGTTTAGCCGAAGCCTTGGCCGGAGCCGAGGTATTTATCGGCCTGTCAAAAGGCCATTTAGTAACGGTGGAAATGGTTAAATCGATGAGCCCGCGGCCGATTATTTTTGCCATGGCCAATCCGACGCCGGAGATTATGCCCGGCTTAGCCGCTTGCGCCAACCGTTCCTGCATTATCGGCACCGGCAGATCTGATTTTTCAAATCAAATTAATAACGCGCTGGTTTTTCCCGGAATTTTCCGCGGCCTCTTAGATAATAAGGTCAGGCGGGTAACGACCAAGATAAAGATTCAGGCGGCTCTGGCCCTATCTCAAGTTATAGAACCTAGGCCGGATCGGCTCTTGCCGTTAGTGACGGATAAGAGAGTGGTAAAAGCTATTGCCAAAGCGGTGAAATAACTTTTATGACCGATCAAAAACCCAAACTGCTTCTTCATATTTGCTGCGTCGGTTGCGGCGTTTATGTTAGCCAGCTTCTTAAATTGGATTATGATGTAAAATTGTTTTTTTATAATCCTAATATTTGGCCGGAGGAGGAATATAAAAAAAGGCTGGGTGAAGCTGAAAAAATCGCCAAAAAGTTTAACTTGGAATTAATCAAGGGCGAGTATGATCATGATAAATGGCTTAAAGCCGTACGCGGGCATGAAAGTAATCCGGAAAAAGGCGAGCGTTGTCTAATCTGTTATAAGTTCAGATTAGACGAAGCCGTGATTATGGCGAAAAAATTCAGTTGCGATTATCTAACAACCACTTTAACTACCAGCCCGCATAAAGTCGCTTCGGCAATAAATGAAATCGGCGAGCAGGCCGCCGCTAGATTCGGAATAAAATTTTTAAGCCAAGATTTTAAAAAGCAGGACGGCTTTAAAAAATCTTCGGCCCTATCCCGCGAGCTGGGGTTATATCGGCAGAATTATTGCGGCTGTGAGTTTAGTAGATCCCATAAATTTTAATACATAACCGGTAATAATTATTGAAAAAATAAAATAGCTTCAAAGGCTATTATTTTGTTTAATTTAAGCTAAAATATATTAAAATACTGGACATTTATTAGATTTTGTGATATAAAGTAAGGTTAGTTCTTTAAAATAGAATGTTTGAATTTTGCCATATCAGAAAGCGGTTTGAAATAGACGATTTTCTGATGTGGCAAAGTAGCCGCAGAAACGCCAATATAGTTTTTTTCGCACGACGCGAGGAGGATCAAAGTTGGCAAAATAGAAAGAATGATAGTATGAAGACAGTATCACGCGAGCAGGCGCTCGAGGTCAGTAGTCGGTCTGGAAACGGGACTTTAATTGATTGGTCCCAGCTCGACGGTGACAACCTCCAGGCGGAAGTAATCAGTTTGTCACCCGAGGAATTCGGCCGGAGAATGACAGCATTCTTCAAAAACGGCATGAGGTTTATCCTCGGCGGACTCAAAATCGCCTGTTCCCCGTTCAATCCTTCCGAGTTCATCGGCGCGAATTGGGTCTTCTGGAAGGGCTCGAGAGACGGCGATGGCCTGGAAGGTGAAGAAGAGCGCGACAAGGTATCCCTCGCCCTAACGGAGGTTGATTTCGGCAAGGCGGATTTTCTCACCTGCCTGGAAAAGGGCAAAAGCTCAATTACAGGCGAGGAGAAGCTCATCCGTCTTAAGAAGCTGGGTCGCACCATTTATGGCACGACCGTCGCTATGGGTCTTTGGCAGAATTACCAGTCGTGCCAGAATAAAGTCGAGAGCGCGCTGGAAAAATTGTACCAGCAAAGGGGTATCACCTATATTGATTTCTTTGGTGATGTTCTTCGCGGTCCGTACGGCTACCGCTTTGTGCTGTACTTCTGTCGCGTTGGCCACGGCCGGTGGTGCTGGCGTTGCTTCTGGCTCGGCAGTGATTGGGGTGAGCGGTACTGCTCGGCCGTCTCCCAGCAAGTATCTTCAAGCTAGTCCTTTGGACTTTGAGCTTTTGCTCTTGCCCTTTGGATTTCGTCCCTCGGATTCTTTGAAATTAGGTTCTTGAATTCCGGGGGATTTTTTTAAATTTGTAATTAAACGGTTTTTTATGTTATAATTATTGCAAGCAAAATGGATTAATTAATTAATTTAACTATTTTATGCTTCCGGAAAAATGGCAACAAATAGTCGGTAATATTAAAGATAATTTTAAAGTTGAGGCGGATGGAAAAGAACGCTTCGAAGAAGACGGCGGCTCGGATATTGAATATATAATTTTTAACGGGCCGTTAGGCAAGATGAGGCTGGAGTTTATTACCCGGCCGGTAGTGCTCGATAGAAAAACCAAGTATTCCAATCGCCTGGGAGCGACCACGGTAGTGGAGTATGTTTACAGCCCCGATGAAAAGAATCATAAGTTAAAAGCCTATAAGTGGGACGAAGCCATAAATGATTGGCTGGAAATGGAAGCTAAAAAATTCGATGTATAAAATATGACAAAAAAAGTTAAAATTTTAATTTTTTTCTCGCTGATTCTCCTGGCTTTGATTTTGTATCTGGTTTTGACCTCGGGGTCAGTTAAAAAAGCCGATATTTCGAATCAGCAGGTAAAAAATCAAGCAGCTCCTTTATTAGAAGAGGACTATAAAGCGCAGGTTAAGGAAACTTTCATCGTTTACGAAAATTTGTCGAAAGACAATAGTCTTACGGCGGAAAAGACCGGTGAACTGAAAAATAAGCTGCTGGCCCTAAAAGGCTTGCCGGCAAAGTTTAAAGCGCTTCATATAAATTTTGTTTTAGCTTTAACCATGATGGAGGATTATTTAAACAGCAAGAATGAGCAGGGGAAAGTCGCGGGTCAGCGCCTAGTCAATCAATTAAAGGCCGATTATAGCTGGTTAAACAACTAAGTTTATTAACATTCACCCCAGTTAGAAATAATCATCAAAAAACGCGCGTTTTTTGAAATATAAGAAGTATGATAAGCGGTAATACCCTAAAAATTTCTAACGGGGTAAAACTTAATAATCGCATTTTGCCTCTATTAATACCTTTACTGATTTTTTTGTTGCAAGAAGTTTATTTTTTTTATCCCAGGTTTATTTATATAGCGGCGGTTTTGGCGGTTTTGTTGATTTTTTTTATTGTTTGGCAATTTGGCAGAGCCAGCGAAATAGACAAACAATGGTGGAATTATTTAATTTTGCCGGTTATTATGTCTGTCTCGGTTATGGCTTATTCAGTTTTTATAAGCAACAAGCTTATAATTCAACTGCTATTTATTTTTAATCTGATTTTTTTATATTTATATCTGCGCCATGTTTATTACTACCTGCTCAACCCCTTGGCTTATGAGGTTCTCAGTTTAGAAAGCCTTTCCTCTTATGTTAATTGGCTGGCTTTTTTTCTTTTAGCATCAACATTTTACGGTTTAGAATCTTTTTTGAACTTGCCGATTTTTTGGTTAGTTTTAATAATGATAGGCGCAACCGTCTTGTTGATTTATCAGATAATTTGGGTAAATAAAATAGAGCTGAAAAACGGCTTGCCATATATCTTAATCAGTTGCTTGATCTTAGTCGAGTTGTTCTGGTCGATTTCTTTTTTGCCGTTTAATTACAATATCGCCGGGCTAAGTTTGGCGATTTGTTATTATGTTATTATCGGGTTGGTAAAGAATTATTTGCTTGATAGACTTGACGCCGCCAAGATAAAGATGTATTTAATATTAGGACTGGTTAGTTTATTATTAATTCTGTTTACGGCCAGGTGGGTATAATATTTTCGGTAATTTAACATCAAAAAATCATTTATGAAATATATTAGAGAATTTATTAAAAAACATTATCTGGCAATCATTGTAATTATGGCTTTTGTCCTTGGTTTTGGCGGCGGGCTGGTTGGCAGCGTCATGGGCAGGGCCTATTTAATTGATCCTTCGCTTGGCTTTCTGCCTTTCGGCAACTTGGATTTTTCCGCGAGTAAGTACGACGGCCAGGGATTGGTAATCAGCAATGCCCAAAACGTAATCGTTCAGCAGGACGCTAAAATAAATGAAACCGTTAATTTGGTCGGGTCCAGTTTAGTCGGAATTTATAAGAAAAAACCGGCGCCGGCTAAGCCAAGCAAAGTTTTTACTTTGGAAAATTTTTATAAAATTAATGAGCCGAGCGGCCAGGGGTTTATTATAACCAGCGACGGCTGGATAGTCACCAGCTTGGCTTTAGTTAAAAATTATAATGATTATGTAGTGATAGCCAAGGATAAAAAAATTTACCAGATTGACAAAGCGGCAACTGATAGTTTAACAAAGTTTAATTTTATACATGTTTCGGCTCGGGATTTGCCTGTCAGAAAATTAGCGGAGACTCAAGATATAAAAAAAGGCGATTTAACAGTTGGCGTTAACTGGCTGGGATTAAATTTGATTTCTTCGATTTCCGGTTTTAGCGAGTCGAACGGTTTAGTAAAATCAAGCGACAGTTTTTCTAGAAAGATTGTTCTAAACGATAAACCGTCGGCGGAATTTAAGGGCTCGGTTATTTTTAATTTAGCCGGAGACGCCCTGGGGTTAATTAATGACGGCGGAGAAGTCGAACCCATCAGCCATCTATCAGGCGCGATAAAGAGCTTATTCAAAAATAAAATCGGCATTAGGCCAAGCCTGGGAGTTAACTATATAAATTTAGCCGAGTTGGCTGAGGCTTACGGCGAAACCAGCCTTTGGCAGAAAGGCGTTATTATTTATAAGGATCTGAAAGCGCCGGCAATTAAGAAAAACAGTCCGGCCGAGAGAAGCGGTTTGCGTGAAGGAGATATAATTATTTCAGTTGATGGCGTAGAATTGAACAAAGATAATAATCTGACCGAGATTATTCAGGATCACTTAGCCGGAGAAACCGTTAGTCTGCTGGTTTCACGCCAGGGCGAAGAAAGAGAGATTAAGGTTATGCTCGCGGAGCTGAAGTAGCAACCGGATTATGTAATTTGTATAAATTAATTGCCTGCCTAGGCCTAGCCTTGGCGGGTTTTTGTTTTTACTAGTTTATGTTATAATATTAATAAGTATTATTCACCCCGTTAGAAATGCGAAGTTGAATTTATATGGGGAAAATAAACATAATAAAGATCAAAGATATCTATGAAAATTTCTAACGGGGTAAAGATAAAATCCATCAGAGAGATTAAAAATTTATCGGGTAAAATCGTCTTTTTGCGCGCCGATTTGAATGTGCCGATAAAGGGCAGTAAGGTTTTAGATGATTATAAAATTGTCATGATTTTGCCGACTATTCGCTTCTTATTAAGGCATAATTGCCGTTTAGTTATTGCCACTCATTTGTCCGACGAGAAAGCTTCGACCAAGCCGATAGCTAAGCGGCTGGCAGAGCTCCTAGATAGGCGAGTGCTGTTTTTAAAAGATTGTATTGGAGATAAGGTAAATAAGGCGGTAAGAGAGCTTAAGGTTAAGGAGGTTATACTTTTGGAAAACCTGCGTTTTGACCAGCGCGAGGAAAAAAACGATAAAAAGTTCGCTAAAGCTCTGGCGGCTTCGGCCGATATTTATGTTAATGACGCTTTCGCCGTCTGCCACCGGAATCACGCTTCGGTTAGCGCCATAAAAAAATATCTACAGGGCTACGCCGGCCTGCTCCTCGAAAAAGAAATTTTAAATTTAGAAAAAGTTTTAAAGCCGAAGCAGCCTTTAATTTCCATAATGGGCGGAGCGAAAATAGAAACTAAAATTGCTTTATTGAATAATTTAGCGAAAAAATCCGAACGGATTTTAATCGGCGGCGCCTTAGCCAATAATTTTATCGCCGCCCATGGATATAAAATCGGCAAATCGCTAGTCGATAAGTCGAGCATCGCTTTAGCAGCTAAGCTGATTAAGAGCCATAAAAATATTATTTTGCCGGTTGACGTAATAGTCGCCAAGAATATAAGTTTGGCTAAATTGCGGCAGGCCGGAGCAGTAAATAGCAGTAAGGTTCAATCCAGATCGGTTAACAAGGTTGAACCGAATGATGTAATCTTGGATATCGGTCCGAGAACCGTTAGGCTGTTCGCCGGTTTTATAAGAGAAGCTAATACGATAATCTGGAGTGGACCGCTCGGGTTTTTTGAAGATGATCATTTTAAGCATGGGACTTTATCCATCGCCCGCTTAGTAGCGTCCCGTTCGACCGGCAGGGCTTTCGGCGTGGTCGGCGGCGGAGAAACTATCGAAGCGCTTAAACTTACGCAAATGGAGCAATACGTTGACTGGGTTTCAACCGGCGGGGGAGCGATGCTGGCCTTTTTAGGCGGAGAAAATATGCCGGGGCTTAGAGGAATAGTGAAGTAAGAATTATGAATTACGAATAATGAATTATGGACTTTATTTTTTAGATTTTTTATAATTCATAATTTTGTCAGCCGACGGATTATAATTTAGTTCTCCGGTATTCGCATTTCCCCTATTATTTATATATTCATAATTCATAATTCATAATTCATAATTCATATTTTATGATTCCAAACAAAATCGTGACAATTTTTATCGGCGCGTTCTTAACGCTCGGTTCTATTTATCTGGCTCTTTTAAGCTGGAACGCGGTTAAGGCGCATGATTACATCGGCGTTAGCCCTAAGACTCCCCATTCTATCGTTATCGTCGGCGAGGGCAAAGTTATCGGCGTACCGGATATCGCCAATATCCAGTTAGGTTACAGTATTGAAAAGTCTACCGTAGCCGCGGCGCAGAAAGACAATGCTGATAAAATGAATGGCATGATCGATAAGCTGAAAAAAGATTTTAAAATCGAGGCTAAGGATATTCAGACCGCTAATTATTATATTTCCCCGCAATACGATTATAATAACGGCAAGCAAGCCTTGCGCAGCTACTTAGTCAGTCAAAACTTAAATGTTAAATTAAGACAGATGGATAAAGTTTCCGGCATTATCGAAGCCGCCGGCGCTATTGGTTTAAACCAAGTTGGCAATTTAAGCTTTGCCATTGATAATCCGGAGAAATTGAAGCAGGAAGCGCGCGAGAAGGCCTTAGCCCAGGCTAAAGAAAAGGCCGCGGCTTTATCCAAGGTGGTGGATGTTAAATTGGGAAAAATTATTTCTTTCAGCGAATCGTCTAATCAGCCCGGGCCAATTTACGGTAATTACGCCATGGCGAAAGATCTGGGCATTGGCGGCGGCGGAGCGCCGGCGATTGAAGCCGGCAGCAATGAAATTACCATTATTGCCACGGTAGAATACGAAATACTGTAATTTATTAAATTGTCATTGCGAGCAAATAATTCTCTTGTCATTCTGGAGGGACCCCGCATTTGCGGGGGACCGATAGAATCTTGCGAAAGGCGCACGAACAATGAGATGCTATCGCTCCTCCGCCAGCTGGCGGATTCGCTCCAGCATGACAGAATCAAACTGTTCGCAACGACATAACCGTTTATGCCAAAAATTAAACTACAAAAAAATTTAGGTTTTACCCTCCTGACTTGTCCCTTTTAGTATTACAAAAGAGGAAACTGGTTGCCTAAAATTAGTTTAAAAAATAAAATTCAAATTATATTTTGCCTAAAATAAAACAATTTTTTGATAAAATATTTTAAAGTGTTGTTAGTATTGC
>JAUSEG010000011.1 GCA_030650415.1 bacterium | reverse complement strand
TGCCCAGCGAACAGCTGATCAAAGATTATTTAGATGAGATATACAGAGTTTTGAAGCCGGACGGAATTGCGAAAATTCATCTTCGCACCGGCCTTGGCACCTATAAATGGCATTGGTATTACGGCGTGGCGGTAAGCCCTGAAATCGCCCTAATAATGGCAAAGAAAGCCGGTTTTTCTGTAGTTGAACAAAAAATCGAAGGACTTAAAAATCTTTGGCTGACTTTAGAAAAAAAATAATAATTATGAAAAAAATATTAATTACCGGTGGGGCGGGGTTTATCGGATATTTTTTATCCAAACAGCTTTTGAAGGAATATGGTGAAGATGTCCGGTTGACTTTGGTTGATAATCTTCGGCGGGGGAGAATGGATGCTGATTTTAAGGAACTACTTGAAGATAAGAGAGTGAAATTTTTAAATTTGGATTTAACTGATCTATCAGCTTATTCTCAATTCGGAAATGGCTATGATCAGGTTTATCACTTGGCCGCCATTAACGGCACGAAAATTTTTTATGAGATTCCTCATGAAGTTTTGCGGATCAATACCTTATCGCTTATTTATATGCTGGAATGGTTTAGAAAAGAAAATCCGCAAGGCAAATTCTGTTTTACCTCTTCCAATGAGGCCTATGCAAGCGCTTTAAGCGCTTTCGGCCAATTGCCGATTCCGACTCCGGAAAAAGTGCCATTGGTAATAGATGATCCGTATAATGCCCGATGGTCTTACGCGTCCACTAAATTAGTCGGAGAACTTTTCGTGATTCATTACGCGAAAATGCACAATTTTCGCGCATTGATTGTCCGTCCGCATAATTTTTATGGTCCGCGAGCCGGATATGGCGGTCATGTGATTCCGGATTTTTGCGAGAGGATTGCCGCCCATGTTGACCCGTTTCCGATTTACGGAGCTGATGATACGCGGACATTTTGTTATATTACGGACGCGGTTCGGGCGATGCAGATGCTGATGGATTCTTCAAAAACCGACGGCCAGCCCATTGAAACAGTGCATATCGGTGATTTTGAAGAGATTACTATGCGGGAACTGGCGGAAAAACTGTTCAAAGCTGTCGGCTGGAAGCCGAAAGAATTGGATATAAAGAACGGTCCGCCGGGCAGCGTAAAGCGGCGCTTGGCCGATGTTTCTAAGTTGCAGTCTTTGACCGGTTGGAAGCCGGAAGTATCGCTCGCAGAAGGGCTGAAGAGAACTTATGATTGGTATTTGAAGAACCCTTCTAAAAAATGATTCCCATTTTTTATCTAAAAAAACAATCCTCGCTAAAAGCGAGGATTGTTAATTTCAATCCATTTTTTTAATTTATCCGATTTTCTGATTGCGTCCATAATTATTTGAGTTCTTAATCCTTCTTTGAAGGAAGGCGAAGGCGGAGTTTTTGTTTTTATCGCTTTAATAAAGCGTTCGGCTATTTTTATAAACGCTTCCAATCGGCCATCTGGATAAGTTTCGGTAAGTTTTGAATATCGGCCGGGGAGAGGAATAATTTTTTCTTGATTTTGATTAGTCAGCCATTCCAGCAGTTCAAATCCATAGATGCCATCTTTTAAGTTAGTGTTCCGAAGTTTTAGCGACCCCTTTTCGCCATAAACTTCTATCCGATGTCCGCAGCCGTTGACTATGACATTGGAAGTAATCATATTCACCAGCGCCCCATTTTTTAATTTCATTAGGATATCGCAGGTATCTTCCGCAGTTGGTGTTTTGCCGCTAACTTTATGTTTAAGAATACTTAGTTTTCCGAACACTTTTTCAACCGGTCCGAAAAACCATTCTATATAGTCAATCATATGGGAGCCGTAGGCGAAGAGAGCTCCACCGCCGAATTTATTTTCATTTTGCCAGAGAAATGGCAGTTTAGAATTTGCCCGTCCGCCGGTAATCCAATTGATATTGATCCGGCTAATCCGACCGAGATGATTTTTTTGGAGCAAATCTTTCATGTAGATCCAATGCGGAATATTCTTAAATTCAAAATTAACCATATTAATCAATCTGCTTTTATCTGCCAATTCGGCCATTTGACGAGCTTCTTTAGCATTCATTGCAAGCTGTTTTTCGCATAAGACGTGTTTGCCATTTTTTAATGCCGTCAGGGCCATTTTGAAATGCAAATAGGGCGGAGCAGTTATGCTGACCGCGTCAATTTTTGGCGAAGCTATTAGTTCTTGCCAGGATTTGAAAGCAATTTCAACCTTTTTTTCCTCGGCAATTTCCGAAGTTTTTTTCCAATCTGATCCGGCGATTCCAAAAACTTCCGCTTCTTTGATTGTCTGAAAACCGGGCAAATGCACTTTTGCGCCAAAGCCGGTTCCGATAATTCCGATTCTAATCATAAAATGTTTAATTGATAATTTTTGGATTTGGAAGGGGCATGATAAATTTCCCTTTATATCCCAGCCGCCGCATTATTTTCATCAATTCTTCGCCAATGTGCCAGGACAAGATTAATAAGTATTCCGGCTGTTCCTGAAAAAGTTTTTTTTCATCCATAACTGGAATGTGTGTCCCGGGAGTTAGCAACCCTATTTTCGGGGAGCCGGATTTTTCGCAGAGATAATCTAAAATGTCTTTATCCAAATGAGTGAAGTTGAGCAGGGTATTCGCGCGCGCCGGCGAACCAAGTCCGGCCACTCGGCCGTTTTTCGCGCATTCCAAAACCAGATTCACCAATGCCCGTTTGGCCTTCACGGCTTTTTTGGAAAAATTCCTTAATTTTTTTATGTCATAAATTCCTGCCTGTTCTTCCTGGGAAATTAATTTTTTGACATTTTTACTTTGCGGATGCTTGCCTTTTTGGGCGAAAACCCGGATAGATCCGCCCGCGGCGGAAATCCTTTGGGCGTCTACCGTGGTAAATCCGGAATCGGCCAATAATCTGATGAGCGGTTTCAGGGTATAGAAACGGATATGCTCGTGATAAACGCAATCCAGTTCTGTTTTTTCAAAAGTATCCAGAAAGTATTGCGATTCGGAAATAAAAACTCCGTCTTTATCCAAAAGCGATGAGATATTTTTTGCCAGTTCCGGCGCGTTATTAATATGAGCGAAAACATTAGTGGCAGTGACAAGCTTTGCTTTGCCGTATTTTTTAAGTATTGATCGGGTGATTTTTTTATTAAAAAATGCCTGAATAGTCGGAATGTTATTTTTATTAGCATCTTTGGCCGCATCGGTCGCTTCTACTCCCAGGACGCGCATTCCTTTTTCTTTGAATGCCCTGAGTAGGGAGCCGTCATTGGAACCGATGTCTATTGCCAAATCTTTCGGCTTTAGATTGTATTTGGGGACGGAAAAATCAGCCAATTCTTGGAAATTTCGTATAAGCATATTAGTGAGTCCGGTACGATAGGGATAATTTTTTGGAAAAACAATTTTCGGATCAGGTATATAATCCAGTTGTAAAAGGCCGCAAGATTGGCAGTAAATTAAGTTTAATGGATAAGTTGTTTCCGGCTGGAGCAATAATTTTTCCGTAAGATAGGCCTGTACTATTGGCTGATTGCCGTAGCGCAAAACCATTTCTAATTTTTCAGAGTAACAGATCTGGCATTTTGTAACAGGGCCGATATGTTGTTGCGATTTCATATTTATATTATTATATACTATAACTTATAATAGTTGGATTCAAGTTATATAAGTTATCTGGATAATATGAAAATATTTTTTATCACTTCTAAATTAAATTTTCGGACCGCTGGCGGATCCATTGAGGAATTTGATTTGATGATCCGGACATTGATAGAGCTTGGCAACGATGTGACTGCGGTCACATTATTTTCTTACGCCAATGACATTCCTAATCCTCTGCCATATAAGTTGATAGAAGAAAATGTCACGGCGAGGGGCTTGCTTGGAATTCAAAAAGGAATTTTTAAGGTTTTAAGGAAGTATTCCGATCAGGCGGATTTTTTCCACGTAGACGGCCATAATTTTCTTTATGGCGCCGGATTATACCGATTGTTGGGTGGCCGGGTTCCAGTATCCGCTTTTTTTAATCGGGAACTTTCCAGCTGGCCGGAAAATATTTCCGGACTTTTTGGCGTAAAAAAAGACAATCTTTTCATAAGATTAAAAAAGAAATTGCGCCGGCAGATTGAAAAATATTTTTTTATGCCGATTGCCGGCAAGCTAGACATACTTCTTTATACCAATCCGGTTTTGAAGGAGGCCTATGAGGATTTTGGAATGCGAAAAGATCCGCAGGCGCTGATTATCGGGGACCCGATTGATTATCAGAAAATTTACAGAGAGAATCATATTTTACCGGATGATTATTTGAGGCGCAATAAAAAAAAGGGGCCGATTACGCTTTTTTATTCCAGTCGGATGGCTCCGGGAAAAGGATTTGATTTGTTATTGACCGCTTTTTCAAAATTAAAGCATAAGGAAAACTTTCGCTTAATTCTCGGAGGAACTGGTCCGGAAAAGAACGCTATAAAGCAAATGATCAGTGATTTCAAATTAGATCCTTATATAGAAATGACGGGCTGGGTTACCAGGGAAAGATTACTACAGCGACATAAAGAAGTTGATATATTCGTACAGGCCCATTGGCGGACTGACAATACTTCTATTTCATTATCTTATGCCATGGCATTTGGTTTGCCGTCCATTCTACCTGGTGGCGGCGGTCTGGAATGGGTAGCGAAAAAAAGCGCGCTTTATTTTAGAGACGAAGATACTGATGATTTGGCGGCTAAAATTGAACAACTGGGAAATAATTCTGATTTGCGGGCGGAACTTTCCCGGAATTGCCATAAGAGATTGGCCGAAGACGAAATGAGCCATAAAAAGCAAGTTGGGCGTTTATATGAAAGAATGCGGCAGTTGCGCCGAGCGGAATAGTTTTATAAAATCTTAAATTATGATAATGTGGATATTGATAAAATTGCGCCGTAAAAACTTTTTATTAAGTAGCGTGGTTTTATAAATATAAATAAATATATAAAAAAATGAGCAAAAACATTAACAGTATAAAAAAGGTGGAAGGCGAGACGCTTAAAACTTTTCAGGAAGAGCTTCCGTCGCAGTATTTTTCGCATAAAAGCGAATCCGAATACAGGGATTATGTAAAGAACGCGGAGTTTGTTTATCGGGAGTTATTCAAATTTCCTCCCCAGATGTTCCGCGGAGCGGAACTTATTGACTTTGGCGCCGGAACCGGCGAGAACACCGTTTATCTGGCAAATTGGGGCGCTAAATGCACGCTGGTTGAAATGAATCCATTGGCGCAGAATATTTCAAAAGAAGTATTTAAAAAGTATACGAAAAATTTTGATGACCATAAATTTATTCTTTCATCAATTTTTGATTACAATCCGACCGACGGCAAGCAATATGATATTGTCCATTGCCGGGGCGTTCTTTCGCATACCGCGGCTAATGAGGTGGCTTTTTCAAAAATCGCAAAACTGGTTAAGCCGGGAGGATTTCTTATTTTTGGAGATCCGAATAAGGCGGGCGGTTTCCAGAATATGCTTCAGCGTTTCGCGGTTTATCATTTCGCTTCCACGCCGGATGAAATGGCGGATGTTTCAGAATTTCTTTTTAAGGAAGACATTGACCGGAGCGTTAAATTTATTCCTCGCACCCGGCGCGCCATTATTTTTGACCGGTGGGTTATTCAATCTCAGGATGATCCTTCTGTCACGGAAGTCATGAGCTGGATGAGCAACAATGGTTTGCGCTCTTATTCGGCCTATCCTTCATTTATGTTGCCTCTTTTAGGCGATTCGGCTCATCATAAGCCGAAGTTTGATCCTACGCTGATATCCAATCCTGGCGTGCTTGCCGAGCTGGTTTGGATGTTGCAGACGGATTCGGACAGCGAAGCGTTCCCTAAATTTACAAGCGGATTAAATCCGTTTGCAACCGCTTTCGCAAATCTTACCTCGTATGTCGCAAATCTAAATAAAAATACCAAAATTGATGCCGGCCGTTTTCAAGAACTATCGCAAGCGCTGGCTGAATCTTCCGAATCGTTGGATTTTTTTCAGCCGCTTCGCGATAAGCTGTTGCAGGCGCTGAAAGAGGCCGATGAATTTGTCGGATTGGTTGAGGAATCCGATTTGAAGAATGTCCGTAATTTTATTGAAAACACAAAGGTTCTTTTCCGGGGAGCTTGCGGTGTTCGCCATGCGGATTTTATTGCTTATAAACCGACGGAAGATATTAAATAATATGAAAATTAACAGCCATAATGAGTGGGATAAGTTGCGGGAAGTCGTGGTCGGCAGAGGAGATGGCCACGCCAATCTTGTTTTTCCTCACGGACCGGTTAACGAAGAATTACTTCATAAAGCAACGGATTTGGCGAGAGAAGCTTTCCCGCAATGGCTTACTGATGAAATTAACGAGGACTTGGAAGGACTTTCCGATGTTTTGAAATCTTTCGGAGTCAAAGTGCATCGTCCGGATCTTTCTCATAATAATAAATTATTTACTACTCCATATTTTAGCGCGGTCGGCGATCATGTATATAATATGAGAGATTTGCATCTGGTTGTCGGCAATACGGTGGTTGAATCGCCATCGCAGGAACAGCATCGTTATTTTGAGGCGATGGGCCTATATCCGATCTGGTATGAATATCTCAAAGAGGGTTTCCGCTGGGTCTGCGGTCCGAAGCAGAGAATTCCCGGAGATCATATGGTGGTTTATACCGCCGAAGGAAAAGACGGATATGATGACGGGCAGAAATATATTCGGCTGAAGGAAGACGAGATTTTATTTGAAGCCGCTAATACGGTGCGGTTAGGTAAAGATCTTCTGTATTTAGTTTCCCGATCGGGGAATTATCTTGGCGCAAAATGGCTTCAGAGCGTTTTGGGCGATGAATATAAAGTCCATACTACGGATAAAATTTATCGTTCCAGCCATATTGATTCCACTGCTTTGGCGCTCAGCCCGGGCGTTATTCTTCTCAATGGCAAGCGGGTGAATGAAAGCAATTGTCCGGAAGTTTTGAAAAAATGGAAGAAAATTTATTTTACCGATATTATTCAGACGCCGGAAAGAACTTTGAAGTTTCACGAAGATGTCAGGAAAAAAGTCCATAAACAGCTTTTGGAATTGGGCGTGCAATCTGGACTGGAGTCGGTAAGTTCTCCGTGGATTGGAATGAATGTTCTTTCTATTGATCCCAAGACGGTTGTCGTGGATAAAATTCAAGTTCCACTAATTAAACTTTTTGAAAAGAACGGTTTTACCGCCGTGCCGATCAGCTTCAGGCACTCTTATTATATGGGGGGAATTCATTGCAGTACTTTAGATACTGTCCGCGACAGCAAACTGGAAAGTTATTGCGATTAATTTCGGTTTTGTTCATGGCTTATTCTAAAAAGATTCCGCATGGAATAATGTTCCATCATTTTCATAATGAGAAGCATTTGAAAACTCAGGGTTCCATTTCCTCTGATGATTTTAAGAAAATTCTGGATTATATCGGCTTGGAAAGGGTTCTCTCGCCCTTGGAATGGCTGGAAAGATTATCTGAAAACAAATTAAGGCCGGAGGATCTTTGCCTGACTTTTGACGATGGCCTGCTTTCACAGATAGATGTTGCCTTGCCGGTTCTGGAAAGTTACGGATTAAAAGCTTTTTGGTTTGTTTATTCCGGTGTTTTTTCCGATAAAGATGGACCCGCCTCCCTGGCCGGGCAGGCCGGCGGAGAAATTATAGGAAATTTGGAAATTTATCGGCTTTTCCGCACGAAATATTTTGATAATTTGGAAGAGTTTTATAGGGCATTTTTTAAAGAGGTTCTTAAATCGGGATTGGTAAATGGGGCGGATCCGGAATCGGAAGAAAAAACAATCGGAGAATTGCGGAAAATTTTTCCTTTTTATTCCAAAAACGACGCTAAATTCCGTTTTTTAAGAGACCGGGCGCTGGGAAAAGAAAATTATGAAAAGCTTATGAGCTCTATGATGGAAGAATATGGTGCGGTTAAAAGTGACCTGGCGAAAAATTTATGGATGTCCGATAAAAATTTGAAACAATTAAGCGATGCCGGTCATTTGATCGGTCTGCATTCTTATTCTCATCCGACGGCGCTTGCGGATTTGTCCTATAAAAGCCAATTTGAGGAATATCAGAAAAATTATCTACATTTAGAACGAGTTTGCGGACAAAAACCGCTTGCCATGTCTCATCCTTGTAATTCCTACAACGAAGATACTTTAAAAATTTTAAAAGAATTAGGAATTTACTGCGGATTTCAGTCAAATATGTTCTCTGGTAAGATTGGAAAATCTTCGACTAACTGTGATTTAGAAATTGCCAGAGAGGACCACGCCAATATCACAAGAGCTTTAAGGTAACTTTTAGATTAGATTAGCGGTTTTAAATTTAAATCAATGAATCCCTCGCATAACAAAGACTTTAAAAATATAAATATTCAAAAATCCATGATTTTTAATGTTAATCGTCGTTTAATAATAAGACAAAGTTTTGCGATTGTTATGCTGTCTTTGTTATATGGGGTATGAAGATCTGTTTTTTATTACAACGGAGATTTGCTTATATCGGCCACCGCATGGCGGTTATTTTGAATAAGAAATATGGAGTTGAAGAGTTTTGTGGATACACCTCATTACTCTCAAGTTATCAATTTTTAAAGTCGCAGAAAGATATAAATTACACCGGTCTTATTTTGGATGAGGAAATTTTTGATCGTTATAAGGATGAAAAATTGGATATTGAATATATCAAAAATTTTGAAAAAGATTACGGACTTCCTAATTTATGGACGTACATATGTTCTGATAGGGTGGTGAGATATGGACAATTAGTACGGGAATATCCGCATGATACCTCTTCATACTCACATGAAGAAATGCTCCGGATATTTCAAGTTATTTCTAAGTCAGTGGTGGAATTTCTAGACAAAGAAAAACCAGACTGCATTTTTATATCGGTAGTGGGATCCATTGCCAGTTTATTGCTATATCAGGTTGCCAAAAAAAGAGACATCAAAATTTTAATTCCAGATACTGCCCATATTGGAAATAAATATTTTTTAAGCGAATGCTATGACAGCTCAACGTACTTAAACGAGTCTTTTAAGTTATTCAAACAAGGCCAAATATCAGCCGCCGATGCGCATTATCGAAAGCAGGCAATGGATTTTTTAAAACAATTTCAGGAAAAACCTCAATATTATTTTTCTAATTCAGGCGCGTATTCGGCTTTTAATACTGCCGTTTCTTTAAGTAGCCATTTCCGTTTTTTCTCTCCGGCAGGGCTTTATCGTTCGCTTCGCTGGATGTGGCGGCAAAATAAAGAATTTATTCAGGGTGGGTTTCGGAATTATTATACGACTATTAAGCCATGGAATGAATGGTGGGATAAGCTTAACCGCAAAATGAGAATTTTAATTAGATATCGCAACCTCTACGATCAATTTAATTTGGAAGAGGACTTTGTTTATTTTCCTCTTCAGTCCGAACCCGAAGCTCATCCGATGCTGAACGCGCCAATTTTTTTGGACCAGGTCTGGACTGCAAAGCAATTAGCTCGTTCTTTGCCCGTTCATTATAAATTATATGTTAAGGACCATCCAGCGATGTTCGGTTTTCGGCGCAGGAGTTATTATCAAGAATTAAAAAAGATTCCCAATGTTAGATTGATTGATCCAGCCATGGACAGTTTAAAATTAATTAGTCATAGTAAGCTGGTGGCAACGATTATTGGTACTGCCGGTTTTGAGGCAGCATTGTTAAAAAAACCTGTTATTTCCTTTGGAAAAATTTCCTATAATCTTTTATCGTCAGTTAAGAGGTGCGATAATATTGAAGATTTGCCGATTTTGATAAAAAATCAGATAGAGAATTTTAGGTATAATGAAAAGGATACATTAGATTTCCTGGCGGCTTTATTTAAGGAAAGCGTTGATGTTGATTTGAATAAATTGTGGAATTTGGAAGGCGGCCGGATAGAGAATCGTAAAACCGATGAATTGGCGCCTTTGGCGGATTTAATCGCAGAAAAATTAAATTTAAACTTATCTAAATGAAACGCACAATTTCCGATAAATTAATAAGTGGTTTTAATAGATTTCGCTTTTTTATGACCGAGCCGGTTTTGCTTAGAATTATGCGGTTGAAGCATGAGAAATCTTACCAGAATGATTCAAACCCCCTTATCAGCGTCTGTATTCCCACCTATAACCGGGCGAAGTTGCTTATGGAGCGCGCCATTCCTTCGGTTCTGTCCCAGTCCTATAAAAATTTTGAATTAGTGATTGTGGGGGATCATTGTACAGACGAAACTGAAAAGTTAGTTTCCGAGATTAAGGATCCCCGGGTTCGTTTTTATAATATTCCCAAAAGGGGATATCGTTATCCGCCCACTCCCGAGAATCATTGGTTTGCCGGACCCGTGGTGGCAAGTAATAAAGCATTGGAACTGGCGAGGGGTAGATGGATTTCTTTACTTGGCGATGATGATATCTGGACCGAGGACCATTTAGAATCTCTTTTAAATTTTGCCCAAAAAAATAATTATGAATTTGTATCGGCATTAGTTGAAGAAGAGCGCTACGGGAAAAAGATAGTCGTTCCCGGAATGCATGCCGAGGGACCTTATTTTAATCCGAATATTAAGGTTGAGAATAAAGATAGCCCCCAATTTGGTTCTATTATTACCTGGCTGTATCGAAGCCATCTTAGTTTTATGAAATATAATAGTAATTGTTGGAGAAAAAGTTGGAATCGGCCACTTGATACTGATATAATGGATCGTATGTATAAGGCCGGGGCAAGAATAGGTTTTCTGGATAAGGTAGTTGGATATGTAATACCTCGCTTAGGAGAACAGACCATCGGCTTAGAAGCGTATCGGGCCGCTGGAAAATAAAAAATTACCCATTCTCAATTCAATAGACCATGATTTTTAAAAGTCGCAAATTTTAATTAACCTCATATTGGAAAAAAATGATTACTAAAAAACAAATAACCAATCGCATTAAAAGAATCGTCGGGACATATTTTGATTTTATACAAAGTAAGGAAAGTCGCCAGTCTGGGAATCGTAAAGTAATGCCGTTGATGTCGCGGCTTTATGATGAGAGTGAGATTGCCGAGGTTGTAGATACGTTACTCACGCCAGATAAGTTAACACTCAACGCTAGTGGCCCCCTTAAAATAGAGCGTTTTGAGAATCTTTGGTCTGAGTATATTGGTGTTAAAAACGGTATTATGGTTAATTCCGGAAGTTCAGCAAATTTACTAGCCTTTTACATTCTGACTAATCCGGCGATAAAAAATCGATTAAAACCAGGCGACGAAGTAATTGTGCCGGCTCTCAATTGGGCGACTTCAATAACCCCTCTCTATGCGCTTGGATTAAAGCCGGTTTTCGTTGACGTAAATCTAGAAAATTATTGCATTGATCCTGTCGCATTGCGCAAGGCAATATCACCGCGCACAAAAGCAATTTTAGTAATCCATCTTCTTGGATTTCCGGCGGAAATGACTGAGATTATGAAAATAGCTCGGGAACACCACCTCTATGTTATTGAAGATTGTTGTGAGGCGCATGGAGCAGAGTACAAAGGTAAAAAAGTAGGCAGTTTTGGCGACATCAGCACTTTTAGTTTTTATCTCAGTCATCATATTTCCACACTGGAAGGTGGAATGCTGATGACAAATAACAATGAGTTTGCAGAACTTGCACGAATTATGCGTTCTCAGGGCGTCATGCGAAACGTGAAAAATCAACGTTACAAAAAAGCCATTGAGCGAAAATATTCGAATATTGACCCAAGATATCTTTTTGTAAATACGGGCTATAATTTCCGGCCAACCGAAATGGAGGGTGCGGTTGGTTTAGTGCAATTTAAAAGATTTCGCCGATATCTTAGGATGCGGGAGGTAAATGCGCGACGCTTGAATGAGATATTTAAACAATATGGACGTTATTTTTATTTTTTTCCGGCATTACGTAACAAAAAATGTTCTTGGTTTGCGTACCCGATCCTTCTTAGAAAAAATACACCATTTACTAAAAAAGACCTAGTAGATTTTTTGGAGAAAAATGGCGTTGAAACAAGGCAAGTTATGAGCGGAAATTATCTCAAGCAGCCCGTAGCAAGAATGTTCCAACATAGGGTGGCTGGCAAATTGGCGAATATAAAGTATATAGATCGGTATAGCTTTTTAATTGGCATGCACGCAGGTATTACAGAGCAGACACTACATGCATTCGCAAAGTTGCTCGATGTATTTTTAAAAAAATATGAGAGATGATCTTTCCATAAAGAATGACGACTTGTTTTCCAGAACTTTAGTTACCGGCAGCAGTGGTCTGATTGGCAGCTATGTTGATTTTGGAATAAAAACCGATCGCAAGATACTTGATGTTACGAATTTGAAGCAAGTTTTTAGAGTTGTCCACAAATATCGTCCAAAAACAATTTTGCATTTAGCAGCATTTATTGGCGTAGAGCAGTGCGAACAAAACCCCGAGCGGGCTTATATGGTAAATTCCATTGGCGCATATTATGTGGCGCTAGCCGCGAAAGAAATCGGCGCGAAATTTGTTTATGTTTCCAGCTCTGTCGTTTTTGACGGCAAAAAAGACGTTTCTTATACCGAAGAAGACGTGCCCAACCCACAGAATGTCTACGGAAAATCAAAACATATCGGTGAGCTTGTCGTGCAAAGCATGCTTAAAGATTATCTGATTATTCGTAGCGGAAGATTGTACGGCGGAGATCCGAATAGCGCAAAAAACTTAGTGGCGCAATTTATACGACAGCTTAGCCAAGAAGAGATAAAAGCAGCAAGTGATAAAATGTGTAATCTTACATATGCACAGGACTTTGTCACAGAACTGAAAAAGCTTATTGCAGAGAATAAAAAAGGCATCTATCACATCGTAAACAAAGACGCGTGCTCTCCATATGATATTGCAAAAGAGATCGTTAAAACAATGCATAAAAAAATAGAAGTAGTTCCGGTTACAGAAGCGTTTGCCGCAGATGCTTTACGGGGGAAATTCGAAGTTATCGGAGTAAAGAAATTGAAGTCTTTGCGCTCGTGGCGAAAAGCGCTTCGAGAATATTTGGAGGTTGAAATATTAATGAGTAAGGGTAATGCAGCTATGCGGTTTAAAAAATAGTTGATGATTTTTAAAATATAATCGCAGGCGAAGTTCAATACTTTTAGTTATGATAAAGAAAAAAGTTTTGGTAGTGATTCCTGCTCGAGCGGGATCAAAAAGAATCCCCAATAAAAATATTCGGAACTTTTTTGGCAAGCCCTTAATAGCTTATTCGATTGAGCAGGCGCTGAGCGTATCTTTTGCTGATCGGATTATTGTTGATACTGATTCGCCAAAAATTGCCAAGGTAGCTGAAAAGTATGGAGCGGAAGTTCCGTTTCTAAGACCAGCGCGCCTGGCAACAGATAAAGCCAGCGCGAATGATGCGCTTTTGTATCTTTTATTAAAATTGAAAAAAGAAGAGAATTATTTTCCGGATTATGTTTTATATCTGCAGACAACTTCTCCACTGAGGGAACTGAAAGATATTGAAGATTGTTGGAATTTGATCAAGCAAACCGATGCCGATACCACGCTGACGATTTGCCCGACTCATCCCCGGCTTTATTATTTGGATGATAAAAAAAATATTGTTCTGGTCAATCGTCCCAAAAAGATTTCTTCCAATGTTCAAGATTGGCGGCCGGCTTATATTTTGAACGGCTGTTTTGTTTATATAGTCAAAACCAGCGCTTTTTTAAGAGAAAAATCGGTTATAACCAAAAATACCAAGGCGGTTATTTGCGAAAAATGGCGTTCGGTTGATTTGGATAATCCGGAAGATTGGGCATTGGCGGAAATTCTTTATAAAAATAAAAAATCCGTTGCCGATCGTATTAAAAAAATATGAAAAAATTGACTTTTTTGCAAATTGGGCTCGGATCAATGGGCAAGAGGCGGATTCGCAATTTGGGTGTTAATGGCGAAAACAATATCATCGGCTTTGATATTTCGCCGGAGAAACGAAAAGAGGCGGAAGAAAAATACGGCATTAAAACCGTTGACAACTTGAATGATGTGTCGGAAAAAGATTTTGATGCGCTACTGATTTCCACATCGCCGGAGAAGCATGGCGATTATATTAGATTTGCCTTGAAAAACAAAAAGCATTTTTTTGTAGAACATCCAACCAATGATGACGGCTATAGAGAAATTATTCAGTCGACGGACAAAGATCCGGGTATCGTAATGGCGCCGTCGTGCACTATGCGTTTTTATACTCCGATCAAAATGATGAAGAAAATTTTGGAGGAGAGAAAAATCGGAAAAATTCTGGCTTTCCAATATCATATGGGCCAGTATCTGCCGGATTGGCATCCGTGGGAGGATTATCGCCTAGTTTATTTTTCTAAAAAGGAAACCGGCGCCTGCCGGGAAATGCTGCCTTTTGAATTAATTTGGCTGAATTGGCTGATGAATTCTTCGGTTGAGGATGTTTCGGGAACGATTGCCAAAGTTTCAGATTTGGATATGGAGGCCGATGATATTATTTCGGCCAATGTAAAATATAAAAATGGTATTTTGGGCAATGTTTTGATTGATGTAATTTCTAGAAAGCCGGTCCGGACGCTTCGGATTTTGGGATCGGAGGGCGTTTTGGATTGGGAAAGATTTGATCATGTCATTAAAATATATGACGCAAAATCAAAAACCACCGAGATTATTCCGGCTCCCAAGGGCAATCCGGAAACCGGCTATGTCAACGAAGAAGAAATGTATAATGATGAAATAAAAATGTTTTTGGATGCGATTTACGGCAGGGTAAATTATCCGTTTTCTTTTGAGGAGAATTTAGCAAATCTCCGGATTCTTTTTCAAATAACAAAGCAGTCATAGAACTGTTATCGTCCGTCCGGACGCTATTTATAGGGGATATTTTCATATAGTTAAGCGGCGTGCCCGCCAGTTTTAAGTTTGCTATTAAATATGATTTTTTGTAATATATTTACAGTTATATTTGATTTGAAAACAATATATGGAGGCGGGTCTTGGCAAAACTCCTGTTTGTTTCGAAGGATATTGGCGGAACAAAAATGCTGGTTCCTATTGCGATAGAGGCCAAGAATCGCGGTCATGAGGTATGCGTGGCTGCGGAAGGCGCGGGAGTATTTCTTTGGTTTCAAGCCGGCTTAAAACCGTTTTTTATCGGCGCTCCTAGTTCGGATATCATTGCTCCTGTTTTTGACGCCGGAGCATTCTTAAAAAATGTACGGCCAGATGCGATTCTTATGGAGTTTCCTTTTTCGGTCAATATCGCTAAGGATGTCGGACTTGAAGCGAATAAGCGCGGGATTCCGGTGATTTTGATAGAAGATTATTGGGCTGTGAGCAAGCGTTTATGCGGAATTCGGCTAGATCTCATACTTACCATTGATGAATACGCAAAAAAAATTGCCGAGGAGACGACTTTGTGGAGGATTCCGGTCAAGGTGATTGGAAATCACGCAGTATCTGACATAAAAAAATATTCCACTCCGGATAAAGTTTTAGAAATTTTATCTGAGGCGAGGCGTCGATTTGACGAGCTTTTTGTCTATATCGGAGGAAATGTGGCCGAGGCGGACCTTAAATTGTTGGTTTCATCGCTTTTGCTTACACCGGGTAATTGGGGATTAATTCCCTGTTACCATCCGAATTATAAAGATCGCATTGAAGATGTCAGCGGGAAGAAATGTTTTGAAATTTGGGATGAATTGCTTGATCCGATTCATAATCGGATAGTGCGATGCGATTCGGGCACGAGCGATGATCTGGCTATTCTTGCCGACGCTTGTTTTTCGGCTTTTGGCTCTTCCGTGAGTACGGCGATTCGCTCTGGAAAGCCGGCAGTTATTCTTAGCACTCCGGAAAGCGATGCTGCGCTTAAAAAAGTTAATTTGGAAGAAGTTCCTTGGTTGGCGCTTGGCGCGGTAGGAATTATTAAAACTCCTCAAAATATTCGTCCATTCTTAACTCCGGCCTCCGAAGAGGTAAGAAATAAATTTATTCCGTTGAATCCGAAAAAGGCAGCAGATTATATTGAGGATTTTCTTTTGTCGATTAAATAGAAAAATAAATCAATTTAAGCCCCGATAAGCATTGGGGCTTTTTGTTACTCTTCTTTTTATCCTATGTTATATAAGCGATACAATGAAGACCCTATTTATTCAAAAGAAAAAAATTAATTACGGCCTCCGGCCGTTTGTGATTGCCGAAGCTGGGGTAAATCATAATGGCAGTTTGGATTTGGCGTTAAAGTTGGTAGACGCGGCGGCTTTTGCGGGGGCAGATGCGGTGAAATTTCAGACATTTCGCGCAGAGCAGGTAGTGACTACCGGTGGAGAAATGGCGGATTATCAAAAGCGAAATCTTGGAAAAAAAGAAAGCCAGCTGGCGATGCTTAAGAAATTAGAACTGAAAGAAAAATACTATCCGGTGCTGATTCAAAGAGCAAAAGATCGTGAAATTATTTTTCTTTCCACCCCGCATGGCGGATTTGAATCGGTAGATTTATTGCAAAAATTAAAAATTCCCGCTTTCAAATTCGGCTCCGGCGATCTTACTAATTTGCCGCTTCTGGAATACGCGGCGAAATTCAAAAAGCCGATGATTATAAGCACTGGCATGAGTAGTTTGAAAGAAATAAAAGAAGCCACGAAGGCGATCAAGAAAGCCGGTAATAATCAAATTATCGCGCTTCATTGTACTACTGACTATCCGCTGGCTCCGGAAAATGTCAATTTGCGGGCAATGCAGACAATGATGAAAGAATTAGATGTATTAGTTGGTTATTCGGATCATACGATTGATTCCCGGGCTACGCTTATGGCGGTGACTTTGGGGGCGTGCATGCTGGAGAAGCATTTGACGTTGGATAGGAAGCTGGCTGGGCCCGACCATTCTGCTTCCATGGAACCGGCGGAATTCAAGAAAATGGTCGAGCAGATTCGTTCTGTTCAGGAAATTTTAGGCAGTCCGGAAAAGAAATTTTTGAAATGCGAACAGCAATATGTTTTAGTTGCCAGAAAAAGTTTGGTGGCTTCCGGAATTATTAAAAAAGGAGAAAAATTCACTAAAAACAATTTGGCTATTAAGCGTCCTGGTACTGGAATTTTGCCGAAGCGCTACGAGGAATTATTAGGAAAGCGCGCGAAGGTAGATATTAAAAAAGACCGCCTTATCGCCGAAGAAATGTTTTAACTTCTGGATACTCCCTGGGTGGTTTTTTATTATTGCTACTTAACTGGCGGAAAAACAGTTATATTAAGCAATAAATCATGAATAGGAATAAGAAAAAGAAAATAGCTTATATATCCGGCACGCGGGCGGATTTCGGGCTTATGACCTCTATTCTCTACGCCATCAAGAAAAGTCCGAAGTTGGATCTGCAAATTTATGCTACTGGAATACATCTGATGCCGGAATTTGGAAAGACCGTTAGGGATGTTCTGGGTGAATTTCCGAGAGCAAAAATAATAAATTCTATTTTTAAAACTGATGGTCGTTTGGGTGCTGCCGAATTTTCCGGAAATTTTTTACAGAAGCTGATAGCGGTCTTTAAAAAAGATCAGCCTGATTTTGTTTTAACTTTAGGTGATCGGCCCGAGATGCTTTGTGTTGCGCTTGCCTGTCTGTATTTAGGAATTCCAACCGGTCAACTGCATGCGGGAGACCGAAGCTCTACGGTTGATGAATTAGCGAGGCATGCCATTACAAAATTATCTCAATTGAATTTCCCGGCTACAAAAGAGGCCGCTGCCCGCGTAATAAAAATGGGGGAGGACGCCTGGCGTACGCATGTCGTCGGAGCCCCGGCATTAGATGTTATTTTGCGTGGTAAATTATTTACGCGTGCGAAATTATTTAAGGACTTAGATCTTAATTTTAAAGGCAGATTTATTTTATTAACCCAGCATCCGGTAAGTGAGGATTGGCAACAAGCCGGAGAACAGGCCGTAGAAGTTATTTCGGCAGTGGAATCGGTCGGTCTACCTGTTGTTGTTGTTTATCCGCATGCTGATGCGGGGGGAAGAAAAATTATCAAAGAAATTGAAAAACGAAAAAACAATCCTCTTTTCCATATCTTCAAGAATATCCCACATAAGAAGTTTTTATCATTAGAGCGCGAAGCGGCTGTTTGGGTCGGTAATAGTAGCGGATTAATGATTGAATCAGCTTCATTTAAAATTCCAGTTGTTAATGTCGGGGATCGGCAGGCCGGCCGCCAGCATGGAGAAAACGTTATCAATGTTGGGTATGACAGAAAAGAAATTGAATCGGCAATCAGAAAATCTTTAGATGACCGGAATTATATCGAAAAATTGAAAAAGATAAAAAATCCCTGGGGAGACGGGAAGTCCGCAGGTCGAATAGTCAGAATTTTAGAAAACTTAAATATTGATAAAAAATTATTAGCCAAGAAAATTTCTTATTGATTTTTTGGTATAATAGATTTAATCTGTTGAAAGTATTAAACAGCTGATAAAATATGGCAAAGAGATTTTCAAAGTGGGTAGCGCCTGAAATTAAGCATGGAAAGCCTACTAAGTGGAATTGGTTAGTCCTTTATCCTGATGGCTTAAAATTGGGCAAAAATACCGATATTGGGGCATATACGCTGATCGTCGCTAAGTACGGTGTCGAAATCGGGGATAATGTTCAGATCGGATCGCATTGCTCAGTTTATTCTTATTCCACAATTGATGACAAATCCGGCAAGGTAGTGCTTGGTGATAATTGTCGCATAGGCACCCACAGCTCAATAATGCCTGGTATTAAAATCGGAGAGAATGCCATAATCGGAGCTCATAGCTTTGTGAATAAAGATGTGCCAGCCAATTCAGTTTTTGTGGGTGTTCCCGCTAAATTTATTTGCTCAGTAGATAAGTTATATAAAAAAAGAAAGGCAAAAATTCCGGCAGATCATTAAGATTTGCCTTTTTAAATGATGAATAAAAAATATCCGATTGCCAGGCCATATCTGGTAGGGAACGAAGAAAAATATGTTTTTGAGGTCATAAGATCCGGTGTTTTAAGTATGGGATCAAAGGTTGAAAAATTTGAAAAAAAATTCGCTGAATTTATCGGTGTTAAATATGCCTGCGCTGTTTCTAGCGGAACTGCGGGATTGCATTTAGCAATGATTGCGGCTGGAATAAAAAATGGAGATGAAGTAATCACATCCCCATTTTCTTTTGTGGCATCGGCGAACTCTATTTTATATGTCGGCGCTAAGCCGGTTTTTGTTGACATTGATCCGGTGACTTATAATATGGATCCGAAAAAAATCGAGGAGAAGATTACCAACCTGCCTGCCGGCAGGCAGGAAAAACTAAAAGCGATTTTAGTAGTCCATATTTTCGGTCAATCTGCTGATATGGATCCAATTCTTAAAATCGCCAAAAAATATAAATTAAAAATTATTGAAGATTGTTGTCAGGCGCATGGCGCTGAAATAAACGGTCGCAGAGTCGGTACTTTTGGCGACATGGCGTGTTTTAGTTTTTATCCGACTAAAAATTTGGGAACTTACGGAGACGGAGGTATGATTTTAACCGACAATAAAAAAATTGCCGATGTTTGCCGCAGTTTAAGAATGTACGGTATGAAGCAGGGCTACACTTCCGAAATAGAAGGCTACAATAGTCGTTTGGACGAAGTGCATGCCGCAATTTTGAATGTTAAAATTAAATATCTTAAACAATGGAATCAGGAAAGAAAAGCCGTCGCAGAATATTATATAAAAAATATAAAAAATTCGAAAATTATTTTACCGAAAGTTTTTCATGGCCTTTCTTCGAGCTGGCATCTTTTTGTCGTTAGAACTGAATATAGAAGTCGACTTGAAAAATATTTAAAAGCCTGTAAAATAGGTTATGGCATTCATTATCCTTACCCGATTCATTTTCAGCCAGCATATAAATTTTTAAGCTATAAACCAGCCAGTCTGCCGCAAACGGAAAAATTCGCCAAGCAGATTCTTTCATTACCAATTTTCCCGGAATTAACCCGGCGTGAATTAATATATATTATAGATAAAATAAATCTATTTAAATAATTATGCTGAAATTTTCATTGGTATCATATCTTCGTAAATTATATCGCCATTCAATAAATTCGCCATGGCTTGATAAAAAAATTTATTTTGTACTTGATGCTCTAACTGATTGTTACAGTCGATTGCGAGGTTATTCTTTTCCAAATAATTATATAAGGCGATGGAAACTTGATATGCTTTGGGAGCTCTATGAAAAGGAGACGGTCGCCGTGTTTAAAAAAATTATAAAAGAAGATATGATAGTTGTGGATATTGGCGCGCATATCGGTTATTATACAAGAATTTTTTCAAAAATGGTCGGTTCCGGCGGTATGGTTTTGGCGTTTGAAGCCGATCCGGAAAATTTTCTTTTGTTAAAAAAAAATACTCAGCATCTTGAGAATGTTAAAATATTTCAACTTGCATTAAGCGACCACGCCGGTATTATTGATTTTTATCATTGTCTGGAAAAAGCCGGTTGTCATACCACGCTAGCTAACGCTCCGCTTAATTTTAAAATGCAAAAAATATCGGTGCAAGCAAACACCCTTGATACAGTTTTAACGCAAGAAAACATAACAAACGTCGAGGTGATTAAAATTGATATTGAAGGCGGGGAGGCGGCGGCCTTAACAGGTATGGCACAAACCATGCAAATTAATAAAAATTTGGCCATTGTTACAGAGTTTGCACCGGCCTGGATAAAAGCCGCGGGCAAAGATCCTCTTACGGTTTTGCAACAATTCAAAAATAATAATTTTAGTATTTATGCAATAGCAAATAATAAACTTTCTTTGATAACGCCTATAAATAAAGAAAGTTATGAAGTATTTATCCCAAAATTTCATCCAAATGGAAGCGCTTATAATCAATTTGTAAATTTATATTGCGCAAAAGGAATTTTTTTAAAACTGATTGAATAATCTATTATATATGTCAAAATTATTTACTATAATTAAAAAGCACAAAATAGCCATCATCTTTGCCACCTTAATAGGAATTATTTATATAACCCCTTATTTTGTTTTTAGAATTTCTTTAGGTGATAAATATCAAGGAATTCCCATGTTGGCCACGGCCAACGAAGATTTTTATATAGCCAGGGTACAAGAAATTATAGACGGCCATCCCTTAATAAGTTCGGTAGGTTTTTATGAATATAAAGATCAAATGTCGTTAACGCCACCGACAGCGGAGATGTTTTATGCGATCCCCAGCTTGTTGCTTGGTATTCCTCTGGTAGATATTATAGTAGCTAGCAGATTTATTTTGCCATTTATACTTTTTTTATTAGTGTATTATTTAATCTATAGATTAACAATCAATTCGAATTTTATTTCCAATAAGTTCAATGCAATTGCCGGGGCGGTATTAGTGACACTTGGTTATGATTTGGTAGATTACCATAATCTATGGCTTTATTTAACCGGTCAATCTCCCATTGGCGGAAAATTTTTAATTTGGGCAAGGTTGGTTAATCCCATATTGGGAGCGATTTTTTTATTTTCTTTTTTAATCTGTATTTGGTTGATTATCAAGAAGTCGGCGTATAAAAAAATCATGATATTTTTTTCAGCTCTGTTTTTAGCTTTGATGATTGCTAGTTATTTTTTTAGCTGGGGGGTGGCGGTTTCAGTTTTAGCTGTTTTGATTTTAATGTATCTGATAAAAAAAGAATTCGAAATAGTAAAAAGTTTTTTCTGGGTGATATTTTGGGCTTTGACAATATCATTGCCTTATTGGTATATGTCTTTTATTGCGAGCCAAAGTCCGTCTTATAAGGAAGCGGTTTTAAAAAATGGGCTATTTAACACTCATTACCCTTTATTCAACCGATTGATTTTAGCCGTTTTATTGTTTTACTTAATATTGTTCGCGCCTTGGTTGATTAATAAATTAAAATTATTTTTTAAAGACCGGCAGAAATTTTTTAGGCGATTTAATTTATCTAATGTTCGAGATTGGAATTTGTTTTGTTTAGCCTTGCTTCTGGGAAGCTTCTGGGTGTTTACTGAGCAAGTGGTTACCGGCATGACTATTTGGCCGTTTCATTTTGTTCAATACACTATCCCTTTAGCCATGGTTGTCGCAATGACTTTGCTCTATAATGTTATTAAAGGAAAAAGCCAATATTTATGGCTTCTAATTTCCGCCATTATTTTTAGTTCTTCAGTGATATTCGGTATAGCTATTCAGGCCGGAACATACCGCCAAATGGATAACTATAATTTAGCTTTGCAGGCGTATAAACCGGTTTTTAATTGGCTCAATCAGCAGAAAAAAGATAGTGTGGTTTTGGTTGCGGTTGATGATCAAAGCAAGATTGATATTTTAAACGGTTACATCCCGGCTTTCACTCATTCGAATATTTATGCTTCAAACTGGGCCTATAATCTAATAGTAATTGATCGCGACTTCTTTAATTATTTGGTTCTTTTGCGCCTTAAAGGCGTATCGGCCGACAATATAGAAGAATATTTAAAGAATAATAAAGGCGAAGCGGTCAGTTATTTGTTTTCTAATTGGAGCGGTCAATATAATTTAAAACAATTTCCTGATTTTACCGATAACGAGCTGCCGAAAAGATTAGAAAAATTGCCCGAAGATTATCGGCAATTTGTTAAACAAGATTTTTCCCAACTATTGAAAAAGTATCAATTAGATTATATTTTATCTTCAGGACCTTTAAAAGATAATATAAAAAATCAGCTTCAGGGATTAAAGTTAGTTGAGCAATTTAATGATGGCAAAGTATTTATTTATTCCGTAAATTAATTTTGTTTATATGAAAAAGAAAATAATAAAATGGTGGTCGCCGAGGATTGGAGAAGAAGAGTTCCGTTTAGTTAAAGATGTTTTGGCCAGTAATTATTTAAATGATGGCGATATAACTAGACAATTTGAAACTAAAATCGCCAGTTTATTAAAAGTTAGGCAGGTGATAGCCGTAACCAGCGGTACAGTAGCGCTTTCTTTGTCTTTAAAAAGCTTGGGCGTTGGTTGCGGCGATGAAGTAATAGTCCCGGATATAACTTTCATAGCCACCGCGAACGCCGCTGAGATGTGCGGCGCAAAAGTAATTCTGGTTGATATCGACCAAAAAACTTCGAATATTGACGTTGCCGCTATTAAGAGAGCAATTACGAAAAAAACAAAAGCCATAGTGCCAGTTCATGTTACTGGCAGAGGAGCCGACATGGGGGCAATTTTAAAAATAGCCAAAGAAAATAATATTTTTGTAGTTGAAGATGCTGCTGAGGCGCTTTTTTCGAAACAAGATGATAAATATCTTGGTACCCTTGGTGACACGGGTTGCTTTTCTTTATCACCGAACAAAACCATCACCACCGGACAAGGCGGATTTATAGCGACCGACAACGATAAGTTAGCCGTAAGATTAAGAGAATTAAAAGATCAAGGCAGGCCGAAAACCGGCACGGGTGGCGATGATTTTCATAATTCCATTGGTTATAATTTTAAATTTACCAATCTGCAAGCCGCTGTCGGCTTAGGTCAATTGAATTATTTGTCCGAAAGAACCGAGAGAATGAAAAAAATAAATAGATTATACTTTGATAACCTTAAAAACATTGAGGGACTAAAATTATTTGAATTTAAAGAAGAGGAAATACCACAATGGACTGACGCGGTCATTGACAGGCGCGATGAGCTAGAAGCTTATTTAAAAAATCGCGATATAAATTGCAGAAAATATTGGTTTCCCTTGCATACCCAGTTGCCCTATAAGCTTAAAGACGATAATTTTGCGAATAGCACAAAATTAAGCCCCAAAGCCCTATGGCTGCCCTCCTGTTTTGATCTGTCAGATGACGAGGTAATGTATGTCGTCAATACTATAAAAGAATTTTATACCATCTAAATTTCTTCGACTACTCTGGGTTGAGGCAGCGGCATAATGAATTTGCCTTTGAAGCCGAGCTTTCTCATTAGCTGCATTAATTCTTTGCCTAGATGCCATGAAAGCACTAGCGCGTAGTCCGGCTGGTCAACAAAAAGTTTTTTTTCATCGACCACGGGAATATGGGTCCCGGGAGTAAACAGGCCGATTTTGGGTGAACCTGATTTTTCGCCAGCATAATCAATTAAATGGTTATCAATATGAGTAAAACCCAGCAAGGTATTGGAGCGAGCCGGACTGCCGATAGCGGCAATGCGAGCTCCCTGCCGCTGACAATTTATTAATAGGGCCATTAGCTCTTTTTTGGCCTCGATCATTCGATGCCCATATTTTTTTAATTTTTTAATATCATATAGCCCTATAGCTTCTTCGGCCTTAATCATTTTTTTTAAATTATTACCGGCGAGATGTTGGCCCTTCTTTGCATAAACTCTAATGGAACCGCCGGCAGCGGGAATAGTTTCAGCATCTATTAAGCTAAAGCCGGTAAGAGAAAAAAGCCTGATCAATGGTTTTAAAGAATAAAATCTAAGATGTTCATGATAAATTGTATCAAGCTCCAGACCTTGCATCATGTCTAATAAATACTGCGATTCCGAAACAAAAATTCCATCATCATCGAGCATTATCTCTATACCTTTTAAAATTTCAAAAAGATTATTGATATGGGCGAAAGCGTTGGTCATGGTGATTATTTTTGCTTTGCCATATTTTTTTACCGCTTGATTAGCGATTTTTTCGTTGAAATATCCCTGAATTGTTCTGATGCCTTGATTGTTGGCGTCTTCAGCCGCATTAGTCGGCTCTATACCCAGTACTTTCATGCCCTTGTCTTTCAAGGGTTTAAGCAAAGAGCCGTCATTTGAGCCGATATCAATAATTAGGTCATCGGTGGTTAAAAGATATTTTTTTTCTAAAGTGTCAGCCAGTGAGCGAAAATTTTTAATTAGCATATTAGTCAATCCGGTGCGGTAAGGGTAATTTAGAGGAAAGACTAATTTTTGATCAATAATATAGTCAAGTTGCGCTAGCCCGCAATTAGAGCAGTAGCAAAAATTAAGCGGATAAGTAATTTCCGGCTGATTAAGCTGTTCAGCGGTCAAGTAATTCTGTACTATCGGTTGATGACCAAAAGATAGGATTGTTTCCAAATTTTTTTCTGAACAAATTTGGCATTGATCGACATGGCCGACGGGAATTTTTTTGATCATATAAGTTATTTATTTTTAATCGTTATAGTTGACTCAATTTTTTTATTAATATAGTATTATTATATATTAATAATGGCCAATGTCAAATAATATTATGAGTTCAACAACTAATAAATTAAACTCACCGCAATACGATAAATCTTGGCTTAAATCAGCAGGTGAAGATGTTTTTATAAGCGCGCAAGTCGAAATTAGGCGACCGGCCATGGTTTCTGTCGGTAATCATGTCGCGATTGACAGTGGTTTTTATTTGACCACGCAAGCCGAGATCGGCGACTATATTCATATTGGTCCGGGCGTTCATATCATTGGCGGCCAGAAAGGATTAATAAAAATGGGGCATTTCACAAATATCGCTTTGGGCGGTAAAATTTTATGCGCCTCCGATGAATTTTTAGGAGACAGTCTGATTACTGCGCCGGGTATACCGCCTAGATATACTAAAGTTATAATTAAACCAGTGATTTTTGAGCGATTCGCCAATGTCTGCGCCAACGCCGTTATTTTGCCAGGAGTTACTTTAGGCGAGGGGTCGGTGGTCGGAGCCTGTTCTCTGGTGACAGAAGATACAGAACCTTGGACAATTTATATTGGCATTCCGGCGCGCCCTGTCAAAATAAGAAAAAAGGGGAAGATGCTTGAATACGCGAAAAAATTAGGCTACTTTAATTAAATAATTTCATGAAGATTTTTTTTGTTACTTCTAAACTAAATTTTTTGACCGCCGGCGGTTCGATAGAAGAGATAGATCTGATTATTAAAACTTTAATTAATTTAGGAAATGAGGTTACGGTGGTGACGGCTTTTTCTTCAAAAAATAAAATAACTGACCCCTTGCCTTATAAGGTTCACGAGGAGATGATTAAATCCTATAGATTATTAAGCGTTCAAATGGGAGTATTAAAAATTTTGAAAAAGTATTCTTCTCGGGCCGATATTTTTATAATTGACGCCCACCTGTTTATGTATGGTGCTGGGTTTTATCGAAAAATGGGCGGGAGAGTGCCCGTGGTAGGCTTTTTTAATCAATTTTTAATTTGTTGGCCACAGTGCGTTTCCAGCCTCTTTAAACAGCCAAAACAGAATTTTTTTAATTTGGCCAAAGGAAAGATTAGATGGTGGCTGGAAAAATACGTTGGCATGCGATTAGCTAATAGCCTTGATTATTTTGCTTTTGTCAGCCCGGCTCTAATGGCCATGTATAAAGAATTTGGTATTCGCAACAACCATAAATGTCTAGTCTTGGGAGATCCAGTAGATATTAAAAAGATAATGGAGGAAAATAAAATTACACCAAATTCCTATCGGTTAAGGAATAAAAAGACCGGTTCGATTAATTTATTTTTTTCCAGCCGTATGTCTCCCGGCAAGGGTTTTGATATTTTATTGGCTGGTTTTTCAAAAATTAAAAATAAGGAAAACTTCCGATTAATTTTGGGGGGTTCTGGACCTGAAGAAAAACAGGTTAGAAAGATGGTGGAAGATTTGGGATTGCAGAAATATGTGACCATCCCAGGCTGGGTCACAAAAGAGCAGCTCTATCGATACTATAGTGAGGCGGATATTTTTATTCAGGCCGACTGGTGGCTGGCCGGTACTTCAATTTCTTTATATTATGCCATGGCTTTTGGCGTACCATCGATCCTGCCCGGCGGCGGCGGATTAGAGTGGCAGGCTAAAAATAGCGCCCTTTATTTTAAGCGCCGAGACCTAAATGATTTGGCGAATAAAATTGAACAGCTGGCGGGCGATTACGAATTGAGAGCCGAGTTGTCACGCCAATGCTATGAGCGCTTGAACGAAGACGAAATGAATTATAAAGAAAATATCGCGGAATTAAATCGAAGAATGGAAAAGGCCATAAACCTAAAGCAAGAAATTTAGGAATATTTTTTAGGGTTTTCTTTATACCATTCAAAGGTAGTTTTTAACCCCTTTTCTAAGGAAGTTTCTGGTTGCCAACCAACCAGTTTTTTTATTTTGACGATATCAGCTAAGCGGCGTTTAACGCTGCCCGCCGGCGAGGGCCGGCTGATTATTTTTTTTGGCTTCCAGCCGGCAGCGCTAAACATCTTGTCGGCTAATTTTTCCATGGTAATTTCATCGCTGGCACCGATATGGACGGTTTCAATCGGCTGGCCGTCGGTTTTGGGCGAGTCCATGAGCATTCGCATGGCTAAAACCACGTCGCTAATATAGCAAAAAGTGCGCGTGTCATCAGCGCCGTAAATCGGGAAAGGGTTAACTTTAGCCGCTATTCTCTCGCAAAAATCCGGAATAACATGTCCGCCGTAACCGGCGCGCGGGCCGTAAAAATTATGCGGCCGGACAATCACCGCCGGAAAATTATAGGCCTTGGCGTAGAAGATGACAAAGAGCTCGCCCACCAGCTTGGTGGCGGCGTAGGACCAGCGAGCGTTGTATGTGTCGCTGATAACTAAAGGCACATTTTCCGGAGTGGGAATTGGCAGCTGATTAAAAGAGGCTAAAGCGCCGGCGTAGGCTTCATTGGAAGAAGTAAAACAGAGTTTGGGTTTTTTCTTTAGACCCCTGATCCATTCAAGGATATAAATAAGAGATAAGGTGTTAATGCGCAAAACTTCCTGCGGTATTTCGTAAAATAATTTTGTGTGGTTAACCGCGGCCAAGTGATAAACCTGGTTAAAATCTGTATCCAGCGTGGAATAAAATTCCGGCTTGGTTAAATCAGCCTGAATAAATTGAACTCGCTTATTTTTTAGTAATTCTTTAAAGTCAGCGTCCATTTTACCGCGCTGAAGATTGTCTACTAAAACCAGCTGGTTTTTAGTGTTGGTTAAGAGATGTTTGGCTAAATGATAACCGATAAATCCGGCTCCGCCGGTGATGAGGATTTTTTTCATATCTTGATATGCTAAGTTATTTATTTATGCTCCAACAAATATTTTTGAAATTTTTCCTCGGAAAAAATTGAAACGTTTTCAGTCTGTTTTAGCATTTCCAGCTGATCGTCAAAAGTCGCTAGCCGGTGTTCCGGGTCTTTTTTGTATAATTCCACATTAGTTTGGACAATTTCCGCACGACTCCTTAGATACTCCAACCAAAAATTTTTGTCATTTGTCTCCAGATGATTTGATACCAGTTCAAGAAAAGCGCGCCAACTTGGTTCAAGAATCGCCATTATCTTTTTCCCGGATTCAGTCTCCATCATCTTTCGCCAGTCTAAAACAAAATTAAAATTATCGACGTTACATTTCATATCTTTTCTGCCCATAATCGGCGCGTTTTCTTCTCTAATGACCGGGCGACCTTTAAGATAAAAAGGCACATTGGCCATCTCACTAAGGGCCAATGTGTTTTGGTACATGCCGACCGCGCCGAAACGGCTTAATCTGTCCGCATCTCGAATTATTGGCAGGGTTTCCCTGGCAGTTTTTTCATTTAAGCTATGTCGTTTAACCGCTCTCATGATTTCGCCATATTGCATGGCATTGATTTGGCCTCGTTCATAAAACTGCCGATAAGGCGCTTGAGCCGCGATAGCAGATAGTTCAGCGTGCTTTCTTTTCTTTGGATCGCTAGCTTCATCAGCCCGCCCCCAATCATGAGTTAAAGCGGCCGCCTCTGCGTTGAAAACATTTTTACCATCTCCTAGAGCTATCAGTTTAGCTAATTCAGCAACTTTTAAAACATGGCCCAGACCGTGACCATCGGAAAAATTTTTTAGCTTTTCCTCTGTTAACGACCTTAATTGTTCAATTACATTTTTTTTGTCTTCCTGATTTGGTTTTTCTAAATCAAATTTTTCAGGCATAAATTATTTTTTAAGCCAAAGCCAGAGGCTTTTATTATTTTCAATTTCTGTTTTTAAAACTTCCAGTCCGGCGGCTTTAGCTAAATTTTTCGCTTCAGCCGGGTTAAGAGAAATTCCGCAGTACCACTGCCAGAAATAAGGTGAGGCGCCGGTGCGCAGCTGTATTTTAGCCAGACCGCCCGGCTTTAAGGCCTTGGACATTTCCTTGAAATAATCTAGAATTAATTTTTCAGTCGGTAAATATTTGAATACTAGGTAAGAAAAAATTAGATCAAATTTTTCTGGCGGTAAAGGTATGGTATTACCTGCGCTTTCAATTAGATTAGCGTTTGGGTAAGCGGCTAAGCGTCTTCGGGCGATGGCTAGCATCGACGGAGAAATATCAAGTCCATGGACTAGGTTGAAGTTTTGGCAAAAAAACTCAGTCATGCGTCCGACACCGGCGCCGATTTCCAAAACGGTTTTATCTTTAAAATCGTCTAATGTCTTCTGCAATAGCGCATCATTGGACACATATTTTAAATAATCATTTTTTCCAGTTTGACGCAATTCAAATTCGTCTACGTTTTGGCGTGATTTAGTATCGGAGTTGGTATAATAATAAGGATTATCTTTGGCTAATTTTTCCCATCTGGTTTTAAGTTGAGGCAAAGATTTTTTGGAAGCTAGTTTTTCCAACAATTTTATTAATGGCCCGAAAAGACGTCGGATTATTTTTACGATTTTTATAGAATTTAAATTTTGCCAAAGACGGCGAGATATGCGAGTAAAGCCTCGGCCATAAGCGGCATAATCCCAGCCAGAAAACCACTGGGGCAGGGGATAAGCCGTCTCAACCAGTTGATGCTGCTTATTTGATTCATGAATCGCCCTCAATAAGGGCGATGGCCGGGTTTCTTCTTTGTAGGCCATAAAGGCTCGAGTATCTTTGGGCAGGCAATGGCCGCCAAAGGTTTTACCGTAGCGCAAATAGCTCTTTTTTTCAAAAAAGAAATCAATCAGTCGCTCAATTTTTTCCCGCTGTTCCTTATTTGTCGGCAGAGCCAGACCATCGCCGAATTCATTAACAAAGGCGATGCGCAAGGCGTTCCAAACGTTGGAAAGGTATTTGATATGAGCCGCTTCTTCGGGCGTGCCTTTAAAAATTTTTATGGCTCTTTTTTCCCACTGTTTGATAAAGTCGGGATAAACGGCCTTGTTTCTTTCCCCGATGACGAAAATAAAAGGGTTTAAACATTCTTCCACGGCGTTGATTTCATGAAGAAATTCCGGCAGATAAATATTAAAAGAAAGTTGTTTAAGGTATTTAGGCAAAACCGTGGAGCGAAGGACGACTTGGCCTTTGGCGGGGCGTAGGGAGATCAAGGCTTTTTCAATCAAGGAAATATCCTGATGTCCGTCTTCACTTACTCGATCGCCGATACAAACAATATACCAGGTGTTTAAACCGTCAATTTGCAGAGGAGTTTCTAGAGGTTTTATTTTTTCGTAAAGCGCTTGATACTTTTCGGAATAGTGATGTTTGGGGGTAAAAATGTCATAATAAAAAACTTCAAAACCCATTCTAGAGAGCGCCAGTGCGTTGGCCTGTCCGACCCAGCCAAAACCGACCACGACAATTTTTTCTGATTTTTCATCAATCATAGATTTGTCTGTTTCAATGGCTTTAAATTTAATCTTTTAGCTATTAAATCGGTTAAAGGCGTTAGTTGGTCTTTTTTATTTTCAATTTGGCCGCCGCCTTCTATATCCCAAAGCTGGGCCAAGTCAGCATCAACACTTTCGTGTAGAATGGCTGTTAAAAAATTAATTAAGGCTATTTCGTCATGTTTAAAATTTTCCAACTGGTCTTTAACCAGATAGGGTAATTGCTCAATCGCAACACATTTTTTAACCATAGGTAAGTAGCTATAGAAGACATCGCTGAAGACAACTATCGGTTTTTTTAACTGGACAGCTTCCCAGCCGGTCGTGCCGCTGATAGTAAAAATTAATTTAGCGTTTATTATTAAAGACGAACTTTCAATCTCCGGCTTGATTAGCTTAATATTGGGAATTTTTTTAAGTTCTTTATAAAAACGTCTTAAGCGGTGGCCGTGCATGGTCGGATGTTCTTTAAGATAAAGTTTAAAATTTAATGGCAGAGAGCGCGCCATTTGCTTTATCAGCCAAAGTTGATCTTTATAAAATGGGGCATAAAGCAAGGTAGCATTTTCCGGCTCCTGGTGGATAGGGAAGTACGCAAAGTCTTCGTTCGGTACGATTTCATCGCAAAGATCTCCGTAACCGATTAAGACTCTAATTTTCTTTTTAAGATTATCCCAAATTTGCAGAAATGGGTTAATATTGGTGTAATCGTCTCGATACGGGTCAGTTAAATAGCAGATTATTATCCTATAGTGCCAGCGTATCGACCAAATCAGTTTTTTGGGCGTTAAAAAAATAAATTGTCGACGGCGATTTATTGGTCTGAATTTTGGTAAATCCGCTAAACTGTAAGGTTGAAGCTGTCGGCGGAATTTTTCTAAAAGGGCGATGGCCTTTGCCTGTTCTTCGGGATAGTCAATTTTATTAGTTTGGAGTTTATCGAATAAATTAATGGCGGAGCTGTAGTTAATAATATCTTCGTTTATCATGTGTTTAATACCTATGCGAGCGGAATGAATAATCAGCGTCTTTATATTTCTTTTTTTAGCCATTTGGTAAAGCATCAAGCTGCCGATTGAGGCGATAACCGGGGTGATCAAGACATCGGGCTTGCTCTCGTCCAGAAATTTTATAATCGCCTTGGCGTTAACTTGAACTATTTTTATCATCTCTTCATGGGAGTAGGCGGGCGTATCGTAGGGAAAAACTCGGATGTGTTGGTTAGAGCGGATAATTCTGTCGAGTTCAATATAAGGCCAGAGATTGGGTAAGCCGTGGTCCTTTTCTAATTTTTTAATAAAGTCACAATCGATTATTTCAGTTTTATAACGCCGGTGGATATCCTCGTCCAAGATGAGCTCCGAGAAGCGCGGCGATTTTTTATTTTTAATAAAATTAAAACTTTTTCGCATTGCTACGTAGCCGCAAAAATTCTCAATACCGTATTTTTGATTTAATTGGCTGGCTAAGGTGTGTCCGATATAAGCAAAGCGGCGTTGCAGCATAAAGCAAATTTTCATAAAAAGCTTGGTATTTACAAGTTATATAAATATTTTAGTACTTATATTTAAAAACGTCAATGGCACCATTTGACACCTTTTGATACTTTGGTTATAATACCGATATATGAATAATTTAGAAATAAAACCAAATATCGTCTATACTACGGCCGAAACTCAAAAGTTATTGAAAATCAGCAACAGCACGATTAAGCGGCTTTTAAAAAATGGCTTGATTAAGGCCAACAAGGTGGGCGGCCAATATCGTATTTTAGGCAAAGAAATTTTACGCTTGGTTTCGCCCGAAGTTGAAAAACGGGCGGTTAAATCGTATTTAAAATTGAAACAAAAAGTTGTGGATAAAATTAATAAGTGGTAAAGTTTTAGTATCATTTATGATTTTAAAAAATAAAAAATTAATTGATTTTTCTAAAATTTTTTATAAGGCCTATTGGGGATATAAAAAACAAATTTTAGCGCTGACCGTTCTGGGATTTTTAAGTACCTTGCTCGAGGGCATCGGTATCAACGCCGCTATCCCTATCTATTCTTTTATTACCGGCGCCGGCAGTAAAACCAACGATGTAATTTCCAGAGTAATTGTCAAGTTTTTTAATTTTTTTCATTTAAGCTATAGTTTGAAATTTTTATTTATTTTTGTTTGCTTTTTGCTCATTTTCAGGGTGCTGATTTTACTTTTGTCAAATTATATCAAAATTAGAATCACCGCGGTTTATGAAGAAAAAACCAGAGTGAAGTTGTTTAAGCAGACGACTGAAGCAAGTTGGCAATTTCTTTTAAAACAAAAATTAGGCCATCTGGACACTATTTTAGTTACTAACGTCCAAAGTGGCAGCTACTTATTGCAGTATATAAGTAATAGCTTGATACTCGTGGCTAGTTTAATCGTTTTTCTCTTGGTGGCAATAAATATTTCTTGGTTTATTACTCTGATAACCATATTTATGGGCGGTTTGGTCTTTTTTGTCTTTAAACCGTTTTTATATAAAACCAGATCTTTATCGCGTGAACGGGAAAAAATTAACCGGCAGACCGCTCATCATGTCAATGAAAATATTTTGGGCATGAAAACAATCAAAGTAATGTCGGCCGGCAGTAATATTATCAATAAAGCCGGAGAATATTTCAGAAAATTAAGAGAATTAGCCATTAAAACTTCTTTTTTAAGCATCACTACCGATGCTCTTATTCAGCCAATCGGCCTGTTCTTCGTCTTTATTGTTTTCGCCGTTTCTTACAAAACTAATTCTTTTAATTTTGCCGCTTTGGCCGCGATTATTTATTTAATTCAAAGAATATTCACTTATACCCAGCAATTACAGTCAACTTTTTATGCTATAGTTACCGCGGTTCCCTATGTGCAAAAGATGCTTGAATATAGCGATGAAGTGACAAAGAATCGGGAAATTGACGATGGCGCGGCTGATTTTAAATTTGAAGACTCCCTGGAATTAAAAAATATAGGCTTTAATTATATTGATGGAAAAAATATTTTAGCTAATGTTAATTTTATAATAAAAAAAGGAGAAATGGTGGGTTTAATCGGGCCGTCGGGCGCGGGGAAAACCACTATCGTTGATATAATATTGCGGTTATTTAATCCGGTCAAAGGAGAAATTTTATTGGACGGAAAAAACATCAATGAAATTCGTTTGGCTAAATGGAGAAGAAATGTCGGCTATGTCTCGCAGGATATTTTTTTAAAAAATGATACGATCGCCAATAATATAAAATTTTACAGCGAATCGATAACCGATCAAGAGATGAAACAAGCCGCTAAAATGGCCAATATTTATGATTTTATTCAGAGTTGTCCTGACAAATATGAAGCGGTTATCGGCGAAAGAGGCTTGCTCTTATCCGCCGGACAAAGGCAAAGAATAATTATCGCCAGAATTTTAGCCAGACGCCCGGAAATTTTAATTTTAGACGAGGCTACCAGCGCGCTTGACAACGAATCCGAAGTGCAGATTCAGGAAGTGATTGAAAATTTAAAGAATAAAGTCACGGTTTTATTAATTGCCCATCGTTTATCCACGGTTATGAATTGCACCAAGTTGTTGGTCCTGCAAAATGGCGAAGTCAAAGAACAGGGTTCGCCGGAAGAATTGCTCAAGAATAAAAACTCTTATTTTTATAAAGTTAGCAATATTAGAAAATAGTTTTTTATTTTAATATAAATTTTATATGATACCGATTTATCGCATGAAAGTTATTCAAATTGAAATTACCAACGCCTGCAACCAGCAATGTTCGCAGTGCACTCGTTTTATCGGCCATCATAAAAAGCCGTTTTTTATGGATTTAGATATGGTAGCTAAAGCGATTGAATCGCTTGAAGGTTATAAAGAGCAGATCGGCATCATGGGTGGCGAACCAACCTTGCATCCGCAGTTTAAAGAAGTTTGTGAAATAGTGGAAAAGCTGATTCCCAATCGTCGCCAAAGAGCGCTTTGGACCAACGGCTTTAAATGGGATGAGTATAAAGAAATTATCTCCAAAACTTTTGATAAGGACATGATTGTTTATAATGATCATAAGGACATGGAGGTGGGAGAACATCAACCCCTACTCGTGGCCGCGGAAGAAATTTTAGCTGATCGGGAATTAATGTGGCGCTTAATCGGTAATTGCTGGGTGCAGTGGCGCTGGGCCGCTTCAATTACTCCCAAGGGCGGATTCTTTTGCGAAGTGGCGGCGGCCCAAGATTATTTGTTAAATGGTCCGGGCGGTTATCCTTTGAAAAAGGGCTGGTGGGATAAAAATCCCAATGAATTTATGGATCAGGTAAAGCGTTATTGCCCGCGTTGCGGCGGCGCTATACCGATGGAACGGGTTTCCAGCCATGCCGCCTACGATTTGGTTTCGCCCAAAAATGCCGAACGGTTAAAAGCGTTGGGTTCGCCTAAATATGTAAAAGGAAATTATAAAATTTTTGACAAAAAATTAACCGAAGAAGATATTGAGCGGGTGGTCAGAGCGGGCTGGACGCCCTGGAGCCATCGGCCATATAAACAAAGCGGCCCGGAGATAAAATGGACTGATAAGAATGAACTGCGGGAAAATAATAAAATAATTTAATTATAAAAAATATGAAAACAAATTGCTCCCAACCCGAAATTAATCTTGCGGAAGAGAGGGAAAAATTTCTAAAAAGTGTTAAGCCCGAAGAAATAGCCGATAATTTTCCTTTGTTTATAACCAGACAAGAGTTAGCCAGATATTTGATAAGGTATGAATTATTTAAGAAGATACTCAATGTCAAAGGCAGTATAGTGGAATGCGGCGTTTATAAAGGAACTTCATTAATGTTATTTGCCAATTTAAGCGCTATCTTTGAACCTTATGCACTTAATCGGCAGGTTATCGGCTTTGATAGCTTTGAAGGCTTTCCCAGCGTTCATTCAAAGGATAATTCCGATATGGCAAAGGTAAATGATATGTCAGACACCAATCTTAGGGTGATTAATAAAAGCATGGAATTATATGATGGGAATAGGCCTATCGGCCATATCCCTAAAGTAATTTTAGTGAAAGGTGATGCGGTTCAAACCATACCAACCTACTTTGAAAAAAATCCACATATTTTGGTAGCTTTGCTGTATCTTGATTTTGATATTTATGAACCCACTAAGGTGGCATTGAAAACCATATTGCCCCGCATGCCTAAAGGAGCGATTATAGCTTTTGACGAGCTTAACGAGAAAAGGTGGGAAGGTGAAACAGCTGCCTTGTTGGAAACCTTTAACCTAAATAATTATGAGATTAAAAAATTTACCGAGGAACCGCATATTAGTTATATCAGATTATAAATATCATGGATAAAACATCAGAAAAAAAGTTGATAATCTATTTGGCCGATCTGGATCATTTTCGTCCAGGCAATCGTTTCCACGTGCCCTTAGGCATTGGTTCAATCGCGAGTTTCTGCAAAAAGGAGCTGAGCGATTCAATAGAAATTTTTTTGTTCAAAGACCCCGATGAGTTGATCAGAGAGATTAGACGTCGGCCGCCAGATATTCTGGGCTGTTCGTTATTTATGTGGAATACCAATTTAACTTTTAAAATGATTGAGGCTTGTAAAATAATCAGCCAGCAGACAATCACGGTTATCGGCGGCGCCAGTATCGCCAGGAACTCGGATCATTTTAAGAAAATTTTAGAAACTCACCTCAGCCTAGATATAATAGTTATTGACCAGGGAGAAAAGTCGTTTTTGAATATTATAAACAGAATTTTGGAGAGTCAGGCAAGCCCAGTCTCAATATTTAAAGAAAATCTTGACGGTTGCGCCTTTCGTTTAGATGGAACCGGCAAGGTAATTAGGGGAAAAATTATTTCCGAAGGAATCGATATCAATACTTTCCCGTCGCCTTACCTTACCGGATATTTAGATAAATTTTTGCATGCCGGTTTTGTGGCGACGCTGGAAACGGCGCGCGGTTGTCCGCATCAATGCACTTTTTGTTGCGGTGGCGCGAACACTTTTATGCCTCTGAGCATAAAAAATGAGCAAACGGTCTATGATGAGCTGCAATATATTTCAAAACATTCAACCTCAAAAGAAGTTGAAATTGCCGACACAAATTTCGGCATTATGGGCGAACGCGATTTAAGGATTAGTTCGTTTATGCTTGATCTTTATAAAAAGACCGGTTTCCCCCGGCTGATCGTCAGCGCGACCACCAAACAAAAAACAAAAACTTCAATTGAGATGATGATCAATACGGCGCGGATGATGGGTTCTTTTTATTTCGCCCTGCAGACTTTAACCGAACCGGTGCTTAATAACTGCAAAAGAAAAAATATACCGGTTGAAACCATCAGAGAAATAGTCGCCATTGCCAAACCATACCACTTACCGACGGAAGTTGACACGATTTTTGGCTTGCCGGGCGAGACTTTAAAGTCTTTTATGGAGACGGTTGATAAAATTTTATCTTTGGGCGTTACTAACCCGGCAGTTTATATTTTAAAACTATTGCCGGGTACGGTAATCGCCGAAGTGGACAGGGAAAAGTACGGGTATAAAACAAAATTCAGGCCGTTGAATGGCCGCTACGGCGAATACAATTTAATCAGCGGACGAAAGCCGATTCGCATTATTGAGTCCGAAGAAATCGCCTGGCAAAATAACAGTTTCGGTTCCAATGATTATTTAACCATCAGAAGTTTCGGTCTGGTAACCTGGCTGCTGGTAGGTAAGGAAGCGTTTTCCGATAGCGTAACTTTTTTATTCTCACGAGGGATAAAGATGACGGAAATTTTTAATCTTATCATGGAAAATTATGTGCGCTACCCACGATTAAATAATTTATTCAAGCAGTATAAAGCTTATTCCGAAGTCGAACTGTTCGACAACGAGAAAGAATTAATGGAAAAAATTACAGGTGACGATAAGCAATGGAAAGATCTGCTGGCAGATCAGGGAACTTTTTTTAAGTTGGATCACGGCTTTTCCGGTTATTGCCTGTTTGAAGATACGGGCGCGCTGGATGAAATCGCCGAGATAATTATTGATGGCGTAAAAAATAAATTGTCCTGTGAAGACTCCGAAAATTTAAAAGAAGTGATCAGACAGGATAAACAATGCCGGATAATTCAGGATAAAAAAGCAGGAAAATTGACAAAAAAAGACATTAGAAAAGAATTCGCGGTTGAGGAAATATATGATTATGAAAAATGGCGAGCAGATGACTTTAAAGGCAGTTTTAAGAATTACCGTTTTAGCCGTCCGGTTAAAAGAATTTACTATTTAGATCAATTTGATTTGTTCAATACTAAAATTGATGAATTTTCGAGTTTCTCCAATTATGTGTTTTATGAAAAGATGATAATTTGGGGGCCACAAAGGCTTAGGCGTTTAAGAACAGAATAACGTTATAATTCATAAAAAATATGGAAAAAAATGTGCCGCAAAAACGGACGATAATTAATAAGCTAATTAGCGGTGGTAATGATTTGCGTTATTCTTTATTTGAGCCGGTTAAGCTTAAAATTTCACGTTTAAGATACGAAAATTTATATAACCAAGAAGATAAGTTTCCTTTAATTAGCGTTTATATCCCCACCTACAATCGAGCGGAGATATTAATTCAGAGATCCTTGCCGTCGGTTTTGGCGCAAACTTATAAAAATTTTGAGTTAATTATTTTAGGCGATCATTGCACTGACCATACCGAGGCGCTGGTTTCTAAAATTAAAGATCCCAGGATAAGATATTATAATTTGCCCAAACGCGGTTATCGTTACCCGCCGACAGTAGAAAACCATTGGCTGGCCGGACCGGTGGTCGCGGCCAATCAGGCGCTGACCATGGTAAGAGGAAAATGGATAGCGCGCTTGGACGACGATGATGTCTGGACGGGTGATCATCTTGAGGAGCTTTTAAGGTTCGCCCAATTAGGGAATTATGAATTTGTTTCCGCCCGCCATATCGTAGAGAAAAATGGCGAGCGTTGCGTGGTTGATGGCGCCAGGGCCCAGGGGCCTTATTATAATATAACCAATAAGCCGGTTGAAGGGGACAACCCTAAGATCGGCGGGTCTTGCACCTGGCTTTATCGGTCTTATTTAAAATTTATAAAATATAATATTAATTGCTGGCGTAAGAGTTGGAATCGGGTAAATGATACAGATCTTGCCATTCGCATATTTTCGGCCGGCGCGCGCATGGGTTTTTTAGAGAAACAGCTAGCCTTGTATCTGCCGCGCCCGGGCGAGCAGGCGATTGGGTTAGAGGCTTATAAATCCAGATCAGAAGAAAAGTTAAAACATTTTGAATTTAAGGAATAATTTAAATTTACATATGTCAAAAGAAAAAGTATTAGCTTATATACCGGCTCGCGGCGGTTCAAGCAGAATTCCTAATAAAAATATTAAGGATTTTTTAGGTAAACCGCTTGTCGCTTACACGATTGAACAGGCTCTGGCCTTATCTTTCGTTGATCGGGTTATTGTTGATACGGATTCGCCAAAGATAGCAGCGATTGCTAAAAAATACGGCGCGGAAGTGCCATGGTTGAGGCCAGCCTATTTAGCCCAAGATCATTCCCAGGCGATAGACAGCATACTATATACTGTAAAAAAATTAATAAAAGAGCAGCAATACAAATCAGACTACGTTTTAATATTACAGACTACTTCGCCCTTGCGAGAGTTGGAAGATATCAAAAAGTGTTGGCGGTTAATGCGCCAGTCGAACGCCGACAGCGTACTAACCGTCTGCCCGACTCATCCGCGTCTATATAATTTAAGCCGGGAAAATGATTTGCTGTTGGTTAATCGCCCGAAAAAACAGTCTGACAACGTGCAAGACTGGCCGGCCGGCTTTATTCTTAATGGCTGTTTTGTTTACCTGGTTAAGACTGAAGCCCTGCTTAAGGAAAAAACCGATATAACGAAGAAAACTAAGGCTGTGGTTTGTCCTAAATGGCGCTCCATTGATTTAGATATCCCAGAAGATTGGTTTTTGGCCGAGTTGATTTATAAAAATAAGAAAAACTTAGCCCAAAAAATTAAGAAATTTAAATAATTTTTATGCCTTTGAAAAATATAAAAAAATTTTTAATAGTCGGCCTCGGGTCAATGGGCAAAAGGCGCATCCGCAACCTGCATTTTCACGGCCAATATCGGATTATCGGTTATGATATCAGCTCCGACAGGAGGCGCGAGGCTAAAAATAAATACGGCATCAAAATTGCGAATGATTTAAAGAGCCTGGCCAAAGAAAGCTTTGACATTATGATAATTTCCACTCCTCCGGATCAGCACGGCGATTATATCAGAATGGCGTTAAAGCTAAAAAAGCATTTTTTTGTCGAGCATCCGACCAGCGATGACGGCTATGAAGAAATTTTAAAAAATAAAAATTTATCCATCGTTAAGGCTCCTTCCTGCACTTTGCGTTTCTATCGGCCGATTAAGATGATAAAAGATATTTTGGAAAAAGGAAAAGTGGGAAAAATTTTGGCCTTTCAATATCATGCCGGCCAATATTTGCCCGATTGGCATCCTTACGAGGATTACCGGAAAGTATATTTTTCAAAAAAGGCCACTGGCGCTTGCCGGGAAATATTTCCCTTTGAATTGATTTGGCTTAATTGGCTTTTTAATTCTAAGCCCAGGGAAATCAGTGGGTTTATTAGTAAAATTTCCGACCTGGAAATGAACGCTGCTGATATTATTTTAGCTGATTTAAAATATCAAAATGAAATTTTAGGCAGTGTAATTATCGATGCTATTTCCCGAAAACCATATAGAACATTACGAGTTTTAGGTAGCGAAGGAGTCTTGGACTGGGAGAGGTTTGATTCGGTGATTAAATTATATAATGCAAAATCTAAAACGACTAAAATTATCGCGGTTCCTAAAGGTCACCCGGAAATCGGTTATATTAATGAAGAAGAGATGTATAATGATGAAATAAAGGTATTTTTACTGGCGGTTGATAAAAAAATTAAATATCCGCACACCATTGCCGATAGTTGGCATCTTTTAAGAACTTTGTACGCCTTGGAAAAAAGTAATCGGACAGGTAAAAGGGTTTTATTATAATATGGTAAAAAATATTAAAATAGGAAATAAATTTATAGGTGAAAAACGGCCGGTTTTTATTATCGCTGAAGCCGGCGTGAATCACAATGGCGATATTAAATTGGCCAAAAAACTGATAGATGTAGCCATAAAATGCGGTGCTGATGCGATTAAATTTCAAACTTTTACCCCGGAATTGTTAGTAACCGAAACGGCCAAGCAGGCCGCATATCAATCTAAAAATATCGGTAAAATTGAAACGCAATATGCCATGCTAAAACGTTTAGAATTAAGTGGCAGCGATTTTCGCGCTTTGCGCGATTATTGCGAAAAAAAGAAAACTATTTTTTTATCAACCCCATTTTCGGAAAAAGATGCGGATTTTTTAGAGACAGTCGGGCTGCCGGCCTATAAAACTTCTTCAGGCGATATTGATAATTTGCCATTTTTACGGCATTTGGCCGCAAAGGGAAAGCCCATGATTGTCTCCAGCGGTATGTCAACTTTAGAGGAGGTAGGAGCGGCTGTTAATATTATAAAGAAGGAGGGGTGTCGGGACTTAATTGTTCTTCATTGCACCTCTAATTATCCCGCCTCTCCGGCGAATTTAAATTTGCTCGCTATAAAAACTATTCAGACTGAATTTGGCGTCTTAACGGGATATTCTGATCATAGCAAGGGAAGCGTGGCTAGCCTATTGGCCGTGGCTTTAGGCGCTTGCATAGTTGAAAAACATTTTACTTTAGATAAAGACATGATCGGTCCGGACCATAAAGCGTCGCTTGATCCGGTTGAATTAGAAAGTTTCATCAAATCGATTAGGCAGGCGGAAGTTATGTTGGGAAGTTTTAAAAAAAAATGTACCGCAGAAGAGGCGAATTCAAAAATTTCGGGTAGGAAAAGCATTGTGGCGAAAAAAGATATTGCGACGGGGGCGATTATTTCTTCTGACGATTTGATTATGTTACGACCCGGTACGGGCATTTCGCCGGTAAAAGTTGACAAGGTTGTAGGCAGAAAAATAATTAAAAATATTAAAAGCGGCGCAATCATTACCTGGGAAATGATGAGCTAGCTCTTAAATATTAAATTTATGATACTTGTCGCTCACCAACCCGAATATCTACCCTATCTTGGTTTTTTTTATAAAGTTAAAAAAGCTGATAAATTTATTTTTGTAGATCATGTGCAATTCCTAGAGTGGAGTTTTCAGAACAGAAATAAAATTAGAACCGGGCCAGGTGAAAATGGTTGGATTTGGCTTACCGTGCCAATCCGTACCAAGGGCAAGGGCTTTCAAAAGATAAATGAGGTGATGATAGATAATTCCAGATACTGGGGTAAAAAGCACTGGAAAAGCATTTATTATAGCTATAAAAACGCGCTCTTTTTTAGTAAATATAAAGATTTTTTTGAAAAAATATATTCCCAAAAATGGGAAAGATTAGTTGATTTGAATGAAACAATAATACGTTATTTATTTAAAGAGCTCGGCATTCAAATACCTATTTACAAAAGCTCCGACTATAATATTAATGGTCGAAAAAATGAAATGATAATAAATATGTGCAAAGAGCTTAAGGCTGATACTTTTTTGTCTGGTCCGGGCGGTAGACAATATATTAAGGAAGATAAATTTAAAATAAACAGGATTGATCATAAATTTTCCGACTTCACTCATCCGGTTTATCATCAGCAATTTGAGCCCTTTATTCCCAACCTGTCAATAATTGACTTTTTATTTAATTGCGGAGGGCAAAGTTTAAAATAATTAAAAGATAAATTTGATTATGAAATTGAAAAGAAAAATTTGCTATTTGACCGGTACCAGGGCTGATTATGGTTTAATGAAAAGCACGCTGCAAAAAATTAATAAAAATTTTGATTTATCTTTAATCGTGGTGGGCATGCATTTATCCAAGGCGTTTGGCAACACGGTCGATGAAATAGAGCGGGACGGTTTTAAAACGATCAAAATATCTAATACCTTACCGACAGCTGATACCGGTGGTGGCATGGCCAAGGCGCTCGGTTACGAATTAACTGAAATAACCAAAGTTTTGGAAAAATTAAAACCGGATATATTTTTAGTTTTAGGGGATCGGGGAGAGGCTTTGATCGGCGCTATCGCTTGCGCTCATTTGGATATTCCAATCGCCCATGTCCATGGCGGCGATCAAGGCGACAACTGGGGAGTCGTTGATGATTCAGCCAGGCATGCCATTACTAAGTTTGCCCATATTCATTTGGCGGCCTCTAAACGAAGCGCCGAAAGGATAAGAAAATTAGGAGAAGAAAGTTGGCGTATCCATATCGTAGGTTCGCCGGCGATTGATGATATTATGAGTGAAAGTTTGTTCAGCCGAAAATTTTTAGAAAAAAAATATAAAATAAATTTAAATGAAGTTTTAATTTTAGTGCTTCAGCATTCTTCCTCCAATCAGATTAAAGAGGCGGCAAACCAGATGAGGGCGACCATGGAAGCTTTAAAAGAAATTAAACAGCAGACAATCTTAATCTATCCCTGTTCAGACGCCGGCAGTCGTAAAGCTATAAAAGTTATAAACCAGTATAGAAAATATCCGTTTTTTAAAATTTACAAAAGCCTGCCCAGAAAGGAGTATTTAAGCTTAATGAAGTATGCCAAAGTTTTTGTTGGTAATTCTTCGAGCGGTTCAATCGATACGCCGTCATTTAAATTGCCGGTAGTCAATATTGGCATTCGAGAATCATTTAGAGAAAACGGCGGCAATAAAATATTCGTCGATCATAACAAGAAAGTAATAGTTTTGGCTATAAAAAAGGCTTTATTCGACAAAAATTTTAGGAAGAAAATTCAAAAATGCGTCAGTCCTTATGGCGACGGCCGGGCGGGGGAGCGGATTGTGAAAATTTTAAAGAATATCAAAATCGATAAAAAATTAATTCACAAAAAAATTATTTATTAGCTTAAGTTCATGAAAACAAATCAAAAAAATAAATGGGAAGAATTATACAAAGAGGGCGGACGCAGGGGGAAATACCCGAACGAAGATGTTATTAGGTTTATTCAAAAATATTTTCCCGACAGAGAGGCTAGAAAAAATATAAAAATTTTAGATTGGGGGTGCGGCACGGGCAGGCACGTCTTCTATTTAGCCAAAGAAGGCTTTTCGGCTTATGGGGCGGAAGTTTCCGTATCCGCCGTTAAAATAACGAATAAATGGCTGGCTGAAGAAAAACTTAAGGCCCAAGTGGATAAAATTAACGGCCTGGTCACACCCTACCCTGACCACTATTTTGATGCTATTATAGAATGCGCGGTCCTGCAGCATAATAGGCGAGGGCAAATTAAAAAAATTATATCGGAGATGGAGAGAATTTTAAAGCCGGGCGGCCGTATTTTCTCATTATGCAAAACCAAGCGCGACTCTTTATATAAAGGCGGAGCGAGGATGGAAAAAGACACTTATTACATAAAAAATTTTGTTGAAACGCAGACAATTATCCATTTTTTTGATAAAAAAGAGCTAAAATCACAGTGGCGGCAATTTGGTGATATTAAAATTGAGTACACGGAGAGAACCATAAATAATATGGCCAGGAAAGTCTCTCATTTTATTGTGTCCGTAAGAAAATAACTTTAATATTATGAAAAAAATATTGGTTATCGCTCCTCATCCCGACGACGAAGTTTTAGGCTGCGGGGGAATGATTAAAAGATACGTGAATGAAGGAGACGAGGCTTTTCTTTGTGTTGTTACTAAGGCCTATGCGCCCGATTGGACTGAAAAATATCTGAAAGATAAGGCGGTAGACATAAAGAAATCCAACGCGGTTTTAGGATTTAAAAAAACGTATTTTTTAGAGTTGCCGACCGTCAAGCTTGATACAATTCCGCAAAAGGAGTTAAATGATAAAATTAGCGAAGTTATAGAAGAAGTTGATCCTGAAATTTTATATATTCCTTATGTCGGAGATTTAAACCAAGATCATCGTTTAGTTTTTGAGGCCTGCCTTGTTTCCGCCAGACCGTTTAGAAATAAAATAAAAAAGATTTTAGCCTATGAAACTCCTTCGGGGGCAGCCTGGGGAGTAAAACAATTTATGCCTACATTGTATATGGATATAACAGAAACTTTAAAAGATAAATTAAAAGCAATGGCTTGCTATAAAAGCGAATTAAGAAAATATCCCCATCCGAGATCCTTGGAAGGCATAACTGTCATGGCCAAGAAGAGGGGAGTAGAATCTGGCTTACTGGCGGCAGAAGCTTTTATTATTATTAGAGAAATAATATGAAATTTATAAGTGAAAGATTTAACAATTGGAAAAAACCAAAAATTAAAGAAGGAAAACTGACAAAATATAATTGGCTGGTTCAAAATAAGAATAATCTCGAGCTGGGCTATAAAACCGATATTGGAGCTTTTACCTATATTAACGCTAAATACGGCGTGACGATTGAGGCCGAGGTGCAAATCGGATCGCATTGTTCTATCTATTCAGTATCTACTATTGATAATAAAATTGGCAAAGTCGTGTTGAAAAAAAAATGTTGTCTTGGTTCGCATAGCGTGGTTATGCCCGGAGTTACTATCGGAGAGAATTCCGTGATAGGTGCTTTTAGTTTCGTTAACAAAAATATTCCGCCCAATGTAATCGCTTGCGGAGTACCGATTAAAATAATAAAAAAGCTAACAAATAAATCAAAATGAAATATTATCCAATCGCCAAGCCCTATATTACGGCTAAAGATAAAAAAAGCGTTTTAGCCGTGTTAGATTCCGATTATTTGAGCTTGGGGCCAAAAATCAGCGAATTTGAAAAAAAATTTGCCAAGAAGTTAGGCGTAAAATATGCCTGTGCGGTTTCTAGCGGTACGGCCGGCTTGCATCTGGTAATGCTTGCTTGCGGCTTAGGCGCAGGGGACGAAGTGGTAACCACGCCTTTTTCTTTCGTGGCCTCGGCCAATTCAATATTATATGTCGGCGCTAAGCCGGTATTCGTTGATATTGACCCGCTTACTTATAATATAAATTTTGATAAAATTGAAGAAAAAATTACCAGAAAAACTAAAGCGATCTTGGTGGTGCATATTTTTGGCCAACCCTGTGAGATGGACCAGATTATGAAATTGGCTAAAAAATATAAATTACAGATTATTGAAGACGCCTGCGAGTCAGTCTGCGCGACTTATAAAGGCCAGCCGGCCGGCACATTCGGCCAGGCCGGAGTGTTCGCTTTTTATCCAAATAAGCAGATGACCACTGGTGAAGGCGGCATGATCGTAACCAATAACAAAAAAATTTATGAAATCTGCCAGAGTTTAAAAAATCAAGGGCGGGCGGAAAATGATCAATGGCTGGATCACAAATATTTGGGTTATAATTACCGGCTGGATGAAATGAGCTGCGCTTTAGGCATAAGCCAGCTCGCTAAACTTGATTTTATGATTAGGGAGCGGAGGAAAATCGCCGCTTGGTATAATAAAATTTTAGCGCCTTATAGCGAGTTAATCCAGGCGCCGAGCGTTGCCGCGGGAAATACTCATACCTGGTTTGTTTATGTCATTAAAATAAAAAATAAAAAAATTAATCGCAATTTACTAATAAAAAAATTAAAAAATATCGGCGTCAGCACGAAACCATATTTACCCTCTATCCATTTGTTTAATTTTTATAAAAAATTATTCGGTTATAAAAATGGCGATTTTCCGATCAGCGAAGAAATGAGCGAATATAGTTTGGCTTTACCGATTTATCTCGGTTTAACTGAGCAGGACTGTAAATATATAATTGCTAAACTATTAAATGAAATAAATAGATTGAATCATTAATATTAAATTTATGGCCAATGAATTTAAAAATAAAAGAATACTAGTGACCGGCGGCACCGGTTCAATCGGTTCGGCGATTGTTAAAGAACTATTAAAGTGCCAGCCTTATCAGGTTAGGGTTTATAGCCGCGATGAAACTAAACAGTTTGAATTGATGCACAAAATTTACCCGCCGGCATCGGTGAATTTTTTAATTGGCGATGTGCGCGATAAAGAGCGATTGAACATGGCAATGGAAAATATTGATATTGTCTTTCATGCGGCCGCTTTAAAACATGTAGTAGCCTGCGAGAGGAATCCTTTTGAAGCGGTCAAAACCAATGTACAGGGGACGCAAAACGTGATTGATTGCGCCTACGCCAATCAAGTTGACAAAGTTATCATGATTTCAACCGATAAAGCCACGGACCCGACTAATGTTATGGGTTGTACCAAGCTTCTAGCGGAAAAATTGATTTTAGCCAGCTTCCTTTATAAAGGAAAGAAGAAAACAAAATTTTGCTGTGTACGCTTTGGCAATGTTTTGGGCACGCGCGGGTCAGTCGTCCCATTATTTATTAACCAAATCAAGTCTGGTCAGCCGATTACAGTTACCGATCCGAAGATGACAAGATTTATTATGTCAATTCCGCAAGCGGTCCGACTGGTTTTTAAATCTGTTGAATTAATGAAGAATAATGAAATTTTTGTGCTAAAAATGCCGGTCGTAACTTTAAAAGATTTAGCTCGAGCCGTGACAGAGGTCTGTTGTGAAAAAAATAAAATTAGTCAGAAAGTTTCCGTGAAGATTATTGGAAAAAACGGTGGTGAAAGAATCCATGAAAAGCTGCTAACCATCGAAGAATCTATTGGCGCCTTGGAATTGGATGACATGTTTATCGTTTTGCCGAATTTATTGGAGCCAAGCTCTGGTTATGAGTTTTTAAAAAATGACTGTTATCTGGGGGCCAGAAAGGCTAAAACAGGAGATTATTCTTCTAAAAATGTTAAAAAATTGACGGTGGCGGGGATAAAAAAAATATTATTGTCGGTTGAAAACTTTTAAAATTTTAATTATTTATTTTTTATGCGTATATTATTGATTTGGTTAGATGATAGTCCGGAATTTTTAAATTTAGTTTCCAGCTTAAAGAAAAACGGACACGAGTTAGTCTATTGGGTAGCCAATAAAAAATTTGTAAAAGCTAAAAAAGAAGAAGGAAAATTTTCCGGAATAATTTTACATGATCATTGGGATGCTTGGATAGGCGTTCCGCCAAACGAGTTGAAACAAGTCAAATTTGATCCACCCAGCGAAGAATTAATCAATAAATTTTCAAGCGCTGAATCAATAATTTTAACCATGATGAATAAGCATTTTAAAGGAATATGCGTAGATGAACGAAAAAATTATTACTATGGCTGGTTAAGCTATTGGAATGGAGTATTTAATCAATATAAGCCAGAGGCGATGATTATATCCGCCCCTCCGCATCCTGGCTATAACTATATAATTTATGAAATGGCGCGTCAGCAAAATATAAGAGTATTGATATTTCACGATATCGGGATAGCCGGTAGAATGATTTGGTATGATAATATTCGTGAGGGTTCTAGGAAGTTATTGTCGGAGTCAACCAGAAATAAGGACAAAAATTTTTCTTTGGAAGATTTGAGTGAAGACTTGCGCCTATATTATAAATTCAATACAACCGAAGGCAATGATGCTACCCCAAGCTATATTCAAGATTTTTTAAAGAAGGGCAGCTTGAAAAATAAAATTATTTTAAAAATAAGAATTACCTTAAAAAGCTTAAGGGATTTTACTATATTTAAAAAAGTTCCATTATATTTAAAAAAATTATTGATTGATAACCCGCAAAAAGAATATCACCGTTTTTATGAACCTCGGCCAGATTTTACTAAAAAATTTATTTATGTGCCTTTGCATTATCAGCCTGAATGTTCAACCAGTCCGATGGGCGGGGTCTTCACTAATCAAATATTAATGATTAGAATTTTAGCGAGTTCATTGCCAAAAGATTGGGTAATCTACGTTAAAGAACATCCAACGACTTGGCTAGGTTTCGGTTTGAACTTTACTGATAGTCGTTACCCCGGATATTATCGCCAGATTTCTCAAATAGATAAGGTTAGGTTGATTCCTGTTAAAACAGACACTTTTTTTCTAATTAAGCAATCGCAAGCAGTGGCGACAGTTACAGGCACAGCCGGCTGGGAGGCGGCTGTGCGGCGCAAGCCGGCCCTAGTTTTTGGTTACGCGTGGTACAGTGATTGCCCGGGCGTTTTTAAAGTTAATAATGTGGAAACTTGCCGGTCGGCGATAAGAAAAATCGAAAGTGGTTATCAATCCGATAATCAGTCGATTATAAATTACTTTAAGGCCTTAGAAATAGCCAGTATTCACGGGTTTGTGGAAAATTATTTTAATAGGAATAAAAAAATAACCAAGCAAGACTGTACTGATAATATTTTAAGAATTATAATTAATGAATTAAAATAAATATATGTCCATGGAAATTTTAAGAAATAAAACTATCTTAATTACCGGCGGAACCGGATCTTTCGGCAAGAGTTTTGTTAAGTATCTTTTAAATAATTCTGAAGCAAAAAAAATTATAATTTTTAGCCGGGACGAACTTAAGCAATCGCGAATGCAGGTAGAATTGAAAAATAACCAAAGGATCAGATTTTTTATCGGCGACGTCAGAAGCCTGCACCGCTTGCAGCGCGCTTTCCACGGCGTTGATATAGTCATTCATGCCGCTGCCTTAAAGCAGGTCACCACCATGGAATATAATCCCTTTGAAGCAGTGGAAACTAATATTTTGGGCAGTCAAAATGTAATTGATGCCGCCATTGACCAGGGGGTGGAAAGGGCCATCTTAGTTTCCACCGATAAAGCCGCCCAGCCGACAAGTTTATATGGTTCAACCAAGCTTTGCGCCGAAAAATTATTCATTAGCGGTAATTCTTATTCTGACGGTAAAACCAAATTTAGCTGCGTGCGTTACGGCAATGTTATCGGTAGCCGGGGCAGTATCGTGGATAAGTTGTTGAGCCATCAGCCGGTATCCATTACCGATGAAAGAATGACTAGATTTTGGATTACTCTTGAGCAAAGTTTTGAACTGGTGATGTTTGCCTTAGAAAATATGGAAAAAGGGGAAATTTTTATTCCCAAGATTCCCAGTATGAAGTTAGTAGATTTTCTCGAAGCCCTTGAGCCGGGAGTAAAAAGAGAAGTAATCGGTGCTCTGCCGGGAGAGAAAATTCATGAGATGCTTTTATCAAAGGAAGAAGCCAGGCATACGGTGGAAGTGGGGAATTATTATATTATTTTAAGTGAATGCTATCAATTTTTGTCAGAAGTGTACAAAAAGTATTATCAACAAGGTAAAAAATTATCACCGGATTTTTGTTACGAAAGCCACACCAATAATAATTGGCTATTAAGCGAACAGCTGGTTAAAATTGTTAAAGATTTAAAAAATTTATAAATTTATGATACCTTACGGCCACCAATTTATTGATAAAAAGGATATGAGTGAAGTTGCTAAGGTTTTAAAATCAGATTGGCTCACACAGGGACCGAAAGTTTTAGAATTTGAAAAGGCTTTGGCAAAATATTGTGGGGCCAAGTATGCTGTGGCAGTTTCGAGCGGCACGGCCTCATTGCATTTGGCATATTTTGCGGCCGGCTTAAAGAAAGGCGACGAAGTAATAACTACTGCCAACACCTTTGTGGCCACTGCGAACATGCTAATAATTTTAGGTGTTAAGCCGGTGTTTTGCGATATCAGAATTGATAGTTACAATATTGATGAAGATGAAATTGAAAAATTGATAACCAGGAAAACCAAAGCGATTGTGCCGGTTCATTTTTCCGGGCAGCCATGCGAGATGGATAAAATAATTAAAGTTGCTAAAAAATATAAATTAATGGTGATTGATGATGCTTGTCACGCTCTTGGAGCCAGATATAAAAATAAAAAAATTGGTTCATTGAATACCGATATGTCAGTTTTTAGTTTTCATCCGGTAAAAAGCATCACTACCGGCGAGGGCGGCGCGATTTTGACCAATAATAAAAAATATTACGATAAATTGAAGCTTTTGCGGAGCCACGGCATTTATAAAGATAAAAAAGGGAAAAATGTCATGATTGAGATGGGTTTTAATTACCGTTTAACCGATATTCAAGCGGCCTTAGGCGTAAACCAGCTAAGTAAAATTAATAAATTTATCAAGCAAAGGCATAAAGTTTTTAAATGGTATGGAAAGGAGCTGGCAGGAACAAGGGAAATCATTTTGCCCTTAGAATTAAAGAATGATTATTCCTCTTGTCATATTTATGTGATCAGGGCGGTTGATCCGGAAGACCGGGATAAACTAGCAGCCTATTTGAATAGCCAAGGTGTAGGTGTTAATTTCCATTACCCGGCTGTATATTCCCATCCGTATTATCGAAATAATGGTTATCAAAACGTTAAGTTAATTAATGAAGAAATATATCAAAGCTCTTGCCTGACTCTACCGTGCTATCCGGGCTTGACAATTGCCCAAGTCAAATTTATTACCGGTTTGATAAAAAAATATTTTTTAGCCGGAGCGGAAAGAAACGGCTATAAAATAATAGGCCAACAAGTGTATTTAAGAAAATTGAATCTAAATGATACTTCTCAGAATTATTGTGACTGGCTAAATGATAAAGAAGTTAATAAATACCTCGAGACTAAAAATTGTACCTTGGTTGGTTTGAGAGATTATTTGGCGCGTAACTCTAAAAATTCCCAGATCTTTTTTATGGGTATTTTTGATAAAAAAAGCCATAGACATATCGGTACGGTAAAGATAGAACCGGTTGAGGGACATAAACAAGAGGCTAGATTTGGCATGTTAATCGGCGATAGAAATTATTGGGGAAGGGGAATTGGTTTTGAGACAACTAAGCTGTCATTGGAATATGTTTTTAAAAAATTAGGAATAAATAAGATTATTCTTAGCGTCTATCCGGGGAACAAACCGGCAATCAGAATTTATAAAAAAATCGGTTTTCAAACAGGCGGGTTTAATAAAAACAAACAATTAATAGAAATGTCAATAAGCAAATCACGTTATGGATTATAAAATTACCAAATTGACTGAGAATGAATATAAAGATTGGGATGAATTTTGCCTAGAAAGCGATGGCGCTTGGTTTTGGCACACCTCGGATACTTTAGAGTATATTTTAAATTATAAGCCGGAGTTAAAAACGAAAAATTTTAGTTTTTTTATCGGGCGGCAAAATAAAATTTTAGCGATCATTCCCTTAATTTTAGAAGTTATTGGTTTGAACGAAAATTATTTTTTTGAGTTTTCCTTTAGTGGCTGCGGTGGGGCCATACCGGCTCCGGCGTTGTCGGATAACTTAACGGTGGCAGAACAAGATTTAATTTATCGACTTATTTTTACAGAAATAGATCGTTTGGCAGCCGAGAGTAAGGTAAAGCGCTTAAGATTAAGATTAAGGCCGCTTTTTCTTGATAAGGTTGCGGAGGGCGGCCAATATAAACGCCTGATAAGTCATGGCTTTAATGATATTTCTTTAAGTACTCAATTGATAGATTTGAGGAAAGAAGAAAAAGTATTATGGGATGAATTGCGTCGTAATCATCGAAGAAGTATTCTAAAAGGCGATAAATTTGAGATTAAATTTTATGATAACATGAATATTACCAAAGGAATTTTTTATGAATATAAAGAAATGCACCATAAGGCATCAGGAAGAAAAACTCGCCCGAATAAGACCTTTGAGTTAATGTTTGACCAAGCCAAAAGAGGACTTGGCTTTTTAGTTGTAGCGAGTTTAAACCAAAAAAATATCGGTTTTGAATTTTATACCATATACAAGAAGCAGGCCGAGGGCTTTTCGGCCGCCAATGACCCCGACTTTGAATATTTGCCGATTAGGCATCGCTTGGAATGGGAAGCTATGCTGTGGATGAAAAGTCGTGGCATGAATTTTTACGATATCGGCATCCAGCAGTCCGGCCCATTGCCATACGATTTGCCCACGGCCAAAGAAATTAACATTTCGCATTTTAAGAAAGGATTCGGCGGACAGACTGTACCGCTTTTAACTTTAGAGAAATTTTATGATAAAAAATATTTTCGTGAAATTAATGAAATTAGAAAAAAGGAATTCGCCGATTATATAAATAAGTATGAAAAACCTATTAAATAAATTAGCGCTAGGTACGGCGCAATTCGGCCTGGCCTATGGCATTAATAACCAGACAGGGAAACCGTCGCGGGAAAAGTCTCTGGCTATGCTTGATTTCGCTTACAAAAAAGACCTTCGGGTTTTTGATACGGCGCGCGCTTATGGGGATGCGGAAGAAATTTTAGGAGAATTTTCCGAAAGTCGGGGTTTAGGCGGCGCGATAAAAATAATTACGAAGTTAAAATCTAATATTATTTCGGAGATAAAGGGAAAGATAAGCGATATTATTTTCGGTAATTTGGAAGAATCTCTGAGTAGATTAAAGAGAGATTACGTTGACGGCTACCTTTTGCATACGCCAGAATATATTAGAGAAGATAAAATTGTCAGTGCCTTGGTCGACCTGAAAAGACAGGGATTAATTAAAAATCTTGGTGTTTCTATTTATGAAGAAGCGGACGCGATTTACGCCGCAAAACTTAAAGAAGTTGATTATATCCAAGTTCCATATAACATTTTTGATCAACGAATGGATAAATCAGGTTTTTTTCAGCTAGCCAAGAAAAAGGGTAAAACCGTTTTTGTCCGTAGCGTTTTTTTGCAAGGTTTATTTCTTATGAGTGAAGATAAAATTCCCGCGTCTTTAGAAAAAGTTAAGGAGTATCTTAAAAGTTTAGACGAAATTATCGGTCGCTACGGTCTAACTAGAGCTCAGACCGCTTTATTATTTTCCCTAGAAAATAAGGATATTGATTATGTGGTTTTCGGCGTTGACAACCTGGAACAGCTCAAAGAAATTATTAATTTGGCCGAACGCCCGATTGATGGCGAGAAATGTTTCGAAGAGTTAAAAAATAAATTTATTAATATTGAAAAAGATATTATATTCCCAAGTCTATGGAAAAAATAAAAAATTTATGCATCATCCAGGCCCGTATGGGGTCCACCAGACTGCCCGGCAAAGTTCTTATGAAAGTCAACGGAACGCCTTTGCTTGAATACCAGATAAAGCGCGTCAAACAGGCAAAAAAAATTGGTAAAATAATGGTAGCGACCTCCAAAAATAAGGAAAATGACGGCATAGAAAAATTATGTAAAAAAATCGGCATGGAATGCTACCGCGGCTCCGAAGATGACGTTCTGGATCGTTTTTATCAATGCTCGCTTAAACATCCTAAGTATGGCAATGTTTTGCGGGTTACGGCAGATTGCCCGCTGATTGACCCGGCGGTGATTGACCAGACAATATCTTTTTTTGAAAATAGCGATTATGACTACGCTTCTAACGCTTTGCCCGGCCACGAAACTTTTCCCGACGGCATGGATACGGAAATTTTTAAAAAGCGCATTTTACATGAGACGGCTAAAAAAGCTGAACTGCCTTCCGACCGCGAAGAAGTAAATGAATACATGTTTCGCTATAAAAAATATAAAAAAGGCAATTACGCCGCTCCTTATGACTGGTCGCATTTCCGTTTAACCGTGGACGAGCCGGAAGATTTTGAGGTGGTAAAATTCGTCATAGAGAACAGTAAAATTACCGATAGCTATTTAAACTATATTTCGCTTTTAACCAAACATCCGGAAGCTATGCTTAAAAATATGAAAATTAAAAGAAACCAGGGTATCTTTAAGATTTTAAAAAAAGATAAAATATATTTAAAAAATAAACGAAAACATGAAAAATCTAAAAAATCTTAAAAAAGGCCAGGCGCTTTGGCGCCGGGCGAAAAAAATAATTCCGGGCGGTTCGCAATTATTGTCCAAGCGTGCCGAACTTTTCTTGCCCGAACAGTGGCCGTCATATTTTAAAAAAGCTAAAGGCGTTATGGTTTGGGATCTAGACGGCAATAGATATATTGATACCTGCGCCAGTATCGGCGCCAGCATATTAGGTTACGCGGATGAAGACGTCAACCGAGCGGTAAAAAAAGCCATTGATCAAAGTAATATCTCAACTTTGAACCCGCCCGAAGAAGTGGAACTGGCCGAATTGCTCTGCCGCCTGCATCCTTGGGCGAAGATGGTAAGATACGCCAGGGGCGGCGGCGAAGCCATGGCCGTGGCGGTTAGAATTGGGCGAGCTTACAGCGGCAAAGACAGAATCGCTTTTTGCGGCTATCATGGCTGGCATGATTGGTATTTAGCCGCTAATTTAGCCAATGACAAAAATTTAGACGGTCATTTATTACCCGGTTTAGCGCCTAAGGGCGCGCCGCGCGCTTTAGCCGGCACGGTCATACCGTTTAATTATAATAAGATCGAGGAACTAGAAAAAATCGTGGCTGAAAATGACGATATCGGCGTTATTGCCATGGAGCCGATGAGAGATCATGAGCCGAAAAATGGCTTTTTAGAAAAAGTTAGAAAAATTGCTGACCGCGTCGGGGCGGTTTTAATTTTTGATGAAGTAACCATCGGCTGGAGGTTAAATGTTGGCGGCGCTCATCTTAAATACAGAGTTAATCCAGACATAGCGGTTTTCGCTAAGGGTATGAGCAATGGTTTTCCAATGGCCGCGATTATTGGTAAAGCTAAGGTTATGCAAGCCGCACAGGATTCATTTATTTCGAGCTCTAGTTGGAGCGAACGCATTGGCCCGACCGCCGCTTTAGCGACCATTAGGAAAATGTTAGACAAAAAAGTACCAAGCCATTTAGAAAAAATTGGTCTGATTATAAAAAACGGTCTGCGGCAACAAGCGGAAAAATTAGGCGTGAAACTGGAGATTGGCGGCTTTCCTCAATTAATTGGTTTGGCCTTTGATTACGGTTCAAATAGCCAGGCGGTTATGACCTTATTTACTCAGGAAATGTTGAAACGCGGTTTTTTAGCCAACGGTAGTATAGATATAAGTTACGCCTTAAAAGAAGAGCAAGCTAAAAAATATTTACATGCGGTACAGGAAGTTTTTGCCGTAATTAGACAAGCGGTTCTAAAAAATAAAGTTAAGGAATTGCTGCAAGGACCCGTGGCTCATACTAAATTTATCAGATTGACATAATTTATGGAAAAAGTCGTTAAACAAGTGATTTTTATTCTGGGAGGCGCTTTAATAAATGATGCTGGTATTTGGCGGACTACTAATTATGATGAGGGTGATAATTTTGGAGTTAGCGGCGATAGATTAAGGGTGATAGCCGCCGCCTATCTATATCGGGAAAATAAGAATTCGTTTTTTATAGTGCTGGGCGGCCGTGGCCAATTAAAAAATATTTCTGGATCACCGGCCGTGGCCAAAGTAATAAAGAGCGAATTAATAAATTTAGCTGTTCCGGCTCGAGGAATTAGCATAGAGACCAAATCTGGAAATACTTATGGGCAGCTTAAAGCCTTAAAAAGCATAATTAAGAAAAATAAAATAAGGCAGGCCGCTATTATATCGAATCGGTACCATTTTAAAAGAATTAAAGCTATGCTGGCGCTGGCCCCAGATGTTAAGAGCTTGGAAAGGGTGGCGAAAATTAAATTAATCTCGGCTGAAGCGGTTGTCTTAAAATATGGCGAAAAAAAATGGAAGAAAATTATTGACCTGGCCTATTGGAGTCGTGCTATGAGTGAGCGGATTAAACTAGAAGAAACTGGCGTTAAGCAAATAAAGCAAGGGAAATATATATGGAAATAAAAATTGTCAATAAAATAATAGGCAAAAACCAACCAGTTTTTATAGTGGCCGAGCTTGGCCTTAATCATAACGGCAGTATCAATCTGGCTAAAAAAATGATTTTAGCGGCTAAAAGGGCTGGCGCTGACGCGGTAAAAATGCAATCTTTTATTACCGAAGATTTTGTCGGCGATAAAATTTCAACCTATACTTATAAAAGCCGCGGTCAAAAGGAAACCGAGGTGCAATATAAAATGTTTAAGCGATGTGAGCTAAATCAGAAAGAGCAAAAGTTACTTTTTGATTATGCAAAGAAAAACGATGTTATACTTTTTTCCTCCCCCCAGGACAACAGTTTTAAAACAGTTGATTATCTTTGCAGCCGCGAGATTAATATGCCGGCTATAAAAGTCGGCTCTGATGATTTGACCAATCTGCCGATGCTCGAATATTATGCCAAAATGCGAAAGCCAATGATAATTTCTACCGGCATGGCGTCTCTAAGCGAAGTAAGGAGCGCGGTTCGGGTAATAAAAAAAGCTGGAAACAATAAAATAATTATACTAAAATGTACTTCGCTTTATCCTACGTCGCCTCAGGAGGCGAATTTAAACCAGATTAAGACACTGCAAAAAGTTTTTAGCGATTGTCTTGTCGGTTTTTCCGATCACACAGAAGGGCTAAGTGCAGCGGTCGTTGCCACGGCTATGGGCGCGGTTTTAATTGAAAAACATTTTACTCTTAATCATAATTTTGCCGGACCAGATCATTGGTTTGCCGCTGATCCGAAAGAATTGTCCGTATTAGTTCATCAAGTACGCCAGGCCGAGAAAATACTTGGCAACTCCCAAATAGTTTTATCAAAGGAAGAAAAAAAAATCAGAGATATCGCTCGGCGCAGTGTCATCGCGGCGCTAGCGATTAAAAAAGGCCAAAAGATAACCGCGAAAGATTTAGAGATTAAAAGGCCGGGTACAGGTTTACCGCCGGAATATTTACCAAGAATAGCCGGTAAAATTGCTAAAAAAAATTATAACCAGGGTTATATTTTTACTAAATTAGATTTATAATTTTATGCTAAAAAAAATTATTGCCAAACTAATTAAAATGCCGATAAATAAATTTCACCCTTTGGTTTATGTGGGTGGCGAGCCTGAATTCGGGAAAAATATTAATGTTGGCTTGCTTTCAGAAATAAACGCGAAAGGTGCCATATTAAAAATCGGCGATAACTGTGATATTGCATCTTTTGTGAGCATTAATGTGGCGGATTCACACAACAAAGCGATTGAGAAGGCTTCTGGGATCATAAGGCAGAATATAACCTTAGAAAATAATGTTTTCGTCGGTTCCCATTCTTTTATCGGCGGCGGTGTTCATATCGGCCATCACAGCGTGGTAGCCGCCGGGACAATTATTGCCAAACCATGCCAGATTCCTCCATATTCCTTGGTGATTGGCAACCCCTTCGTAATAAAAGATAGTTATTTTAAAAATATAAAGTAATTATAGATATGGCTTTTGATGAAAAATGGGAAAAAAATATTTATAGTCGCCGTCGGCAGCTTAACGAATATCCTTATGATTTGGTAGTCAGTATTTTCGCCAAGAATTTTTATCGCTTTAAACCAGCTAAAAGGCGAAAAATTAAAATATTGGATTTGGGCAGTGGCGCGGGCAATCACTCAAAATTTTTTGCCGAACAAGGGTTTAGCGCCTATGGCCTGGACGGCGCTTTGTCGGCGGTTGAACATTGCCGGAAAAAATTTAAAAAGTTGGGGCTAAAAGCGGATTTCCGCCAAGGCGATTTTACCGCCTTGCCTTACCCCGATGATTATTTTGACGCTTGCTTGGACCGGGAGAGTTTGTACGCTAATAATTCGGAGGATATAAGACTAGTCTTAAACCAAGTTTATAAAAAATTAAAAACCGGCGGGCTATTCGTCAGTTTTGTATTTAATGAATTTCATCCCGATATAAAAATGGGGGAAAAAATTGGGTCTGAGACTTATGAAGATTTTAAGCCGGGCAGTAGTTTTTATAATTCCGGCATAGCGCATTTTTTTACCAAAAAAGAGATCATTAAATTATTTTTTAAATTTAAAATTGAAAATATTATGCGCCATTCACTATATGAAGTTTATGACAAAAAGAACAAAACGGCGCAATTTGATGAATATATAATAATTGCGAGAAAAAATTAATTATAAAATTATGAAATTAATCGACATTTTATTGGCTTATCCCAAGCCAACTCAAGATTCTCCGACTAAGTATTTGCCTTTATCAATTTTATTTCCCGGAGCGATGTTTGAAAAGCAGGGGCTTAGAGTTGAATATTTTGACGAGCGGTTTGATTCTGACGAGATGCTCATGGATTTAATAAAACGTTCGAAAGAAATCGGCGTCAGTGCTTTTACTGGTTATCAAACCGGCCGCGCAGCCAGGATTTTAAAGCTGGCGAAAAAAATTAAACCCGGCATTACCGCCGGTCTTGGCGGCCACCACGCCCGTATTCTGCCGGAGCAAGTTTTGGCCGAACCTTTTGTAGATAAAATTTGGACCGAGAGAGTTTACGGAGAAGACTTATTCCCCTACAATGAGCATACTAAAATTCATTTTCAGCGGACCGATATGCAATATTTTACTTCTCGCGGCTGTCCTTTCGGTTGTTCGTTTTGCACTTTGAGTTCTCCCTGGGAGCCCAAAGATATTAATGATGTAGACCGAGAATTAAAGATTATCCATAAAGATATTGGTTTTAAGGAGATGTCCTTCTCTGACCCTAATATTGCTTGCGGTGTTTATAGGGTCGGCGGCAAAATGGTGGCAATAGATCGCGTTGAGAGAATTAACCAGATTGGGGAAATTATGAGAGATATTAAGGTGAAATGGGATGGCAATATTCGCGCTAATTATATTACCCCAGAAATGGTCGAAGCTTTGGCTAAATCGAATTGTTATTCTTTAGAAATCGGCTGTGAGTCAGGCAATGATTTTTTTCTAAGAAATATTATCAGAAAGGGCGAAGGCGTAGCGACAATAAAAAATGCGGCTAAGCTTTTTCGAGGATCGGGGATATCGGTGATGTATAGTTTTATGGCGCATATGCCCAGAGAAACCAAGGCTCAACTTAATGATACTTTAGATATGATAGATTGGTTGATAGAGAACGATCCGAACGCCCGGGTTTCTATTTTTAATTACGCGCCTTATCCGGGGACGCCAATGTACCAAGACGCAGTCAACGGAGTAGACGGTTATCCAAAATTCGTTCCACCAACAACCATGGAAGGCTGGGGTAATCTAAAATTGATGATCTCTCCGCTTTACTGGATAACCGGACTTTGTTTTCGTCAGGATAATTCTCGGAAAAATTTTCCCGGAGAAGATTGGCAACTGATTGAGCCTTATATTATGTTAGCGCAAAAAAAGTGGCGCGAACGCGATATTGACGATTTTCCCAGTGAAGAAGTTGAAAAACTTATTGTCAAACAATTAGAAAAAAATAAAAATAATAATTAAATTTAACTCAGCCAGTTAGGTCCGATTATATGATTCTAACCGCTCATCAACCAGTTTACCTGCCTTGGTTGGGCCTTTTCCATAAGATCGCCTGCAGTGACGCTTATTGCTATTTTGACGATGTGCAATATCAAGTTAAGGATTTTAATAGTCGAAATAAAATAAAAACCGCTAACGGCGACATTTGGTTAACCGTGCCGGTTTTAACTAACGGTTATCGTGAAAAAAAAATTGGGGAGATAGAAATTAATAACGGCCTGGACTGGCGGAAAAAACATTGGAAATCCATTTATTTAAATTATAAAAAAGCCCCTTATTTTGATAAATACGCGGAATTTTTAGAGCAGACTTACAAAAGAGATTGGCAGTTTTTATCCGAGCTTAATGAATATATGCTGAAGTGGTTTTTAGAGCAGTTGGGGATCAAAGTTGATTATTCTAAGGCCTCGGAGTTAAAATTTCAAGGCTATAAATCGGAGTTGGTATTAGATATGTGCAAAAAGCTAAAAGCCGATATTTATATTTTTGGCGCTTTAGGCAAAGATTATGCCGAAAAGGAAAAATTCGTTGCGGCCGGCGTCAAAATATATTTTCAAGATTACAATCACCCGAAGTATAAGCAGTTAGGGAAAGGTTTTTCGCCCTGTATGAGCATTATTGATTTATTATTTAATGAAGGCGATAGGAGTTTAGAAGTTTTAATGTCAGGCAATATCACAAAACAAGATTTATTAACTAATCAGAAATTATATGAGTAGAAATAAAATTTTAGTGATTGCCGCTCATCCGGACGATGAAGTCATCGGCGCCGGCGGCACAATTTTAAAACACGCCAAGGCCGGTGATAGAGTAAGCATTTTGCTCTTAGGCGACGGTGTTACTTCCAGGGGCGCCAATGCCGCCGATATTAAAAAGAGAGCCAATCAAGCCAAGCTGGCCGCTAAAATACTGGGAGCCGGAAAAGTTTTTTTAGAGACCTTGCCTGATAATAAATTTGATTCCGTACCGCTTTTGGAAATCGTGAAAAAGGTGGAAAAAATAGTTTATGCGATAAAACCGTCTTTAGTCTACACGCATTTTGGCGATGATTTAAATATTGACCATCGCCTGACTTTTCAGGCGGTAATGACCGCCTGCCGGCCGCAGCCGAAGTTTTTTGTTAAAAATATTTTGGCCTTTGAGGTTCTGTCGTCAACCGAATGGCAGGCGAAAAAGAAAAAGAGTTTGTTCTGCCCGACTTATTATAATGACATCGATAATTTTATTAATCAAAAAATGAAGGCCATGGAAGTTTACCGAGAAGAATTGAAAGCTTATCCGCATCCTCGTTCAAAAGAAGGCATAAGAATTTTGGCGCAGTATCGGGGCTTAGAGGTTGGTTATAAAAACGCCGAGGCGTTTGAAATCGTTAGGCAATTAAAGGATTAAAAAAATAGTTTTGTTAATTTTTATATTACATTCCCTTTCGGCTTAAAACCGTCGCGATAGTTTTTAAAATAATAGCCAGGTCCAGAAATATGGACCGGTTTTTTATATAGAAGAGATCGTATTGCAATTTTTTTAAGCTGTCGGCTTGCGATGGCGAATGGTATTCGCCGGAGATTTGATCGGAACCGGTTAGGCCGGGTTTAACCAAGGTTCTCTGGCCATAGAAGGGGATCTGCTTTTCCAGATTTTCAGATAATTCCGGCCGTTCCGGCCTCGGACCGACAAAGCTCATTTCACCGCGCAAAATATTTATTACCTGTGGCAGTTCGTCAAGCCTGGTTTTTCTTAAAATATTACCGAATTTAGTAATACGCGGATCATTAGCCCGGGTGGGCGAGCGATCATTGTCTTCTTCCCGCATAGTCCTGAATTTTATCAATTTAAAAACTTTATTATTTTTTCCCAGTCGTTCCATAATAATAAAAATCGGTCCGCGGCTTTCAATTTTTATTATTATCGCGATGATAATCCAAAAAGGCAAAGTGATAATAAAAATTATTAAGGCCAGAATAAAATCATAGATTATTTTCAGCCGGTTAAACCAAATTTTATTATTTTCATTCAAGTTTTCTAGAAACCACATTTGATTAACCGAATCCAGCGGAACTTTGCCGGTAATGGTTTCGTAAAAATTCGGCAGGCTAATATAGCTAATTTTATAAGGCAAGCTGTTAAATAAAGCGGTTCTTAAACTTTCCGACTGGTGCGGGTCGCTGGATAATATTATGGTATCCAGTTTATTATTAGCGATTAATTCTTCCAATTCGGAAATCGGCTGAGTTCCGGTCTGCGTTTTATCGTCAACGATAAAGCTTAAGTTATAGCCGAGATGAGGCTTCTGTTTAAACTCATTTATAATTTCCGCCGTTAAATTATTATAGCCGACTATGCCGATATTTATTTTGGGCAGATATGACTTTAACGACCAATTATAAAATTGGCGCCAGAGATAGAAAATAGCCGCGAAAACTATAATGTAGATGAATAGATTTCTTTTTGGCGCGATGCCGACTTGGGGTAATAAATAGAAAAAAGCCAAAGAAACCAGCCCGGAAATTATTATGGCGCGGCCGCTTGATTGGTAAAATTTAAAATTATTTACGGCCAGATTAAGATTGTAAAGATTGGAAATGTAAAAAATCAGTACCCAGAGGATAAAGATCAGAGTAAATGGCCAAAAATGATTAGACCAGGTCAGATCCGTATATTTTCCCCAGTATCTAATTATAAGGGTTAAATATAAGGAAAAATACAGGAGAACTATGTCTCCGCCGAATAAAACTAATTTTTTGAGTTTATTATTCATGTGGCTAATATAACAGAAAGAAGGGAAAAAAGCAAGCAAAAAAAGTATTGTCATTCCGGCCTTTAAGCCGAAGGCGAGCCGGAATCCAGATTTATATATTTAGCGTAAGTTTCTGGATTGTCGTGGCTTCGCCAGATCTCGCGTAGCGATGACGAGGTCGGAGCCCGCAATGACAGGACAGTAAGACCGTTGCGTCGTCCTGATTACAGGGCTCCTCGCAATGACAATCAGGATTTGAACTTTTTTGACTTATTCGTCTTTAAAAGCTATAATTTATTTATGGAAGAAACAAAAGTCAAATTAAGCTGGCCATTAATTGGCAATAGCCATATTTTTGAATTTTTAGCTAAAAGCTTAATTAATAAAAACATTTCCGGCAGTTATATATTTACCGGTCCGGCCGGTTTAGGCAAGGCCACGGCCGCTAATTTTTTTGCGCAAAGCCTGGTCTGCGAAGCCAAGGATCAATTAACTCTGCCTTGCGGCAAGTGTCCGGCCTGTCGAGAGGCTCTTAAGGGAATTCATGGCGATATTTATTTAATAAAAAAAGAGGCTGATAAAAAAAATATTTCTATCGAGCAGGTTAGAGATTTTATCAGAAGCCTGGGGTTAAGTTCGTTTTTAAATTCTTATAAAATCGGCATTATCGAGGGCGCGGAAGCCCTAAGCGAGGGGGCGGTTAACGCGCTTCTAAAAACTTTAGAAGAACCCAAAGCTAAAGTAGTAATAATTTTAACTGTCACGGATTTTGAAACCCTGCCTAAGACCATAGTTTCGCGCAGCCAAATTTTAAGATTTCAGCCGGTAAAAAGCGATATGATTTATGATGATTTGATTAAAAATCATGGCGCTCAGAGGAGCCAGGCTAAAAATTTTTCCCGTTTGTCGGCCGGCCGGCCGGCGATAGCTTTAAAGTTTTTAGAGGAGAAAGAATATTATGAAAATTACAAAGCCAATGTTCAAGGCTTTGTTGGATTATTGAACCTGGATATTAACGAGCGCTTTAAAGCGATTGAAAATATTTTAGGGAAAAATGCGCGCGGGCAAGAAGCGGTTAAGTCAGTCGGAAAAATTATTGATGTTTGGCAAAACCTAATCAGAGATTTAATGCTCATGGAATTAAATTTAGCCGATTTAATTCAGCACGAAGCTTTTAACGAAGAATTGTCAGCGGTAAAAAATAAACTGAGCATGAAATCTTTGCTAAGTTTGATTGACGCCCTAAAGCAAGCTAAAGAATATTTGGCGAATAATGTAAATCCCAAGTTAACGCTGGAAAATGTGGCGGCGAGCATATAGGCAATTCTCAATTTTCAAACAATTTTTAATGAATTAATTCTTTAATTAACAAATTGAAAATTAGGACATTGTTTAGAAATTGAAAATTAGAAATTGAAAATTAAATTTAAATTTATGTCCAAAACCAAATTTTTAAAATTAGTATGGTTGCTGCCATTAACGGCGCTTTTTTTATCCGGTTGTACCATCGGTTTCAATACCGGTTCCGGCGCTGACGCAAGCTTAACCGATGGCGGAATTTATAAATCCCTTAATAAAGGAACGCTTTGGAATCAGAAAGTTTTAATTCAAACAGTCGGCTCGAAAAGAAGTTTTAACACGGTTGACATAATTTCTTCAACTCTGGATCCGGAGGATAGCAAAGCAATTTACGCCGGGAGCATTGGCAACGGCTTGTTTTACAGCTACGACGGCGGAGAGGGCTGGCAAATAGCCACCGGTTTGGGCAAAGTGACGGTAACCAATGTCGCGGTTGATCCGGCTAATAAGTGCGTTATTTACGCGACGGCGGCCAATAAGGTCTATAAATCAGTGGACTGCAGCCGCGCCTGGGCTATTACCTATTTTGATAATGATCCGGCAGTAATCATCACCGCTTTAGTTATCGATAGCAACAATAACAATAATGTTTTTATCGGCACTTCGCGCGGCGAAATTATCAAGAGTCTGGATCGTGGAGCGAGTTGGCAAACTTTAAACAGGTTTGAAAGTCCAGTCGATAGAATTGTTATTAGCCCGGTTAACGCCAAGATTATATTTGTCGGCGCTTTTGCCAAAGGAATTTTTCGCACTACCGACGGCGGCTCGAGCTGGGTAAACTTAAGCGATAAGCTAAAAGTTCTTGATGGCACCGGAGCTTTTCGCGATTTGGCTATGGTTAAAGCGGAAAAGCCAACCGTTTTTTTAGCCACTAATTTCGGTTTTATCAAGTCAGCCGACGACGGCGAAACTTGGTCTAAAATCGAGCTGATTATTGAGAAAGCGCGGATTAAAATAAATGCCATTGCCATTAATCCTTTTGATACTAACGAAATTTATTATGTAACTGATACAACTTTTTATCGCTCTTTAGACGGCGGAAAAAATTGGAGTTCGAATAAGCTGCCTTCGAGCCGAACCGGCTTTAGGCTCTTGATTGATCCGAAAAATCCGAGTATCATTTATCTGGCGGTCAAGCAGATACCAAAGAAAAAATAATAATTTAATATAATAATATGAATCAATACATTCAAGCCAAGCGAAATGACCTGATTAAAGTAATAGATTTTTTTAAGAAAGACATTTCCAGTTTAAGAACCGGACGGGCCAACCCAGCCATTTTGGATAATATTATAGTAGAAGCTTATGGCGCTAAAACCGCCTTAGTCGGTCTAGCGAGCATCAGCGTGCCCGAAGCGCGCAGCCTAGTAGTAACTCCTTGGGATAAGAGTATCTCTAAAGATATCGAGAAAGCCATTGTGGCCGCCGACTTAGGCATCAATCCGGTTAATGAGGGAGATAAAATCAGGCTGGTGATACCGCAGTTAACCGAAGAAAATCGCAATGAGCTGGTTAAGAAATTAAACGAAAAAATGGAAACCGCCAGAATCTCTTTAAGAAAAACCAGGGATGAAATTAAAGAATTGATTGAGGCGGCGTTTAAGAGCAAGGCCGTAAATGAAGATGATAAATTTCGCTATCTTAAAGAGCTGGACGAAGAAATCGCGTCCAGGAACGATGAAATCAAAAAAATTAAGGATAAAAAAGGCGAAGAGATAATGACTATTTAGGCCGAACTGTCATTGCGAGAACCCCTAATTCTTCTTGTCATTCCCGAAGCCGAAGGCTATCGGTCATCGCTACGCGAGATCTGGCGAAGCCATGAGAATCCAGGAGGGAGTAGCAGGACCATTATTAATGTTCGCACGCTTTTATAAAATATTAATATCATATAGAGTTTAGGGTGGTGGAATGCATTTTTACTGCTCACCCCTGGATTCCCGCCTGCGCGGGAATGACAAACAAAAATTTATGCTTTTAACTATAATTATTTTTCTCGCGGTTCTGTCGGTTTTAGTGCTCGCGCATGAGTGGGGGCATTTTATGACGGCCAGGAAATTCGGCGTTAAGGCCGAAGAGTTTGGACTGGGCTTTCCGCCTCGGGCTTTCGGTTTTTATAAAAATGACCAGGGCCAATGGAAGAAGATTTTTGGCGGCAAGGAAGTAACCGATTGCCCGGGCACGGTTTATTCTCTAAATTGGCTGCCTTTAGGCGGTTTCGTTAAAATTAAGGGCGAGAACGGCCCTTCGGCAAGCTCAGGGCTGGTCGAGGAAAAGGATAGTTTTGCTTCGCGTCCGGTTTGGCAAAGAGGCGTGATGCTCTCCGCTGGCGTAATTATGAATATTGTTTTGGCCATGATTTTAATAATCGCTGGTTTCATGGTCGGCTTGCCGCAGAGCCTGGATAACGGTTTAGACGCCCGCGCTTTAGTCAGCGATCGGAAAATTCAAATCGTTCAGGTTATAAAGAGCTCGCCGGCGGAAAAGGCCGATTTAAAAATTGGGGATACGATTTTTAGCATTGATAATAATAAATTTTCAAGTTTCGCGGAATTACAAAATTATGTGGATTCTAAGACCGGGCAAGGCTTGGTTTATAAAATCAAGCGCGGGCAAGAGCTGATTGATAAAACCATCACGCCCGTTTTAATGCCGGAAATCGGCAAGGGCGGAGTCGGCGTGGCCATCAGCGAAACCGGTATCGTCCGCTATCCTTGGTACTTAGCGATTTGGGAAGGTTTTAAAACCACCTTTATATTAATTTGGGCGATTATTGTAGCATTTTATGAATTAATCAAGGGCTTGATTTTCGGCCAGGGCGTGACCGCTGATTTGGCCGGCCCAGTTGGTATTGCCACTATCACCGGGCAGGTAGCGCGGATGGGCTTCGTTTATCTCATGCAATTCACGGCGCTTTTATCCATCAATCTGGCCGTGATTAATTTTTTTCCTTTTCCCGCCTTGGACGGAGGAAGATTTTTATTCTTGATTATTGAAAAAATTAAGCGAGGGCCGGTTAAGAGAGAAGTGGAAAATGCCATACATAATATCGGTTTTATATTGCTTATGATTTTGGTTTTAGTGGTGACGCTTAGGGATGTGTCAAAATTTGGCGGATTTTTTAGCAATATTTGGAATAAGATATTTTAATAACCTAACGTCATTGCGAGGAGTTTAATTTTTGTTTGTCATTGCGGGCTTGACCTCGTCATCGCTACGCGAGATCTGGCGAAGCCACGACAATCCAGAAATTTGTTCTTAGCGCCAAAACCTGGATTCCGGCTCGCCCCGTTAAATACGCTTTGCGTCCCGTAGGGATTTAACGGGGCGAGCCTTCGGCTTAAAGGCCGGAATGACAAAAAAGAGGGCGGCTCGCAATGACATAAAATAATATGAATTTAAACATCAAAGCAACTAACTTGGAGTTAACGCCTAAAATAAAAGACTACGCGCAGGAAAAAATGGACATGCTGGAAAAGTATTTTGGCAAGCTGAAAGTTATTAGCGCGCGAGTGGAACTTGAAAAAACCACCAACCATCATCTAAAGGGAGAAATTTACCGCGCTGAAGTGAATTTAACCGTGGCCGGAGATTTACTCCGAGTGGAGAAAACCGAAAAAGATTTATTTAAAGCGATTGATAAAGTTAAGGATCATTTGGAATTGGTTATAAAAAAATATAAGGACAAGAAAATCGGCCGGAAGAAAAAGAAGGAAAAATTGGGAGCGATGGTATAAAATAAGACAGAATTTTTTTAAGCCACATATTTGCTTGACCAAATTTTATTTAGTGAAGTATAATAGAGACATAAAGCATAAAAATAATTTAAAAAATATGGCAGACAATATAACAATTGATGAATTAGCCGGAATTATTAAGGGCGAATTTGATAAAGTGGGGGGGAGATTTGATAAAGTTGAAGGAAGATTAGGTAATCTTGAAAGAGAAATAAAATTACGACCGACGAAGACGGAAATGTTTGGCTGGGCCGACAGGCGGATTGTGGATTTGGAATTAAGAGCGGATCGGCACGATTATCTGCATATAAATGAACTGGAAAAATTGCCGCCGCAGCCGGAAATCAGTCGGGCGTTGGTTGAACGAGGGTTGAAAGAAAAAACCGTTTAATTCATACGCAAAAAATAATTTCAAATCTATGAAGTTGTTTTTTTGGGTTAAAGCGCTAAAAAAGCAGGGGGTCATGATATAAAAAAGAGCCCCGCTCGGAAAATTTCCGATTGGGGCGTGAGAGCATGGGGCGGTTTTAACTACCGCTACTCTCGTTGTTAATTAGCGAAGCTATTAACAGAAACATTACAATCACGGTAAATATTGAACCCGCTAGCATGATTTCCCACCTGCTGCTAAAAACTTGCCATGCGAGTAGAATAAATAGACCCGCGAATAGAGTGAATACTGGGCTTTTTAGTATGGTTTTAATTTTCATGTTTTATTTTTGTTGAGGTTTGTTTGTTTCAAAAGGACATTTTTAGAGCAAATTTTTTATATCATATAATATTATCTTTGTCAAGTTGCCTTTACGGTTGATTAATTATATAATCATTTAACACGCTATAGCGTGTGTTTTTATAGTATTATATTGTTATGTCATTGTAATTAGTGTAGTAGTAACAACCTCGTTTATTTTGTCATTCCCGCGAAAGCGGGAATCTAGGGGTGCGAGGTATAAATACGTTTTCTAGATTCCCGCCTGCGCGGGAATGACAGAATGGGGAAGATTGCTTTATTTAATTACCCGCAATGACAATAAATAATTTATGAGTTTAATCGATAAAATTTTTGGTGATCCGAATGAAAAGATCATAAAAGGCTTAAGGCCGATTGTGGCGGAGATTAATGCTTTGGAAAAAAAGTTTGAAGTGATGAGCGATGATGAGTTGCGGAATATGACGGCCGAGTTTAGAAAAAGATTGGAGGTGGAGACTGACGCTTCGGTTTTGCTCAGCGCGGGTAATGAAAAAATGAGATCCTATCGCTCCGCTGACGCTTCGCTCCAGGATGACATAGAAAAAAGGCTGGAAGAAATTCTGCCGGAAGCTTTCGCCGTGGTTAGAGAAGCGGCCAAGCGAACCCTAGGCCAGAGGCATTATGACGCGCAGTTGCTCGGAGGCCTGGCGCTGCATCGCGGGCAAATTTCGGAAATGAGAACCGGCGAAGGTAAAACTTTAGTGGCTACTTTGCCCGCTTATTTAAACGCTCTGCCTAAAAAGGGCGTGCATGTAATTACGGTTAACGATTACCTGGCCAAGCGCGACGCCGAATGGATGGGGAAGATTTACAGTTTTCTTGGATTGAGCGTGGGATGTATAACACATGAAAAAGCCTATATTTATAATTCGGGAAAAAATTTTCAATTTCCAATTTCTCTGGCTACGCCAGATCTGGCGAAGCCAGACAATTTTCAAACAAATCCCAATGATCAAATTTTCAATGACCAAAACGAAGGCAAATTAGTTGAAGTGCCACGTAAAGAGGCCTATGCTTGCGATATTCTTTATGGCACGAATAATGAATTCGGCTTTGATTATTTAAGGGATAACATGGTGCCGGATTTAAATTCAATGGCGCAAAGGGATTTATATTACGCTATCGTCGATGAAGTCGATTCAATTTTAATTGATGAAGCCAGAACGCCGCTTATAATCAGTTCTCCAGCCGAAGAATCGACGGATAAATATTTTAAATTTTCCGACTTGGTTGAACGTTTAACCGAAAATGACCCTTCGGATGACTCAGGGCAGGGCGATTATAATGTTGATGAAAAAATGCGCGCCGCCACTTTATCCGAAGCCGGTATCGCTAAAATGGAAAAATTAATGGGCGTGGATAATATTTATACCTCGGGCGGAATTTCCGAAGTGCACCATATTGAGCAAGCTCTAAAAGCGCGAGTTTTATTTAAGCGCGATCGGGACTACGTGGTGAAAGATAACGAAGTAATTATTGTTGATGAATTTACCGGCCGCTTAATGCATGGCCGGCGCTATAGCGAGGGTTTGCACCAGGCGATTGAAGCTAAGGAAAAAGTTAAAGTTCAACGCGAATCACAGACCTTAGCCACCGTGACTTTTCAAAATTATTTCAGAATGTATAAGAAACTTTCGGGCATGACCGGCACGGCCATAACCGAAGCCGAGGAATTTTCCAAAATTTATAAACTGGAAACCGTGGTGATACCGACTAATCGGACGATGGTTAGAAAAGATCTTAATGATTTAATTTATCGGACCGAAAATGGAAAGTTTAAAGCCGTGATTGAAGAAGTGAAGCGCCGGCACGCTACCGGCCAGCCGATCTTAGTCGGCACCATCTCCATTGAAAGAAATGAAGTCTTGGGCGAGATGCTCGAACGAGAAGGGATTATACCGCAGGTTTTAAATGCCAAACACCATGAAAAGGAAGCCAAAATTATTTCTCAGGCCGGGCGTTTGGGCGCCGTGACTATCGCCACCAATATGGCCGGAAGAGGTGTGGATATTATGCTCGGCGGAGTACCGCCAAGCAAATTGATGGAAGACGGAAAAGAGGAAAACCCGGAATATAAAATCTGGCAAGAAGAATATAAAAAAGTGCTGGCCTCTGGCGGTTTGCATATTATTGGCACGGAAAGGCACGAGGCCAGGCGCATTGATAATCAGCTTCGAGGCCGCGCCGGCCGCCAGGGCGATCCGGGATCAAGCCAATTCTATGTTTCCATGGAAGATGATTTGATGAGAATTTTTGGCGGCGACCGGATGAAGAACTTAATGACCACCTTAAGAGTGCCGGAAGACCTGCCAATAGAGAATGGCATGGTTTCTCGTTCCATCGAATCGGCGCAGAAAAAAGTTGAAGGCAATAATTTTGATACTAGAAAACACTTGGTTGAATATGATGATGTAATAAATAAGCATCGCGAGACAACCTATCGGAAGAGGCGAGAGATATTGGAGTTGGCGGAAAGTGGTAATGTCATTCTGGAGCCGAAGGCGATAGAATCCCATAGTTCAGAGGCAAAACAGGGAGATCCTATCGGTCGCTCCGCTCCCTCCAGGATGACAGAAATAATTTTAGAAATGATTGAAAACGAAATCGAGCAGGCGGTAATTTTTCATACGGCCGCCGATGCAAGCGCGGATTGGAATATTAAAGAAATTTATCAGGTTATGTCAACCATTTTGCCGGTGGAAGCGAAATTAAAAGATGAGCTTACGGGATTGGCCGGCGACGGCGATAAGCTGGAAAAAGTAAGAGTTAGGACGAAAATTTGCGACCACCTCATGGCTTTGGTAAAAACCAACTATGAAAAAATTATTAAACTGGCCGGAGAGGCCGGAATCGATTGGCGCCAAGTTGAAAAAGCGGTTCTTATAAGGTCATTTGACATGCTGTGGATGGAGCACTTGGAAGCCATGGATCATATGCGCGCCGGCATCGGGCTCCGCGGCTATGGCCAGAGAGATCCGCTCATAGAATACAAAAAAGAAGCTTATATTTTATATAATGAATTAAATAATTTAATTCAAAAGCAAGTGGCTTATTCCATTTTTAAAGTGGCGGACTTCGGTAATTTCGCCATGCCAACATTGAAGACGCGGCCGCAGAATTACATCGCCCCGGCCAAGACTATGGATAAGAGCACAGAATCATTTTCCGCTTTTAAGAGTAGTGAAAATAAAAAAAATCAACCGGTAGATTTAGTTCATGAAAAAGCCAAAGATGCCGAAGGCCAGAAAATTGGGCGGAATGATCCCTGCCCGTGCGGGTCTGGCAAAAAATATAAGAAGTGCCATGGGGCATAAAGTAAGAAAATAACTACTTTTATTGTCATTCCCGCGAAGGCGGGAATCCAGGAGGGATCGGTAGAAATATGAGTATCATTAAAGAATTCGAAAAAGTTAGAGATATTCCGTACAGAATCCCTCTTTCTTTAGAAGAGCCGGATGAGTGTTGCACTGGAAAAGCAGAAAAGTTATTTAAGATATTAAAGCGGGGAGGATATGACGTAATATATCGCTTATGCACATTCAGATGGAGCGATCTCAATTTGCCAAAGGAAATTCAAGGCGTGTCGCATGATGACGAATCCTCTCACACTTATATTGAAATTAACGTTGACGGAGAATGGAAAATCGTTGACGCTACCTGGGATAAAAAATTGGATGGTACATTTAAGATTAATAAATGGGATGGAAAGTCGGATACTGAAATAGCAGTTAAATGCATAAAATTTCTATCACCGGAAGAAAGTTTAAGCTATATTAAACATATCTCAACACCGCAAGCGATTATCGCCGATCTTAAAATAAACGGAAAATTTTATAAGGCATTCAATGAGTGGCTTGAGACGAAGAGAAAATTATATGGCTAATGATTATTATAAAAATCTGCCGAAGAAAAGAATGGGCGCCGGCGCGATAATTATGAACGACACCGGTGAGATTTTATTTGTTAAAGCGAGTTATAAAGATCATTGGACATTGCCCGGCGGAGTGGTTGAAAAAGACGAATCGCCGAAAATCGCCTGTCTTAGAGAAGTTAAAGAGGAAACTGGCCTTAGTTTGGCTGATGTAAAGTTTTTGGGTGTTGATTATGCGCCAGCCAGAGAAGAAAAAAATGAAAATTTACAGTTTGTCTTTTTTGGCGGGAAATTAAGCGCTAGCGAGATGAAAAACATAAAAGTGGACGGCCAAGAAATTGTTGAATATAGATTTATTAAAATTGATGACGCGTTGCCCCTATTGAATGATAAATTAAAACGGAGATTGCCCCAATGCTTGGCCGCGCTAGAGAATAACACCGCGGTTTATCTGGAAAATGGTAAATAATTCTTTTAATCTTAGCCATTTATTTTTACCCCATGAAATAGCGCTTGGTGCTAATTTTGCATAAGCAAAATTATTTCACGGGGTGAACTTGATTTTATCTGAAAAGTAGTTTAAAATATTAGAAAGAGTTACAACTTCATTTAAATATTACACCCTGATGGGGTGTTATTAATTTATGTCTGACAACATTTTACAGAAATTATTAAAACCCACCAGCCGTGGAAAGATTTGGTGGACCTTTGTTGGTATTATTTTACTGGTTTTAGCGACGTCGCTGGTTGATTTCGGATCTTATTACAATCGAGCGGTCGATAAATTTAAAGCGCCTTTCCCTAAAGTTAAAGAAATGCCTTTTAGGTTGGGGCTTGATCTTCAGGGCGGTACGCAATTAACTTATCAGGCTGATGTTAGCGCTATCGCAACCGCCGATAAAGGTAATGCGGTTGAAGGCGTTCGCGATGTAATTGAAAGAAGAATAAACATTTTTGGCGTCAGCGAGCCTAATGTGCAAATTAACCGAACTTCCGGCGGCGATTACCGGATAATCGTTGAACTGGCCGGTATTAAAGATATTAAGCAGGCGATTAAAAATATCGGCGAAACTCCGCTCTTGGAATTTAAGGAAGAAAATAAAGAAATTAGGAAAATGACTGACGCGGAAACTAAAGAGTTGAATGATTATAATAAGGCGGCTGAAGCGCGCGCTACCGAGGTTTTAGGCAAAGTTATATCCGGCGGAGATTTTAAGGCCCTGGCTGCGGCTTATAGCGAAGATGAAAAAACTAAAGCTAACGGCGGAAGTCTGGGTTGGATTACGGAAAAAGATAACCCGGGAATATATAATTTAGCGAAAAATATTGCCGTAGGAAAATCGAGCGCCGATTTAGGGCGTATTAACGGCGGTTTTGAAATTATTAAAGTCGAAGGCAAGAGAGAAAAAATTAATCCTTTCAATAATCAGCCGGAAAAAGAAGTAAAGGCTTCGCATCTTCTGATTTGTTTTAAAGATAATACCGGTTGCGAAAGCGGTTTTACTAAAGAAGAAGCTTTGGCAAAAGTCAATAAATTAAAACTAGAGGCTACGCCGGCAAATTTTAAAGATTTAATTAAGCAGAATTCCACCGAACCTGGCGCGCGAGACTCGGGCGGCGAGTTGGGTTGGTTCAGTTTGGGCGCTATGGTCAAGCCGTTTGAAGACGAAGTCTTTAAACAGGCGGTGGGTACGATTTCCGGCCCGGTTGAAACCGAATTCGGCTGGCACTTAATTTATAAACAGGAAGAAAGAAAAATTCAAGAATTTAATTTAAGCCATATTTTCATAAAGACTAAAATCGAGCAGGATATTATCGGCGTGCAAAGCGAATGGAAGAATACTGAATTGACCGGTCGAAATTTAAAGACCTCATCGGTGGAGTTTAATCCTCAAGATGGTTCCCCCGAAGTCTCTCTGGCTTTTGACGATGAAGGCGCGAAATTTTTTGAAACCATAACGGCTCGCAATATTAATAAACCGGTGGCGATTTATTTAGACGGCTACGCCATCAGCATACCGAATGTTAATGAAAAAATTAGCGGCGGTAAAGCGGTAATTTCCGGAAAATTTAACATTACCGAAGCTAAGCTTCTCGCGCAACGGCTAAACGCCGGCGCTTTGCCCGTACCGATTAACTTAGTTAATCAGCAAACCGTTGGCCCAAGCCTAGGGCAAAAATCTGTTGATGATAGCCTGCGCGCCGGTTTAATCGCTTTTGTAATAATCGCTTTATTCATGATTGTCTTCTATAGATTACCGGGATTAATGGCGGTTTTGGCTCTGGTAGTTTATAGCTTATTGGTATTTACTTTATTTAAAATCGGTTTTTCCATGGCAGCGCTGGTCTTAGTCGGCATTTTCTTAATCATCGGTATTACGGTTAATAGTTGGTTTATCTTATTGGCATTCTTGAGCTATATTATTTTGTATTTCATCGGCGGTTTGGCGCCGGTAACTCTTACTTTGGCCGGACTAGCCGGAGCGATCGTCTCGGTCGGCATGGCTGTGGACGCTAATATTTTAATTTTTGCGAGACTACGAGAAGAAATTTTAGCCGGCAAGCCATTGTCCGTGGCCTTAAACGAAGCCTTTAAACGCGCCTGGCCGTCGATCAGGGATAGTAATTTTAATACTCTGATAATTTGTCTAATTTTAATCATGTTCACTACCAGCGCGGTTAAGGGGTTCGCGGTAACTTTAGGCTTGGGCGTTATAATTTCCATGTTTACCGCGATCTTTATCACCAGAAATTTCTTGAGTCTGATTCCGCCGGCCTGGTTGGAAAAACGCCATGGCCTAATTACGTCGGTGAAGGCGAGGGAGAATAAATAATAATTTATTTTAATCAAAAATCATATGAAAAATATGGGACACGAAGGAGGAGAGCAGGTTGCTTCAGTCACACCCATCATAGATAGCATCTTAGAGAAACTCCCTCCAATGGCATTAAAACTTAGCCTTTCAGCAATGTTGAGCGTGGCAGAACAGGCGAAAAATCGACTTTTAGAAAAATTGAAAAATGGTGATTTGACGCAAAAAGATATAGAACAGGAGTTGGGCAACTTACCAGATGTTGGTGGTATTGAGGACGGAAAGGTTATGATAGTTGACACAATCCGTTTCAATTGCCCAAATCACAATGTAAAAGAGTTACCTGTTGAATAATTTTTTAAAGTTTTATAAATTGCAAATTAAGATAATTTGTCATTGCGAGGAATGAAGCGAAGCGGTCTTTTTTTAGTCTGTCATTCCCGAAGCCGAAGGCTGTCGGGAATCCAGGAGGGAGAAGTAGGAATATTTTTACTGAGCGTGCGCTAATTTAAAATTTTTATATTGTGTAGGGTTTAGAGAAAGCAGTATATTTTTACTGCTAACCCCTGGATTCCCGCCTGCGCGGGAATGACAAAGAGAAAATTATGACTAACTTCAAAATAATTCAAAAAAGAAAAATTTGGCTGTCGATTTCCGGCGCTTTGTTCGTGGTTTTTTTAGCCGCGCTCTTAGTCTGGGGTTTTAAATACGGTATTGACTTTACCGGCGGCAGTTTACTGGAAGTAAGATTCGCTGGCCAAAGGCCGACCGTCAGTCAAACCGAAGCCGATCTAGCCGACCTTAAATTAGGTAGTTTAATTATTCAACCGGTAGGCGAGATTGACATGCTTTTAAGATTTCAGGAAACGGCGGAAGAAACTCACCAGGCGATTTTAACTAAATTAACCGATGCGGCGAAGATTGCAGATAAAAATAATGCAATTGAAGAGTTGCGCTTTGAATCAGTCGGACCTTCTATTGGCGCCGAATTAAAAGCTAAATCGCTTTGGGCTTTATTTTTTGCGCTAATCGCCATGTCTCTCTATATAACTTACGCCTTTAGGAAAGTTTCGCGCCCGGTGGCTTCCTGGAAATATGGTTTAGCGGCGATTATCGCCATGTTTCATGACGCGGTGATTACTATGGGCGTGTTCGCCATTCTAGGTCATTTTTACGATGTGGAAATAAACATAGCTTTTGTGGCCGCGGTTTTAACCGTTATCGGTTATTCAGTTCATGATAGCATCGTGGTGTTTGACCGGATTCGAGAAAATTTACCGAAGAGCGATTTGGACTTTGAAGGCACGGTTAATATGAGTTTAAATCAAACCTTGGTGCGTTCGGTTAATACTAGTATGACGACGCTTCTGGTTTTAACTTCAATTATTATTTTCGGCGGTTCAAGTATCAGGACTTTTGCCCTGGCCTTAGCGGTTGGTATTTTTTTCGGTACATATTCTTCGATCTTCGTCGCTCCGCCGTTATTGGTAACCTGGGAGAAATGGAAAAAATAATTTAAAATCTGCTTAAATATCAGAAAAACGGTTGCTTTTAAGGAGCAGCCGTTTTTTTGACAGATTGGGTGATTTTAGAGTAAACTGAAAGAATAAAGAATGCTTTTATTGTCATTGCGAGCGACTAATTTCTTGTCATGCTGGAGCGAAACGAAGTGAAGCGATAGCATCTCATGGTTAGAGTGTTTACAGCGAGATTCTATCGGTCGCTGGCGCTCCCTCCAGAATGACAGAAAGAATAATAGCCCGCAATGACATAATAAATATAATGTTAAATAAATTTTTTGGCAGATTTTCTAAAGACTTGGGCATAGATTTGGGAACGACCAATACCCTAGTTTATACCCCGGAAAAGGGGATTGTTATTAACGAACCATCGGTGGTAGCGGTTAATTTGCGCACCGATGAAATTTTATGCGTGGGCCATGAAGCGAAGAAGATGTTAGGGAAAACTCCGCCTCATATTCAAGCCATTAAGCCCTTAGTCGACGGCGTAATTTCCGATTTTGAAGTGACGGAAAAAATGCTTAAATATTTCATTGATAAAGTGCATAGCGAATATTTTACTTTAGTGCCGAGGCCCCGGGTAATTATCGGCATCCCGCTGGATATCACCGAAGTGGAAAAGAAAGCGGTTGAAGACGCGGCTAAATCAGCCGGAGCGCGCGAGGTATTTTTAATTGAGCAATCCATGGCCGCGGCTATCGGTACGCGTTTAGATGTTGTCGGACCCCAAGCCACTATGGTAGTTGATATAGGAGGCGGTACGACCGAGATAGCAGTTATTTCTTTGGGCGGAGTCGTTACCTGGAAAACTTTACGGTTGGCCGGTAACGCCCTGGATAATGACATTATTCAGTATGTGCGCGAAGAATTTAATATTTTAATCGGCGAGCAGGTGGCGGAAAATATTAAAATTAAAATCGGTTCGGCCGCGCCCTTAAAAGAGTCGATAGAAATGCCCTTAAGAGGCCGAGATTTAATTAACGGCCTGCCTAAGGAAGTGATTATTACCGACAGTCAGGTCAGGGAAGCCATGCAGAGGATTATTCGTCAGATTATAGAAAACATTAAAATAACTTTAGAGACCACGCCGCCGGAATTGGTTTCCGATATTTACGAGCACGGCATAGTCTTAACCGGCGGCGGCGCCTTGCTTCGCGGACTGGATAAAGAAATCGCCCAAGCCACGAAAATTCCGGTCAGAGTGGCCGAAGATCCTCTAACCTGCGTGGTTCGAGGCACCGGTATCTTGCTCTCGGATCCGGAGCTCTTAGCCAAAGTTTTATCGCCGGCGACGGAAGAATATTAAAAATAATTTTTAATTTTCAATTATCAATTTTCAATGAATTTTCAATGATTAAATTTTAAAATTGCTTATCCTCCGTAGGCTTGGCGAAGTAGAGATAATTGATCATTAAAAATTAGAGCATTGTTTGAAAATTGAAAATTAGTAAATTGAAAATTAGGTATGTGGCAATTAAATTAGATAGTATGTTGAGAATAAATTTGAAAAAATATGTATATATTGTAGTAGCTCTTGTGCTGCTGTTGGTTTTGCATTATGCTAAGTTGTTAAATCCGGTGGAATCATTTTTAGCCAAGAGACTCAATCCCGTATTTAAAATATTTTATTCTTTGAGTTCGGGCTTAAATCGGACCTATTCTGATCAAACCGCCAAGGTTGATTTAGCGGCTAAGTTAAAGGAAGCGGGCGTTATGATAAATCGCTTAACGGCCGAGAATGTTGAGTTGAAATTTTTAAAAGAAGAAAACTTGGCCTTAAGGAAACAATTAAACTTTTTGGAAAAAAGCGGCAAGCGTTACTTAATGGCTAATATAATTTCTCGAGGCGAACTCGAAGGCGAGCCGGCAGACAGCCGGTCGGTATTAATTGATAAGGGCTTAAGAGACGGCCTGTTCGCCGGTCTAGCGGTAGTCAGCTTCGTAAGCTCGGGCGAGACGAGCCAAGGCGTTATTATCGGTAAAATCGTTAATGTTAAAGATAATCTTTCTGAAATATATTTAGTAACCAATAAAAATTGCAAATTAGCGGCCGCTATCTTAGGCGAGGAAAAAACCTCCGGCATAGCCGCCGGCGAGTTGGGGCTAACCATTAAAATGGAATTTATACCCCAAACCGAAAATATTAAGGCCGGCGACTTAGTGGCGACTTCCGGGCTGGAGCAGAACATACCGCGCGGCTTAGTTATCGGCCGGGTGACGAAAGTTATAAAAGAAAATAATGAGGTTTGGCAAAGCGCCACGATCGAGCCGCAGATTGATTTAGCCTCTTTATCGGTTATTTCAATTTTATTGCCGTAGTTTTTTGTCATTGAGGCAACCGATCTTATTGTCATTCCGGCCTCCGAGCCTGCCTGTCCGGTAGGCAGGCCGGAATCCAGATTTAAAACTAAATAGTTTTGTTTATAAGGTTAATAATTATATAAGTCATTTGTGAAATTGAAACCTGGATTGCGGGTCAAGCCCGCAATGACAATTTTTTCGCCGCCTTGATTACAAGGGCGGCTCGCAATGACAGCTTAATTAATATGCCCATAGAAAAAATTATTAAAAAAAATTACAATTTAACGTCTTTGACGACTTTTAAAATCGGCGGTCGAGCGGAGTTTTTTGTGGCGGTAAAAAATAGAAAAGAACTGATCGAGGCGATAAATTGGGCAAAAAATAAAAAATTGCCGTTATTATTTTTAGCCGGCGGCAGCAATGTTTTAATTATTAAGAAAAAAATAAAAGGCTTGGTAATAAAGATTTCCGGTGAAGATTATACTGTTAACGAAAATATTATATCGGCTTGGGCCGGCATTGGTTTAGCTAAACTTGCCGAAGTTACTTATGGCTTGGGTTTAATCGGCTTGGAGTGGGCGGCCGGCATACCCGGCAGCCTGGGCGGCGCGGTTAGGGGCAATGCCGGGGCTTATGGCAGTGATATTTCCGGGCAGGTAGCCGAAGCCGAGGCTTATGATCAAGCTAAAGGTGAACTGGTGAAATTAAATAATCAGGCCTGCGGTTTTAGCTATCGTCATTCCATTTTTAAGGAAAATAGAAATCTGCTGATTGTTAGCGTTAATTTAAAATTAACCCCGGGCGAGGCAACAGAAATTAAGAATTTAGCCAAAGTGAATATAACCAATCGGGCGCGAACCAACCCTAAAGAACCGAGCGCCGGCTGTATTTTTAAAAACTTGGAATATAAAAAAATATTGAAAGAAAACCGTGAGCTGGCTCTGGATTTAGAAAAAAAAGGCTTATTCAGGGGCGGTAAAATCGGGGCGGCTTATTTAATTGATCAGCTCGGCCTTAAAGGCCGGACTAGGGGAGAGGCAAAAATCAGCGACCAGCATGCTAATTTTATAATTAATACCGGTCGAGCCAGCGTTAGAGATGTTTTAAGCTTGATAAATTTAGTTAAGAAAAAAGTTAAGAATAAATACAAAATAAATTTAGAAGAAGAGGTGGAGTATTTTGGAGATTAAATATAATGATTGTCATTGCGAGCGACTTTTTTTGTCATGCTGGAGCGGAACGAAGTGGAGCGATAGCATCTCATGTTATATTATGAGATTCTATCGGTCGCTGACGCTCCCTCCAGAATGACGAATGAATTTTACTTCTCGCAATGACAGAAGGAAAATTTTAAGTAAAAAAAGAGCGCCGGCTTCGAGGTGAAGCTGGCGCTGTTGTTTTTGAAGGTGCAAAATTTGCTTGGGGTTACTCCTCAAGCTTGACTGGCGCGACTTTGGCGCCCTTACCGCCGCCACCATTGTCCAGCGGCTCCGGATCGATTTGGTACTCGAAGCGGATGAGCACGGCTTGGCCGACTTTCATCCTGAACCATACCGGCTCAACATACGGATTGAATTCCAGCCATTCGGCGTCAGGGTTTAACGCCAAGAGTCTCGTGTCGATGACAAAAACTTTGGCCGGATACCGCTTCAGTTCTCCAGGGAATTCCACAAACACATTTTGAAACGTGTTTGAGCCGTGATAATCCCCAGTGTAGGCGACTCTGACGATTTCGTCTGTTTCCCGATAAACAATATCAATCGTATTGTCAGGCACGGTCCGAATCCCTTTGATCGTCGGCTTGAAGCCGCTACCCTTGATCGTCGGCGAGTATTTTCGCCAACCGCTTGTGATGTCATAGACGACCTTGGAACCGTTTTCCAAAATCGTGGTTAGGTCTCCGCGGCGAGAGGTCAGTTGCTCGGTAAGGAATATAACCCCGCGATCCAGCCAGTAGTCGCCCTGCTGTTGCCGGAAATCGTAGTATCCGGTGTAGTTGCCTTTTTCATCTCGAGTCGTGATGTAGGCATTTCTCATCCCAGGGACTACCCAAGGAACTTGGCCAACCTCAAGTTCAACAGCGTAGGCGTTGGTAGGCACCCGCCACGCATCTTTGAAGTATTCAAGCTTGAAGTTTTTGCCTCCGTTGAACAAGCCAAATGCGGTTGTGACTTCATTTTCATCCGGGTCTGTCAGGGTGAACATTCGACTGTTATACGACACCCATGAAGTCAGTTGATCATCCGTGGTTGCGCTGAATTTCAGCTCGATCGAACTGGCTATGCTGGCCATGCGATCGGGGTCGGCATCCTCGTACGGGTAGTCCACCCAGCGATAACTGTCGCCGGAGACCGAATTTCCGTACACTTGCACTCCTATCGTTCCGACCAGGGTCAGGGCGTAGGCCTGTAGCACCTTTGGCGAAGCCAACGGCACCTTGTCAGGCCCCGTGAAGGTTGGCGGCACAGAGCTTCCACCGCCACCGCCCGATCCGCCTCCGCCTGAATTGTCGCCACCGGAGACGGGTGGAAGGTCTTGAGCGAACATTACACTGGCTGCGAGAAGCGCCAGTGCTATTACCGACATTGTTTTTTTCATTTTGTTTCTGCTGTTTTTTTGTTTTTGTTGACCGACATTACTTGATGACCGGTTGGACACCGCTGAAGTTAACCGTCACCCGATTGGACTCCGGCGCGACAGGCGCCAGAGTTACCGATGTCTCGGTTTGCGAGTTGGTAATTTGCACCGGCACGATTTTGATGGTGCTGGCTTTGAACGACAGCACGATTGCGAGGATAAGCCCAGCGATGCAGCCGAAGAGCCAAAGGAATGATTTTCTCATAGTTTTACTTGTTTTTTGTTTTTGGTTTGTTTATACTGCGAAACTGCAATCAGGCGGCTACTTATAGTCGTCTAGTGGCAGTTTCACAGACATAAATTTTTTAATGAACGATAAAATACCGTATCATAAGTCAGTATAAATGTCAACCTATATAAAAATTAGTGTTAATATTAGATAATTATTTTAAGATTTTTTATGGCTGCAAATTTATTTAGAAATTAAGATTGTTTAATATATATGGCTAATTATAGATATTATTATAATACCCCTTGACTTATAAAAAAAAATATGTTAATATGTTTTCATAAAATAAATCAGAGTAAAAATTGACCGCGTAAAGCAATATTAATTAAATATAGACAGAAGTTAATTTATCTTGTTTAATATAATTTTCCCCCGGCAATTTATAGAAATTCTACCCCTCGACAAGCTCGGGGCGAGAATCGTAGAAAAGAAATTTTGTTTTAGTGAATAATAAAATATTAAGACTTGTAATGAGTTCACCGAATTATGGAAAATAAATCCATCTTAGACCAAATAATCAATAATCACCAAGCCGAAGAAGTGGCCATGCTTGACGCGATTGAAATTATCAATGGTTTATTCAGCGAACTCAACGAAAGAGAGCGCGATATTTTAGTCAGGCGCTTCGGCTTGCATGGCGATGATAAGGAAACTTTGGAGGAAATCGGCAAGATCCATAGTTTAACCAGGGAAAGGATCAGGCAAATCGAAACTTCAAGCATCAAACGGCTGAAACAGCTGGAAAATTTGGATAGCTATTTGTCCGGTTTGAAAAATGTTATTATCCATTTACTGGAAGAACATGGCGGATTTATGGAAAAGGAATACTTATTTAATAATTTAGTTAACTTTTCCATTGGCGCCGGCAAAAAAGAAGAAAATGAGATAAAGCATAAGCGCCATTTTGACTTTTTAATTTCCCGGTTATTGCATAGTGAATTCGAGGAAATCAATGATTCGGCAGTTTTTAAAGAATCTTTAAAATTGAAATATCAGTCGCTTGAGCATCTGGAAAATTTGACTGTTGAACTTTTAGCTAAAGTCAGAGAAGCTAAAAAAATCTTCATGACCGAAGATCTGATTAACTTATCAAAAGAGCTTAGCGCTTATAAGGCCAGCGAAGATAAATTCAAGCAAACCAATAATCTTGATATTTCCGGTGTCTTAGTCAGCAATTTATTCAAGGAGCCGGCCGACTTCATTAATCAAAACAAAGCGCTTTATTCGGTTCTTCAAGCCGCTAAGAAAATTGAACAGAATAAATTCGGCCATTGGGGCATTGATGAATCGCGCGAGATTAAGCCCAAGACTATTAATGATAAAATTTATTTAATTCTAAAAAATAACAGCAAGCCCATGCATTTCGCCGAGATTGCCGATAGAATCAATCAAATCGGTTTTGATAAAAAGCAGGCCAACGCGGCTACGGTTCATAATGAATTGATTTTAGACGATAAATATATTTTAGTCGGACGCGGCCTTTACGGCTTAAAGGAATGGGGCTATGAGAAAGGCACGGTCACCGAAGTAATTGAAAAAGTCATGATAGAAGCCGATCGCCCGCTAAACCGCGAAGAAATTATTAATAAAGTTTTGGGGCAAAGAATGGTTAAGAAGGCGACGATTAACTTGGCTTTGATGAATCGGGATAAATTTGAGCCGGCTTCAGACGGCAAATATGCAATTAAAGATAGAGCTCTAACCGAAAAGTAATTTAAGCCAAATTTAAGAACTTGACGATATCTCATAAAAATACGCCCCGCATTTTGCGGGGTGTTTTTTTATTTGGCGAAATATGGTAAAATAGCAGTAACTAATTGATTAATAGATCCTCATGAATATAGTCATAGATTTACAGCCAATTTTAAATTTTTTAAGTTTGCCCTCGGATCAGCTGTTGTTATATGTGCTTCTCTATGTAGGCTGGATTCCGCTGGCTATTGCCTTCGTTTGGGGGACCACTCAGGTCTGGCTTAGATATATAAGACTGGCTTTTGGCGCGAAACAAAAAACCATTTTATTGGCGATTGATATTCCCCGAGGCAACGCTCAAACGCCCAGGGCCGTGGAAAATATTTTTGCCTATCTGGCCGGCGCCCATAGCACTCAGGATCTTTATGAAAAATGGTGGAAGGGAGAGTGGCAATTATATTTCAGCTTTGAGATCGTCAGCATTGACGGCTATATTCAATTTTTAATCTGGGCGCCGGAAAAATACCGTTATTTGGTTGACGCCGCGATTTATTCGCAATATCCTGACGCGGAGATTACCGAAGTTAATGATTATACCGAGGGTTTTCCGACAAAGTATCCTGATGATCAATATGATGTTTTCGGCGGGGAATTTAAGTTGATTGAAAATTCGGTTTATCCGATTAAGACTTATGAGCACTTTGAACATACTATGGGCGAGCCGGAAACCCAGTTTAAAGATCCGATGGCCGCGCTGATGGATTTAATGGGCAGTTTAAAGAAGGGCGAGCAATTATGGTATCAGATACTGGTAATACCGATCGGCCAGGACTGGGCGGAAGAAGGCGACGAGGAAATAAAAAGGATCATCGGCGAAAAAACCAGCAGGAACAATTTAGTTGATAAACTTTCAGATAGCCTGGTGAAATCGATGACTTTTATAAGTGAGATAATCTATCCTCTCTGGTCAGACATCGAAGACGATAAAAAACCGGAAAAAAAAGAGGAACAATTTAAGATGATGAATTTAAAGCCAAAGCAGAAAAGGCAGATAGAGGAAATTCAGGAGAAGGTCGGTAAATTAGGTTTTGAAGTAAAAATCAGATATGCTTATGTGGCCAGGAAAGAAGTAATTAATAAAAATAAAGTCAGTTATGGTTTTACCGGCTACATGAAGCAATTTAATTTTAATGATTTAAATTCATATAAACCGGACGTTGGCGACTACGGCACCATAACCAAGCTGAAGTATAATATGATTTTCGGCAAATCCCGCCTTAATGCCAGGAAAATGAAATTAATGATCGCTTATAAATATCGGAGCGATATTAGAGGGCGCATGCCGCATATACTTAATACCGAAGAGCTGGCCACAATTTGGCACTTTCCGGTTGAGGCTTCGGTTAAATCGCCTTCGATTCAGAAAGCGCCGGGCAGAAAAGCCGAACCGCCGTCCAGTTTGCCGGTAATCAGAGATCGGGCGGTTGAAGAGCTGGCCGGAGGCGGTTCCGGATCGGATATATTTAATCTGGATAGCGGCGGGGGCGACATAAAACCCCAGATTATAATTAAAGCCGAACCGCCAAGCAATTTACCGGTGGTATAATAGATGAATTAGGAATAATGAATTATGAATTATGGAAAACGCAAAAATTAATCAGTAAAATTCCATTATTCATAATTCATTATTCATAATTCATTTGCATTTATTATGTCAGATCAAATTACAGTTTTCGCCGAAACCAACTTCCGCAACGAACATAGAAAGTTCGGCATTAAAATCGACGATCGCCGCCGGCATATGTACTTGGTTGGAAAAACCGGCATGGGTAAGTCCACGGTTTTAGAAAATATGATTATTGACGATATTAGATCTGGAAAAGGCGTGATGGTGGTTGATCCGCATGGCGATTTAGCCGAAAAAGTTATTGATTATATACCGGCTAACCGGGTTAATGATGTAATTTATTTCAATCCGGCCGATATGGACTACCCGATCGCCTTTAACGTGGTCGAAAAGGTTGAGCCGCACTTAAGGCACTTGGTTGCTTCCGGCTTAATCGGAGTTTTTAAAAAACTCTGGGCCGATTCCTGGGGGCCTCGGCTCGAGTATATTTTAAGGAATGCCATTTTGGCGATTTTGGATTATCCTGACTCAACGCTCCTGGCGATTACCAGAATGCTCTCTGATAAGAATTTTAGAAAAAAAGTTATTGAAAAAATTCAGGATCCGGTGGTTAAATCTTTTTGGGTCAACGAATTCGCCGGCTATGCCAATAATTTCGCTTCCGAAGCGGTCTCGCCGATTCAAAATAAAGTCGGGCAGTTTTTATCAAGCTCTTTAATCAGAAATATCGTCGGCCAGGTTAAATCAACCATCGATTTAAGGGAAGTCATGGATAGCGGAAAAATTTTGATTATGAATTTAAGCAAGGGCAGAATCGGCGAAGATAATTCGGCGCTCTTAGGCGCCATGATGATTACTAAGGTGCAGCTGGCGGTTATGAGCCGGGTTGATATATTGGAAAGAGATCGCCAAGATTTTTATCTTTATATTGATGAATTTCAAAATTTTACGACCGACAGTTTTGCCAATATCTTATCCGAGGCCAGAAAATATCGGCTGAATCTAGTTATGGCTCATCAATATATCGAGCAGCTCGGCGAAATCGTTAAGCCGGCGGTTTTCGGCAACGTCGGCACGTTAATTGTTTTTCGAGTCGGCGCGACTGACGCCGAAGAGCTAGTTAAAGAATTTACCCCGGTATTTTTAGAGGAAGACTTAGTAAATTTGACTAAATATGAATTTTACATAAAATTAATGATTGACGGAGTTTCCTCCGATCCTTTTTCGGCTAGAGGTTTGCCGCCTTTTAGCGAGGCGGAGAAAACCAACAATAAAGAAAAAGTTATAAAAGTTTCGCGAGAAAGATATTCTAAGCCGAGAACGTCCGTTGAAGATAAAATTATCCGCTGGCACACGAATAACGACGAAAGCGACGGCGGAGAAAGAGAGTCGGAGAAAAGACCAGCCAGGGACAGAGAAACTTCAGCCAGGCCGGCGGCTGAAAGAAAAAAAGAAATTCCGAGAAATCCGGCGTCTGCCATAAATAACGAAAGTCTGGATAAATCCAGATCGAAAGCCGATATTCAATCGGAAAGCAGCAAGCACGATGCCGTCTGCAGCCGTTGCGCTAAGACAACGCGAATATCCTTTATACCGGATGGGATAAGGCCGATTTTTTGCAAGGATTGTTTGATTGCCGTGAAAAACGAAAAGAAGCAAGAGGTAAAATCACGGCTGGAAGCTAAGGAAAAAGAATTGTCTAAAATAGGCCAGTCCGCTTCTCTAGCGAGGCCGGATTATTCAAATCAAAATAAATATTCGGAGGCAGAGTCTAACTATCGGGCAGGCAGGCCGGAAGAACGCGGGATCAGCGAAAAAACCTCGGTCAGGCAAAATAAAGCCATGGGATCTGACATGACAGGCGGGGCGGCATAATTAAGAGGCGAGCAGAGTTTTTAAATTACCGGAAATTTAACTTTGGTTTAATTTATGATAGTAAAAGCCAGTCTGCATATTCATACAATTGAGGATAAACTTGAGGGGCATCTTATAAAATATAATGTCTATGAGCTTATAGATTGGGCCGAGCAATTGGGTTTTAAGCTTTTAGGCTTGACTTGCCATAAAAAAGTTATCTATAAAGATGATTATGTTAAATATGCCGCCGGCAAGGGAATCATCTTGCTCTTGGGCGTTGAACTTCAGATGAGAAAAATTAAGCGTAATGACTTGATTATTCTTAACATTGATCCGCAAGAAGCCGCGGCGGTTGAAAAAATAAACAGTTTTAAGAAATTAGCGGAGTACAAGGAAAAACATCCGGAAATTTTTGTTTTAGCGCCGCACCCCCTAGCTACTCGTCTTTTCTCCATGGGCAAGAAAAAGTTAGTTAAAAATATAGATTTGTTCGATAGCGTGGAGCACTGCTGGTGTTATTCCCGGCGATTATTAAATTCCAACAGAAAGACTCGAAAAATTACCGATAAATTCAATAAGCCCCTGGTAGCTACCTCGGATGCTCATTTTCTAAAATATTTTAATACTGATTATGCTTTGATCGAGGCTGATAGTTTTGACGCGGCCAGTATTTTTGCCGCGATTAAGCGCGGTTCTTTTACTAATGTCACCAGGCCTAAAAAAATTCATCAGTTGTTTTGGTGCCTATTCAATTTCCAGATGAAGAGATATATTTATTCTGTTTTTAAGCACAGATGGAATAAAAAATTGGTTGGCGGCTTAAATCGTTAATTTATGAATTACCTGAAAATCAGCAAAGCCTCCGACCTGGTTATAAAAAAAGACAGAAGGCTTTACCGTTTGTTGGAAATTTTACCAGGTGGTTTTTCTTGGGCTACGCTGATTATTTTAGTTTTATTTTCCTGGCTTAAGCCGGTTTGGGCGGCATATTTTATTATTGGTTTTGATGTTTATTGGCTGCTCCTGGTTATTTATTTAGGCATCCATCTTTTTGCCGCTTATATAGGTATTAAGAAGAATGTTAAAATTGATTGGCGCGAGAAATGCGAAAAACTGCCGATGAACGTTGGGAGTAATTTAAATTGGTCGGAAGTTGTTCAGCTGGTTATTTTTCCAACCTACGATGAAAGCCTGGAAGTAATCAGGCCAAGTTTTGAGGGATTAATAAGGGACGGCTATCCGGCAGATAAAATGATTGTGGTTTTAGCCATTGAAGAGCGGGCCGGAGCCGAAGCCAAGGCCAGAGCCAGAGTGATTGAGCGGGAATTTGGTTTTAAATTCAAACATTTTTTAGTTACCGTTCATCCGGATAATCTTGCCGGCGAGCTAAAAGGCAAGGGGGCAAATCAAACTTGGGCGGCGAAGCAGGTGAAAATTCAAATTATTGATAAGTTTAATTATAATTACGATAAAATTTTAATCAGCGTTTTTGACATGGATACGGTGGTAATCTCCGGATATTTTTTCTGTTTGACTCATAAGTTTTTAACGGTTAAGAATCCTTATCGGGCAAGCTATCAGCCGATTCCCATCTATCACAATAATATTTGGCAAGCGCCGTTTTTTTCGCGAGTAGCCGCTTCTTCAAATACTTTTTGGCAGATGATGCAGCAGATCAGGCAGGAAAAGTTGGCGACCTATTCTTCGCATTCAATGACTTGGCGGGCGCTTCTGGATATTGATTTTTGGTCCACCAATATGGTGAGCGAGGATTCGCGCATTTTCTGGCATTGTTATTGCTACTATCGGGGAGACTATCGGGTTGAACCGCTATATTTTCCGGTTTCCATGGACGTTTGCATGGATTTAACCGTCTGGCAAACCATAAAAAATCTATACAAACAGCAGAGACGCTGGGGCTGGGGAGTGGAAAATTTGCCGTATTTAATGTTTAATACCATCAAGGAAAGAAAAACCCTGCCGATTGGCAAGATGATAAATAAAATTTTAGTTCAATTTTACGGTTTTCATTCTTGGGCGACAAATTCTTTAATAATCGGCATCGTCGGCTGGCTGCCGATGATTTTGGGCGGGAATAATTTTAATGTTACGGTTTTATCAAGCAACTTGCCGGCGGTCTCTCGGACTTTGATGATTGTCGCCATGGTCGGCATGATTTTTTCAGCGATTATTTCAACCATACTCCTGCCTAAGCGCCCCAGCCAATACAGTTTTATAAAAAGCATTATCATGGTACTGCAATGGCTGATTTTACCTATCAGCATTATAATTTTTGGCGCTATCCCGGGGCTGGAAGCGCAGACCAGAATGATGTTAGGAAAGTATATGGGTTTTTGGGTAACGCCTAAAGCCAGAAAAGGAATTATGAATAATGAATCATGAATTATGGAAAATGCAGAGAATAATATTAGCAAGCCCCATGATTCATAATTCATGATTCGTTATCAAAATGTTATAATATAATCAAATATGATTAATGGAGTAATTATAAAAAAAATAGCCAAGAACAGTGATTCCAGGGGCTGGCTGGCGGAAATTTATCGCAGCGATGAAATTAATTTTAAGCCGGCCATGGGTTATACGAGCGTAACTAAGCCGGGCGTCATACGCGGTCCGCATGAGCATAAATATCAAAGCGATTGCTTCGTCTTCGTTGGGCCGGGTAATTTTGAGCTTCATCTTTGGGATAGGCGAGGAAAGGCTGGAGCCGAAAATGAACATATGAAAATGGCTGCCGGAGAGAACAATCCGCTTTTGGTAATTATTCCGCCCGGCGTAGTGCATGCTTATAAATGCCTTGGCGAGGTAGACGGCTGGTGCGTAAATCTGCCGGATAAATTATATAGAGGCGAGGGAAAGAAAGACGAGGTGGACGAAGTAAGGTGGGAGAGCAATACCGAGTCGCCGTATAAAATTGGTTAATTGTCATTCTGGAGCGTAGCGAAGCGGAGCGATAGAATCTTGTGGTGTGGCGCTTTAAAATGAGATGCTATCGGTCGCTGGCGCTCCCTCCAGCATGACAGAATACAATATGCCTTGCATTTTTTGTAAAATTATTAACGGTGAAATTTCGAGTTATAAAGTTTATGAAGATGAGGAGACTCTGGCATTTTTAGATATTAATCCGGTAAATCCGGGCCATACTTTAGTGGTTTCTAAAAAGCATTATGCCAATATTGAGGAAACGGACGAGGAAACGCTGTGCCGGGTTATTAATATCGTAAAAAAAGTCGGTTTGAGTTTAAAGAAAAATTTGTCGGTTAGAGGGTATAATGTGCAAATGAACAACGACCCCGTAGCCGGGCAAATTATTCCGCACCTGCATTTTCATGTTGTTCCCAGAACGGAAAATGATAGTTTAAAGTTATGGCCGCAGAAAGAATATAAGGCGGGTCAGGCCGAAGCAGTGTTAAAAAAGATTAAAATTATTTGATGGCAGCATTAACTTTTTCCACAATTTTATCCTGGGTTCTGGCTAACGGTTATTTTTTAATTTTTGTCGCTATAATTATCGGCGGCCCGGTTTTTATTTCCGCGGCCGCTTTTGCCGCGGCTCTAGGCTATTTTAATATTTATATTATTTTCAGCTTGGCTTTTTTTGGAGAAATGGCTGTCGACCTGGCGCTCTATCTAATCGGCCGAATCAGTCGGGATCGAGTGGTGGAAAGATTCGGCCATTATTTCGGTTTAACCAGAGAGAGAATACTTAAGCTTGAGAAAATGTTGCATCAGCATAGCTGGAAGGCGCTGTTGATAATAAAATATTCTCCGATTATTCCCGTGCTCGGATTTATTGTCACCGGCGCGGCCAAAATGCGCTTTAAAAAGTTTTTTTATATTTTACTGGCTTTGAGCCTGCCCAAGGCGATTTTTTTTACGCTACTAGGCTACTTTTTCGGCCGGGCTTACGATTCGTTCGCCAAATACTTCTATTATGGGCAGTATTTGATTGTCGCGGTTGTAATTTTATTTGCTATTATTAACTATGCGTTTGTTAAGATTTCCAAAAGAATTTCGCGGGAAGAAATAGATTATTAATTATAATATGAGAATAGCTATTTTTAGCGATAATTTTTACCCGGAGTTAAGCGGCATATCCGACTCCGTCAGGTTGTTAGCCGACGAATTGGCAAAGCTGGGTCATGAAATAAATTTTTATGTGCCTAAATATAGCGCTAAGAATTATCGGGCGATAAATTTGCCGGTTAAAGAGCTGGCGTTAGACAGTAGAATTAATATTAACCGTCTGTTCTCTCTGGCCGCGCCGTTTGCCGGCCTGCAGGCCAGACTGGTTTTGCCGCTCTTTTCTCCGAGTCTTTTTAAAGGATTTAAACCGGATATTATTCATTCACAACTTTTCTTTGGCGCTGGTCTCGAAGCTATGATAAAAGCCGGATCAAAAAAAATACCTCTCCTAGGCACTAACCATACCGCGATTTCCGAATTTATTAAAATTAAATCTAAATATTTAAAAAAAATTAGCGTGAATTACGCCACCTGGTATTATAATCAATGTGCTTTCACGACCGCGCCGTCGCAATCGGTATTTAAGGAGATGAAAGAGTTTGGTTTTAATCGACCTTATAAAGTGATTTCCAATCCAGTCGATACTAATATTTTTTGTCCGTCCGCAGACGGGTTAGCGGTTAAAGAAAAATTCGGTTTATCAAGTAATACCATTGTTTATGCCGGCCGGCTGGCATCAGAGAAGAATATTGAAGTGGTTATTCGGGCGGTGGCTCTGGCTAAGAAGAAAGTTAAAGACATTAATTTGGCTATTGCCGGTACGGGTAAGTTTGAGCCCGAGCTTAGACGATTGGTTAAAGAATTAAATTTAGACAGAGCAGTGAAGTTTCTCGGTACCTTAAGCCAGCCGGACTTAGCTAGATTATATCAAGCCGCGGAAGTTTTTTCTATCGCTTCAACTTCTGATACTCAAAGTTTAACTTTAATGCAGGCTATGGCTTGCGGCTTACCAGCGGTGGTGGTTGACGCCAGGGCCTTGCCGGAATATGTTAATGAACATAATGGCTATGTGGTGAAAGTTGGCGATTATGAGGCCATGGCCGAGAAATTTATTTTGCTTTTAGAAAATCAAGAACTGCGCCAAAAATTAAGCCAAGGCGCTCATAATTTTGTCCAGCAATTTTCCGCTCCCAATATTGCCAAAGAATGGGAAAAGTTGTATAAAGGAGTAATAAAAGATTATAAAAAAATATGAAGGAAACGATGCCAAGCATGCCGCTGATACCGGCAGAAAGAGAACAGAGCGAAACTCAACCAGAGAAAGAGCCAGAATTCGCTTTGGAAGTTTATGTTACTGATCATAGTCCGGATAATCTCGATACGGGTGATCCGGAAAGTTTGAGAGAGTTTTATCAGGATGTAGCTAAAGACGGCGTGGCTAGAGTGCGTTATGATTTTCATTGGGGCAAGCTGGAAAATAAACCCGGTGAATTTGACTCTAAACTGATGGATAGATATAAGGATGCTAAACGCGCTCAAGCAGAAGCCGGTTTAAAACCGCCGATTATTATTTTATCCAATCCGCCCGAGTGGGCGATAAAACTTTATAAAGGGGGGAAGAAGGAAGAATTTTTTGTGGAATTTAGGAAATATGCCGAAGAAATAAAGCATGGCTTAGAACAAGCCGGTGGCCAGCCGATAACCACCGTGCAAATTTTAAATGAGTTGAACAACAAAATATATACACCGGTTGCCGTAGAAGATATCCCGGAACTTTGTCGGATTACTAGAGAGGTTTTTAAAGAATACAATCCTGATTTAAAATTAATGGCCACGGTTAATGCCAATAGTCTGGCCAAGTTTGCCGGCGCTGACGCCAAAGATTTTTTACCCGAGTTGAAAAAAATTAAAGATAGTTTTGATAGGATCGCCATTGATTATTATCCCGGGACTTGGCATTATCCTTTAGAAACGATCGCGGCAGAGATAAAAGAAACTGTAGACCATCCTGAAAATGATGCCAGGTTTCTCAAATGGCCTCCGACCAGAGGTGTTTTTAAGCAATTAGTTAAAGACGTGGATTATTTGCGTGAGATGCTGGAGGAAGTGGCTGATTGGGGGGTTGATTATGAGGTTGGCGAGGTTGGCATGCCGTCTAAATTTCCCTGGGGCGGAGAAAAGAGCCAGCGTTATTTTTATGACGCATTTTTTAGAGCTTTTAAGCACTTGTTGGTTGATTTTAGGCAACGTGGCATAAAATTACCTTCGGCGCTGGGCTTGTATGAAGCCATTGATGAACCGCCTAAGGATTTAAAGGGAAGAATTTTAGATAAATTCACGCCGTTCCCTGAAAACAGGTTTGGCATGCGTAAAGCCGATGGTCGAAGAAAAGTAGTCTTGCAATCGCAGGGGGTTACGCGTTCATTTATAGACGGGGAAAAGAAGCCGGAACGCTCCCAGTTCAAGGCCAATATAGATTATCTCCGAGCGCCGATGAAAAATTCTAAAGTTAAAGATATTAAAAAATAATTTTTTATCGAATAATCTTATGAAATTGAGCATCATCATACCGGCCTACAACGAAGAGAAATACATAGGTAAGTGTTTGGAATCAATTTCTCGTGCCGCGAAAAACAGCGGTCATGAAGTTGAAGTTATTGTGATCAATAATGCCAGCGCCGATAGAACGCGGGAAGTGGCTTTAAGCTATAGTCAAGTAAAAGTTTTTGATGAACCGAAAAAAGGCACTAACCGTTCCCGCCAGTTAGGTTTAACCAAGGCCACCGGGGATTTAATAGCCAACATTGACGCTGATAATAGGATTACTAAAGATTGGATAAATATGGTATTTAAAGAATTTAAGGATAATCCGAAGCTTGTTGCCTTAAGCGGACCGTATATATTTTACGACATATCTTCGATACAATCCCTAATGGCCAAGCTGTATTATTATCTGGCGTATCCGGTTTATGTCATCAATAACAGGTTTTTTAAAAAGGGCGGAGCGATTATGGGCGGGAATGTGGTAATAAAAAAATCAGCTCTGGAAGAAATTGGCGGTTATAATGTTGCCTTGACCTTCTACGGTGATGACACGGATACGGCGATGCGCTTAAGCAAGGTTGGAATAGTAAAGTTTAATTACAAATTTTTAGTCCAGTCCTCGGGGCGGAGGCTGAAAAAGGAAGGCATAATAAGCGCTGGCTTTCGTTATGTGATAAACCATATTTCCGTGTCGTTGTTTAAAAAATCTTATAACGGCGTAAGAAAGGATTTTCGCCATAAATATCAAGAAACCATGGCGAAAATAAAAGACTAAGATTGTGACAATAATATTATTCCAGCCGACTGCTCCCGAACTTGACAAAACCTAAAAAAAGACTAAGATAACTGAATAAATATTATTCAGTTATCTTAGTGGTTTATGAAAATATTAGTTACCGGCGGGGCCGGTTTCATTGGGTCAAATTTTATAAGCTATTGGTTAAATAAATATCCTGGCGATGTTATCATCAATCTGGATAGTTTAACCTATGCCGGCAATTTAGATAATTTAACTGAAGTTGAGAAAAATTACGGGGATGGCGCTTTGCCCGAGCAGAGAAGATATTGGTTTGTAAATGGCGATATTCGCAATACCCTGATAGTGGAAAGTTTAATTTCCAAGGTTGACGGAGTTGTGCATTTCGCCGCCGAATCGCATGTTGACCGATCGATTACCAACCCGCAGGAATTTTTATCTACCAACATTCTCGGCACGCAGACTCTTCTCGAGGCGGCCAGAAAATTTAAAATTAAGAAATTTTTGCATATCAGCACGGACGAAGTCTACGGCAGTATTGAAACCGGTTACTATTCGGAAACGGCTCCGCTTACGCCAGCCAGTCCGTACGCGGCCTCAAAAGCCAGCGCCGATTTATTAGTCAGATCATATTATGAAACCTATAAATTACCGGTTATTATAACCAGAACGACCAATAATTTCGGTCCCTATCAGCATCCGGAAAAGTTTATTCCTTTATTTATAACTAATTTAATGGAAGGCAAGAAGGCGCCGCTCTACGGCTACGGGTTAAACCGCCGCGACTGGATTTATGTTTTAGATAACTGCGAAGCTTTGGATTTGATTTTTCATGAAGGCAGAATCGGCGAAGTCTATAATATAAGCACGAGTAGCAACGAAATTAGCAATATTGAAATGTCCAGCCGATTGGCGCGCCTGCTTAATCAGCCGCCGAGCTTAATTGAATTCGTCACCGACCGCCCCGGGCATGATTTCCGCTATGGCGTAGACAGTTCAAAATTAAGGAATGAATTGGGCTGGAACCATAAGTATAGTTTAAAAGAGGGTTTATTAAAAACCATTGAGTGGTATAAGAATAATGAACTGTGGTGGAGAAAGATTAAAGAAGGCGATATTTATAGCAGCTACTACTCCGGACAATATAAAAAATAAAATTTTTTTCATAAGATACTCTCCTAAATAGGGGAGTATTTTATTTTATAAAAGATTTTTACCTTTGACAAAACGCTGATTTTTAGGTAGATTTAAGGTAGTTTAAGAGGTAAAATTATTCACCCCGTTAGATTCCTTAATTTATCGGGGCTATAAAATATGTATAACAAAGCATCTAACGGGGTAAAAAAGATTTTGCTTGGTTTAACTACTATTGCTAAAGGCGAATGGCGGAATAAAGTTAAAGAGATTGATAAATTAGGCATAAAAGAAATTGCCTTATTTTTAACTTGCTTGAATTTTGAGGAAAGACAAGAATTATATAAGCTTTTGGAAAATACCGGCTTGAAAAACGTTCCGCACGTGCATCTAAGAAATGATATGGAGATTCCCGAGTTGGATTATCTAGCTAGCCGTTTTAAGACCGAAGTTTTTAATATTCATCCGGAAAATACCCCGTATCCCTTCTTAATTGATTATGGAAAATACAATAGAAATATTTATATTGAAAATAATAGTGAAGGCTCACCCACAAAGAATGATTTAAAAAAATATGGCGGACTCTGTATAGATTTAAGCCATTGGCAAGCTGCCGCCCTTTCAAAAAGCGAGCAGTCGGAAGAATTCATAACAATTAAAGATTTGGCGAAAAAATATAAGATCGGCGTTAATCATATTTCCGCAGTAAAATTAAAGCCGGTTACTTATCAAGATCGTTTTTTAAATAAGAGCTATACTGATTATAGCACTCATTGGCTCGACGATTTAAGCGAAGTGGATTATGTAAAAAAATATAAAGATTATCTGGCTGAGATAATCAGTATTGAATTGGAAAATCCTTTAAAACGCCAGCTGGAAGTAAAAAACTATTTAGAGAAAATTATTTATTAATGTCATTGCGAGGAGCATAATTTTGTTTGTCATTCCCGCGCAGGCGGGAATCCAGAAATTTTAGTGGAAATGGATTCCCGCCTGCGCGGGAATGACAGTGGAGTGGTAGTTGTTCGCAATGACAATCATGGTAATATGAAAATTTTAATTTTAGGCGCTAAGGGCAGTCTGGGCAGGCAATTAATGAAAGTTTTCGCCGAAGGAAACGAAGTTTTAGGCTGGGACAGGGGAGAAATTGATATAACCGACCGAGAGTTAATTTTAAGAAAAGTCGAAGAAGTAAAACCCGAACTGGTGATTAACGCCGCGGCCTATAACGCCGTGGACAAATGTGAGGATAACGACGAGGAATATGAATTGGCGAAAAAGTTAAATATTGACGGGCCGAAATTTTTAGCCGAAATCTGTTTAAAAATCGGCGCTACTTTAATTCATTATTCCACCAACTACGTTTTTAACGGTGAAAAAGACAGCGGCTACGTTGAAACCGATGAGCCCAAGCCGATCAATCGCTATGGCAAGTCAAAGTTTCACGGCGAAAAAAGGATTTTAGAATTAAGCGGCCAGGGTTTAAAATGGTATTTAGTCAGAACTTCAAAATTATTCGGTCCTCGAGGACAGAGCGAAATGGCTAAAGCAAATTTTTTTGACATTATGCTTGAGCAGGGCAAGAATAAAGCCAGCGTGGAAGTAGTTGATGATGAAGCCAGCTGTTTTACTTATACGCCGGACTTGGCTAAAGCTACGCGCGAATTAGTAGACGGCGGTTATGGTTATGGCATCTATCATCTAACCAATAGCGGAGCTTGCACCTGGTATGAAGCCGCGGTGGAATTATTTAAACTGGCTAAAATTGAAACCGAAGTCAAGCCAATAGCCGGCGATAAGCTGGTTCGCCCGGCCAAGAGGCCGAAGTACGCGGTGCTGCTTAATACCAAGCTGCCGCCGTTAAGGAATTATCAGGAAGCCTTAAAAGAATATTTATATAGTAAAGAGCCAAAGTAATTTTATAATTATTTATTTGATATATACTTATGCCAAAAAAAATGAAGGGTGTTATTTTAGCCGGAGGCAGCGGAACGCGCCTTTATCCCAATACTAAAGTTACCAACAAGCATTTATTGCCGGTTTATAATCAGCCGATGATTTATTATCCAATTCAAACTCTTTTAAAAGCCGGCATAAAAGACATTTTAATTTTACCGGGTAAGGATCATGCCGGCGATTTCGCCAAGCTCTTAGGCTCGGGCCGGGATTTTAATGCCAATTTTACTTTTAAAATTCAGGATCACGCGGGCGGGCTGGCTTACGCCGTCGGTTTGGCCGAAGAATTTGTCGCTGACGATAATTTCGTGGTGATTTTCGGCGACAATCTTTTAGAAGATAATCTTATAAAAGACATTCAGGAGTTTGAATCCGGAGCGAAAATATTTTTAAAACAGGTCGGTGATCCGCAAAGATTCGGCGTAGCCGAATTGGACGGTGATAAAGTTTTAGGCATTGAAGAAAAGCCGGAGAAGCCGAAATCCAACTGGGCTTCGATCGGCGTTTATATTTATGACAGCAAGGTTTTCAGCTATATTAAAACCATGAAGCCGTCGGCGCGCGGCGAATTGGAAATTACCGATTTGAATAACCTGTATATCAGGGATAAAAAAATGCAGGCCGGCTTCGTTAAGGGTTTTTGGTTTGATGCCGGAACGCACGAGAGCTTGGTTGACGCGGCTTTTGCCATTAAAAATTTTAATAAGCCTCTTGAGCCGTTAAAACTGGAAAATAAAATCGCGCCTAAGGTGGTGATCGGCGGAATTTTATATGACAGCAGGGACGGTTCTTACCGCACTTCGAAATACTTGCCGTATTTTATTGATTCCATAAAAAAACAGGATTACGGCAATATTGAATTGATTTTCATGGATAATAGCGAGCTGGCAGACAATGACAATGTTAAATTTATTAAAGCTAATTATCCGGAGGCGAAAATTTTAAGAAGCGGGGAGAATTTGGGTTTTGCCCGCGCTTTTAATCTGCTTATTACCCAAGCCAGAAAAAATGCCGCCAGCTATTTTTTGGCCAGCAATATTGACATGATTTATGAACCCAACGTAGTTTCAGAGTTGGTTAATTCGGTGATGAAAACGCCCCAGATCGCTTCGGCGACTTGTAAAATCAAGCGTTGGGATTTTTCCGAGCGCGACTCCGAGGGCAAGGGTAAAACTAATTTTATAGATACGGTCGGCATAAATATTACGAAGGAGCATCGTTTTATGGATCGCGGACAGGGCGATATCGATCATGGACAATTTGATCGGGAAGAAGAAATCTTTGGCGCCTCGGGCGCGGCCGCTATCTACCGGCTGTCGGCCTTAGACGACGTGGCTTTTATAAACGAAGATGGCAGAAAAGAATATTTTGACGAACTGATGTTTATGTATAAAGAAGATGTGGACTTGGCCTACCGCCTTGAATGGGCCGGCTATAAGTGCCTTTATAATCCGAACGCCGTAATTTATCATGATCGAGCGATAAGCTCGCGAGGCCGGGGTATAATTGGCATTATCAAGGGCCGTCTGGGCAAGAAGGAAAAATATAAAGAATGGTCATGGCTGAATCATCATATCATTTTGCAAAAAATGCTTGATTCAAGCTATTCCAAGCCGGTGATATTAAAAACCATCTGGTATGAAATAAAGAGTAATTTATTCGTCTTGGTGTTTGAGCGCCATATTTTAAAGCAGGTTTGGCAATTATTTAAGTTGAGAAAGCAAATAAAGTCCCGCCGCGGTCAGATTAAGAGAAGGATTAAGGCCAAGAATCATCTGGAGAAGCTAATGAGCGAATAAGCCGTTTTATAATTTTTTATTTTATGGATTTATCCATCGTCATCGTCTCCTGGAACGTCAAAAATTTGGTTAGAGAAAATTTAAATGCCATAATCGCCAATAGCCGAGGAATTGAATACGAAATATTCGTGGTTGACAATGATTCAAAAGACGATACGGCCCAGATGATTAAGACGGAATTCGCTTCCCGGAATGAGATTAAATTAATCGCCAATAATTATAACGCCGGTTTTTCTAAGGCCAACAATCAGGCAATTAAATTGTCCCGAGGCAGGTATGTTTTGCTGTTAAATCCGGATATGCGGGTCATGCCCGGGACTTTAGAAAAAATGATTAAATGGCTGGACGAGCATAAGCAGGCGGGCGTGGGCGGCTGCCATTTAATTAAAGAGAGCGGAGAAACGGTTCCTCAAATCAGGCATTTTCCCGGAGCTCTTAACCAGCTGGCCATAGTTTTAAAATTGCCGCATCTTTTTCCTTCGGTTTTGGACGGTTATTTGCAAAAGGACTTTGATTACGAAAAAGATTCAGCGGTTGAGTCTATCAGGGGGTCATTTTTTATGATTCGCCGAGAGGTTCTGGAAAAAGTCGGCTGGTTGGATGAAAGATATTTTATTTGGTTTGAGGAAGTCGATTACTGCCGTCGGGTAAGGGTTGCCGGCTGGGAAATTATGTACGCGGCGGATATAAAATGCGTTGATTATGTGGGTAGAAGTTTTTCACAGGTAAAGAGAGACAAGACCCAGGAATATTTTCGCGACTCCATGCTTAAATATTTTAAAAAATGGCAGCCGATTTGGCAATACTATATTTTAAAAATTTTTTGGCCGGTTGGCATATTTATCGCTCGCTTAAGCGAGATTGCAAATTTAAAAAGCCGGAGGAAAACTTAACGCTTGGATAGCGGTAAGCTTAAAATATTTTATGAGTAAAAAAACCGCCATTGTCTTAGTAAATTATAAAGATTACGTTAATAGATTCTTGGTCGAATGCCGGGATAGCTTAAGATCGCAAAATTATCCTAAGGATTTATTCGCCGTTTATATTGTTGATAATGCTTCGAGCCCCGAGTCCAGAAAGTATATTGGTGAAACCTATCCCGAAGCCGTGATTGTTCCTCGGTCGGACGGAAATTATTCGGCCGCCAATAACGCGGGAATAAAAAAAGGCGCCGAGGACGGCTGCGAATATTTTGTGATCGCTAATATGGACACTAGGTTCGACGCCAACTGGCTCGCGGAACTTATTAGAGCCTTAGAGAGCGGAAGCGATGTCGGCTTGGTTCAGTCAAAAATATTGCTCTATCCGAAAAATCAGGCGGAGTGGGGGAAACTCAGAATAAATAGCTTAGGCAATATTATACATTTTTTAGGTTTTGGCATGACTAGTTTTTATAATGAGCCGGACAGAGAGATTGCGGGTTGGCCGGAGATTAACGGTTATGCCAGCGGCTGTTCTCTGGCAATTAAAAAAGAAGTCTTGGATAAAATTGGTGGCTATAATGAAGAGTACTATATGTATCATGATGATATTGAGGTGAGTTGGAAAGTTAAATTAGCCGGCTATAAGATTGTTTTAGCGCCCAAGTCAATCGTTTATCATAAATACGAGTTTAGCCGCAGTATGACGATGGTTTTTTACATGGAAAGAAATCGCTATATCACCGTTTTAGCTTTCTATAAGCCTCTGACCTTGCTTTTAATTCTGCCGGCCATGATCCTTATGGATTTAGGTGTATTGATGTATTCGCTGGCCGGCGGTTGGTTTAAAGTTAAGCTGAAAGTCTATGGATATTTCTTAAAAGCGGAAAGTTGGAAAAAAATCATAAAGTTCAGGCAGGAATTGAATTCCATAAGGAGACTCTCGGATCGCGAAATCGTTAAACCTTTCACCGGCAAAATTTTATTTCAGGAAATCAATAATCCGCCGTTACAGTATATTGCTAATCCGCTTTTTAGCGCTTACTGGGCAATTATAAAGAAAATAATTTTTTGGTAAACCCCGTTAGAAAAAATTTCTAAACGGGCATAAATTTGTAAATCTCGAACGTCGCTAAAAAATTTTTCTAGCGGGGTAAAAATATGCCTGATATAAACATAGTGATTGTAAATTGGAAAATGAAAGAAGACATACTGCGCTGTTTAGCGTCGCTTTTTGCCGATATTGCCGATGAGAATATTAAGGTTATTGTCCAGGTGGTTGATAACTCCGGTAACGCCGACGGCATTAAAGAAGCGTTGGAAAATAATTATCCGCAAGTCGTTTATATAAATCCGGGCGGTAATCTTGGTTTTGGCAAAGCCCTAAATCTTGGTTTTAAGAGGGCCGCGGCGAAATTTTATTTACCTCTTAATCCGGACATAGAATTTTTAGCCGGCGGCCGCGCCATTAAAAAGTTGCTGGAATTTATGGCCAGCCATCCTGCGGTCGGCATAGCCGCGCCCAAGCTTTTAAACTTAGACGGCACGATTCAGGAATCCTGCTATCGCTATCCGCGCTTCCTAGATCAATTTGCCAGACGCTTGGGGTTTGAAGTAAAATTTAAATTTTTTAAAAACAAGGTTGGCAGATATTTAATGCGCGATTTCGGACATGACAGAACCGTTCCGGTAGATTGGCTGATGGGTTCGTTTATGCTCGTTAGAAAAGAATTGACCGATAAAATCGGCTTTTTCGATGATCGTTATTTTATGTATTTTGAAGATTGTGATTGGTGTCGGCGCGCCTGGCGGTCGGGCTGGCAAGTCTATTATATCCATAACATAGTTGTTAAGCATAAGCATCGCCGCGAATCAAGCGAGCAGTCTCCGATATTAGCCATTTTAAAAAGCCGGGTGGCGCGCGTTCATCTTAAAAGCTGGTTTAAGTATTTTTTAAAGTGGGGGATTAAAAATGATAAATTCGGTATTTAAATAATTTTATAAATTATGCTAATAAAAAAAATAAATTTAGGATGCGGCGATAAAAAAAATCCCGGTTTTATCGGAGTGGACCGCATAAAAACCGCAGCGGCCGACATTGTCCATGATTTAGATATAATGCCTTACCCGTTCGACGATAACAGTGTTGACGAAGTTATTGCCGATAATATATTGGAGCACTTGACCGATGTAATCGCGGTGATGGAAGAGCTTCGTCGTATTTGTAAAAATGGCGCGATTATTAAAATTAGCCTGCCATATTACAAATCAAGCGGCGCTTTTTCCGACCCGACGCATAAGCATTTTTTTACGGAAAACAGTTTTCAGTATTTTAGTCCTGATCATGAATATCATTTTTATACTAAAGCTAAGTTTAAAGTTTTAAAAGTTAAATTGTTGGCGAAAGATTTTGGCGACCGACGGCATAAATTAAGAAATTTGCTGCCGTTTAAAAAATTTTTTAATTTTTTTCTATTTAATATTTACGACGAAATTTATTTTGAATTGAAGTGCATAAAGTAAAACAGTTTATAAAAAACAAGATTTTTTGTATTTTATTAAATAAATTTTATATAATCATGCTTCCGGCCGGTATTTCTTTTTCCGGATGCAAGAGTATCGGATAACCGTCGAGGTCGGCGGCAATAATCATGCCCTGGCTAAGGTGCCCTCTAAATGTGCGGGGCTCAAGGTTAGTTAAGATCGGTATCATTTTTCCGACTAAGACGCTCGGGTCAGGATAGTATTCGGCAATTGCGGACATAATTTGCCGTTCTTCGCCACCGATATCAAAAATTAGTTTTAAAAGTTTATCCGCGCCTTCGGCTTTGGCCGCGGATTTTATTTTACCGATTTTGATTTCCAGTTTTTTGAAGTCTTCGTAAGTTATCATGTTATTAAAATTATTTTTTAATATTTTATTATATTTAAATTTAAATCCGCAAGTCTCTTTAGTAATATGTTCAGCTTCGGTTCGGGGGTATTTTCTGCAATTCAGCGGCCTAAGCGAATGGATTGAGCAATAAGAACTGCCGTCGGATTTATATTTTAGGAAATAACAGACATTGGGCAGTCTGCAGCAGGCGCCGCAATTAAGGCATTGGCCGGTCCGATTTTTTGCGATTGGCAAAACTGAAGTTAACGTTCTCTTAAGTTTTGCCGTCCAGGTGTTATTACCAGTCATAATTTATGTTTAACGTATCCGAATATTGGAAGTTTGACTTATTTTATTTTTAAAATTTTCTTCAGTTAGTTTAGCTTGGCGTAAGATAGACCTGAAAGTGCCATAACGAATCTCTTTGCCATGCAGCGGAACGATTACAGTTAATTCTTGATCGTGGTGGCAACGGTACTTGGCGTGCGAGCCGTTTTGCGAAACAAAAAAGAAGCCCTTATTAAGAAGGACTTTTAGGACGATGCGCAGTGGGTAGGGTTTAGGCATATTGAAGCTTTACCGAAGCAATAATCGGATTTTTTACTTCAGCTTTTTTCGGTAACGGAATATCTTCAAAATATAATTCTAATGCTTCCTGCAACATAGCCAAGGCTTCTTTTTTGGTTTTACCAAAACTTGAGACTTCAACTTCTAAACATTGAGAAACATAATATTTTCCCTCTTTCCAAACAACTGATTTTAGGTCTATTTTGCGCATATTTTTTACTTATTTCGTATGTTTTTATGATAACATATTAATAAAAAATAAGTCAAATTTGCGAAAAGTCTGAGCTGAGGACTTTTCCGTTTATTCGGTGTTAGGCGAGGGTTCTTTTGACCTTCCTTAATGTAATTATATCAGATAAGGGGGCAAAAGAAAGCGCAGCGACCCCCTGAGTTTTAAAAAACAAACTTACCTTATTATTTGAGTCCTTTTAGAATTTTTTGTATTACTATGGACAAAATCAGCAAGATATGCTTTAATAATATGTCCAGCTAATAACGGTTGGCAAATCCAAAAAGTGGAGGGTGTAAAATGAAAAACATTCTAGTTAAAGGCTCAGGTGATATCACCGACAGCCAGCAGTTCTTTGATTTCGTTGTTGAAAAAGCGCAAAGCAATTACGTCGTAGTCATCTGCGGAGGCGGAACAAAAATTAGCGCCGCGTTGGAAAAAGCTGGGTATGCCGTAGAATACGACGAACTCGGTCGCAGGGTGACAAAGACATGGGAAGAACGGATAATTATGTGCGACGTTCTGGAGCATGAAGAAAGAAGACTCCAAGACAAGTTCGTTGGTAAGGGCGTAACCGTTGTTCCGCCAATTCTCTACGCCGGCTCAGCTTTGTGTCCGATCAACGGCGACGATCTCGTCAAGGCCTACGACCTTGGGTTTGATGAGATATACGTCTTCACAATGAAGGCGCGAATCGAAAAAAAGAAAGCCGTTTTTCAAGAATGTCCCAAGGTCAAAATAATCGGTGTTTAGATAGCAATCTGACACCCATCGCCGCCAACGCTCTAAAAGCTGAGGCGGCTTTTTTATTAATTCTAAAAGGACTCAATTAAAAATGAAAAAGTTTGTTTTTTAAAATTTCGACCTAATCGTGTAGAATCAGTCTTTATTTGTTTGTTATGCGAAATTATGATAATATTTTTATTAGATAATTTCACTAATCTAATTATAGTCCAAAACCCAGGTTATTAAAAGAGTTCTTGTTAAAAATGTTATCTAAAAATAGAAATTTGACTTTTTTAGGAAAATTGGCCTAGCCAAAATATTTAGACAGATTTTTAAACAAGGATTATAATAAGAGTAGTCGAGACCGTTAGGCGATAATATATATAAAATAACAATTTTTAGAAACCTATGATAAAAAAAATAAGAAAAGCGGTAGTGGCCGTAGCCGGATCGGGCACGCGTTTATTACCCGCTACCAAGGCAATGCCTAAAGAGATGTTGCCGATCGTTGATAAACCGATTATTCAACTGGTGGTTGAGGAATTGGTGGCGGCCGGCATAGAAGATATAATTTTAGTGACTAAGTGGGATAAAAAGCCACTGGAGGATCATTTTGATCAGAATTGGGCTTTAGTTAATGAACTAAAAAAAGCTGGCAAAGAAGAATTATTGGAAGAAATTAAAGGCATATCCAATCTGGCAAATTTTATTTATGTCAGGCAAAAAGGGCCGTATGGCAACGGCACGCCCGTTTTGTCGGCTTCCAGCATCGTCAGAGACGAGCCGTTTATGTTTGTTTGGGGCGACGACTTGGTTAAATCAAAAATTCCTTTCGCGAAACAAATGGTGGATGATTATAATAAAACCGGCCATTTAATGATCGGGGTGCAAGAAGTGCCGCTAGATCAGGTTCATCGCTATGGCATCGTTAAAGTTAAAAAAGGCACCATGCAAATTGAAGATATCATTGAAAAGCCCAGCGCCGAAGAAGCGCCGTCGAGATTAGCGGATTTCGGCCGGATGATTTTAGATCAGGAGATTATCGATATTTTAAAGCAGACCGCCCTAGGCAAGGATAATGAGCTTTATTTAGTGGATGCGTTAAAAACTTATGTTAGAAACGGCGGAAAATTCTATGCCAAAGAAGTGCAGGACGGCGAATGGTTAACGACCGGCGATCCGTTAAATTACATGAAGACCATGCTTAAATACGCTTTTGACCGTAAAGACATCGGACCGGAAATGAAACGATTTATTAAAGAGTTATTAAAAAAGTAAGATAATCAATAATTATAGTCATTCTGGAGCGGATCCGCCAGCTGGCGGAGGAGCGATAGAATCTTGAGATGCTATCGGTCGCTGATGTTCCCTCCAGCATGACAATGTTAATATGAAATACGACATGATTACCATTGGCGGCGCGACCGAAGATATTACTTTTCATACTAAGGAGGGAGTTTTAATTAATAATAAAAAGAATTTAACCAAGCAGAAGCTACTGGCTTTTGAGTTTGGCGCGAAAATAAAGGTTGATAAGTCTTTTTCCGGCTTTGGCGGCGGCGCGGCTAACGCCGCGGTTTGTTTTTCCCGCCTCGGTTTTAAAGCGGCTTGCCTGGCTTCCATCGGCGACGATGAGCGCGGTCGGATAATTTTAAACAATTTTAAAAATCAAGGCGTGGACGTGTCTCTAATCCAAAAGACCAAAAAAGCCGAGACCGGTTTTTCCTTCCTCTTGGTCGGGTCGGGGAATGAGCATATCTGCTTTTCTAACCGGGCGGCCAACAATGAATTAAGAATTATGAATCATGAATTAAGAATAATGGAAGAAGCAAAATGGCTGTATTTAACTTCATTATCCGGAGTTTGGCTGGGAAATTTAGGAAAGATATTTTCGGTTAAAGGCGTGAAAATCGCCTGGAACCCCGGCCATAGGCAGGTTTTAGCCGGAGTGAAAGTTTTGGGAAAATATTTTAAGCGTACGAACTGTTTGATTGTTAATAAGGACGAAGCCATTGAGCTTATTATGTCGGATAAAAAATATGAAAATCAGGGCGCGGCCTTTTTAAATAACGAAAAAAATTTATTATCCGCTCTGACCTCATATGGACCGGAAATTGTCGTAGTCACCAACGGCCGCCACGGCGCCGACGCCATGGTCGCCGGTAAAACTTATCATCAGCCGATAATAAAAGAGCGCCAGCGCGTTGACACAACCGGAGTAGGCGACGCCTTCGGTTCGTCCTTTATCGCCGGCTGGGAGCTTTATAATAAAGATATAAAACTCTCGCTTAATCTCGCGGCCAGAAATTCAGCCGCGGAAATCAGCCAACAGGGCGCGCAAAACGGCTTGTTGAGAAAAAAGGATATATAATTAATTTTTATTATGCAAGTAAAAATCGAAGTCTCAGGCAGACATATTCATTTATCTAAACCGGACGCGGAAAAATTATTCGGCGCCGGTTTTATTTTATCTAAATTTAAAGATTTATCCCAGACCGGACAATTTGCGGCCAAGGAAAAGGTTAAATTGGTCGGTCCATCGGGCGAAATAGATAAGGTTAGGATTCTCGGCCCATATCGCAAAGAAACGCAGGTGGAAGTTTCGGAAACCGACGCTAAAAGGCTTGGCTTAGAGCCGCCGGTTAGAGATTCGGGAAACTTGGACTTAACGCCGGGCATAATTGTTTCTGGCCCGGTCGGCGAGGTAGTTTTAAAACGAGGCGTGATTTTGGCTTTAAGGCATATTCATGTTGATCCTGAAACGGCCGATGCTCTGGGAGTAGAAAACGGCGATCGGGTTAAGGTTGATGTCGGCGGACCGCGTGATTTATTGTTCGAGAATGTTCTGGTTAGAGTAGACTCAACTTTCAAGTTGGCTATGCATATCGACACTGATGAAGCTAATGCCGCGGGTATAGATAAAGGCAATAACGTGGGGGAGATAATAGTTATGTAACAATTTTCAATTTTCAATTACCAATTTTCAAACAATTTTTAATGAATTAATTTTCAATTAAGTTGAATTTTTTAAGAAATAATTGAAAATTAAGACATTTAGTCATTGTTTAAAAATTGAAAATTAGAAATTAGAAATTTTTTAAGTGTATGCCAGAACTTCCGGAAGTGGAAACTATCGTTCGCGATTTGGACAAGAAACTAAAAAATAAAAAACTTGTCGCCATTGATTCCAGGGACAAAAAAGTTTTTCAGCTATCTCGGAAAGAGCTCAAAAATCTCCTGGGAAAAAAAGTAATTGCCGTTCGGCGCCGGGCGAAAATGATTGTTTTTGATTTTGGCGGTTATTATTTGATAATTCATTTAAAAATGACCGGTCAGCTGGTTCTTAAAACAAAAACCGGCTGGCTGGCCGGCGGCCACCCGATTTTAAATAAAAGCGGGGGATTACCCAATAAATTCAGCCGGGTTATTTTTAAATTTAATGATGGCAGTAGGCTTTTTTTTAACGATATTAGGCGGTTTGGCTGGATAAAATTAATCGATAAAGACGAATTTTTAAAATTTAATCTCGGGCTCGGAATCGAGCCTCTCAGCTCTGATTTTACTTTAGAATATTTTAAGCAGGTTCTAGAGCGAAGAAAGAGAATTAAAATTAAGCAGGCGCTGCTTGAACAGAAATACCTTGCCGGCATCGGCAATATTTACGCCGATGAATCTTTATATGCCGCGCGCCTAAGGCCGTTTAGGCGGGTAAGGACTTTAAAGCCGGCGGAAATAAAGAGATTGTGGCTGACTATTCCGAGAATTTTAACCCTGGCTATAAAGCACAGGGGAACTTCTTTCAGCGATTACGTTGACGCGCGAGGCGAGCAGGGGAATTTTATAAAATATTTAAAAGTTTACGGCCGGGCGGGGGAGAAGTGCGGAAATTGCGGCGGTTTTGTAAAAAAAATAAAACTCGCCGGTCGAGGAACTCATTGGTGTGATAGCTGTCAAAAGTAATATGTAAAAGAATTTTTATATATTTTGCTATAACGGCTTTCTATGGTATAATATTATCATCATTTAGACCACTTATGAAAAAAATATTTTACAACAAATCGTTAATTAAACTAATTTTTATTTTAACTCTGGTTTTGCTGTTTTTTAACGGTTCTTTTTCCTTCGGAGCCAGTCCTGACGCTATCGGTTTTCGAGTTATACCCAATTCTAATCATTTATCGCCTTTAAGATGGTATCAGGAGAATATTAAGCTTAAGGGCTCGCCTCAGGTTTTAAACGTTGACGGCTACGAGGCGGTGCGCGACGGCCGCACGGTTTATGTTAACGCCGCCAATATTGATTTAGGCGCCGTTCCTCAGAAACTTTATACCAATATTTATATAATCTCGTACAATCAACAGGCGGAAAATGCGACTTTAGACATTTTCGGCCAAATTTTAGAACACTGGAAATTTACTACCAATCTCAGTCAGGAAGGCGTCTGCTCAAGGACTATGGATAAGACTTGCCTTTACACGAGCGAATGCCCTTCCGGAGAATACTGCTTAAGCAAAAAAGCCACGGTTATACGCGATACTAAGCGTTTGGCCGATTTAGCCGACATAAAAACCGTTTTAGATAGTTATCAAAAAGAACATAGCGGAAAATATCCGTCTTTATCGGCCGGCTCATATTTACCGGGAAAATCCATTTCAAAATGGCCTAGCTGGAGAGGCACTCTAAGCAAGGATCTCGGAGCAGTAATGCCATTCGATCCGATTAATAAATTAGGGAAGTGTCGCGCTGATTGTTGCGCCGCGAATAACTGCGTTGCTGGCAGCGTTGAAAAAAGTAGCTGTAATTATAACCAAGAAACCTGCTGGGATGAAAAAAATAAAAAATTCGCCGATCGTACGCCACCGACGATTGATTTTGATTTGCCGGTGGATAGCCGGGCCTATGTTTATATCGCTTCATCCACTGGCGCTTCCTTTACTCTTTGCGCCAATATGGAATCAGTGTATGTTGGTACGGCTGACGGCAGCTGCTTAGGCAATACTTTAGCTAATAATCCTCCGGTAATAATAACCAATAGTTTATTGCCGGGCAGATCAGGCGCAAAATATCGAGGCTTCGTTCAGGCAAGAGATCCGGATGGAGATATATTGTCATGGAGCATTAGTCTAACCGGAACGGACTGGACAGACTGGGTCGGGGAGCCGATTTTAAAAAACACGGGCGTTAATAATCAAATAGAAATTTATGCCGATC
>JAUSEG010000037.1 GCA_030650415.1 bacterium | reverse complement strand
TGTATGAAATGGCTTACCAATTACCGAATTCTCAAAAACAAAAAACAAAATATCTAAAAATGGACAATGAACAGCGAATTTTATTCGATATTATTAAAAACAGCTGACGCGCTTGGGTGTCCCGGTGCGGAAGACAGGAAATCTTTGGACAAAGCAAGTTTTTTGGCGTAGTTAGCGTCAATTATCCATTTTTTCAATGGTTCGAGCCAATTGTTTCCCTTTCGCCCAAAATCAGATTTCTTTTCTAAGAGGTCTGTTTTTGTTTGCACAAGTTCGTTCTTTTTAGCTAAATAAATATCTTTCTCAATCGTGCCGTCTAAATACGCATTAACAAGTTTATCTAATTTCTGTTCTGCGTCTTTCACTTTTTCCTCAAGATTTTGGGCGAAAGATTTATTATCATCTTTTTGTTCGTTTTCCCAGATTTTAACTTTAGCTAACATTTTTTCTTTCCAGTCATCGTTAAGAGCGACTTTTTTTAGCCGTTCAGTCAGTTGATCAACCAATTTTTTCTCGCCAAGATATTTTTGACCACATTTACCTAATTTTTTAGTACAGCGGTAATAGGTATATATTCCGCCGTTACCTTTGGCTAATTGCGCGGTAATAGCCCCGCCACATTCGCCGCACTTTAATAGACCGAGAAAAGGGAAGTCATGTTTTTTCTTTTTAACCCTGACCCTTCGACCATTGTTTAAAACCTCCTGAACGGCTGTAAAAGCCGCCCTGGAAACAATTGGCTCAAACTTGCCTTCATAGTCCTCGCCGTTATGTTCTATTATGCCCAGATAGACTTTATTGATCAGCATCCTGTGGAGTAGAACCTTGCAGAGCGGTCTGCCAAACTTACCGACTACGCCCAAAAACTCCAGGCGCTTACCTAAACTTTCATAAGTATGGTTACCGGTGGCGAATTCCTCAAAAGCGATTTTGACCAATCTAGATTTAAACGGGTCTGGCTCAATATTCCGAGTCTTTGGATTATTGATATAACCGAAGGGCGCCCGGCTCGGCCATTCGCCGCGCCTGAGTTTTTGTCTAATTCCGCGCTTGACGTTCTCGCTTAAATTATCCGAATAGTATTTAGACTGCCCGAAAGCCACTTGTAGCATAAACAAGCCTTGCGGAGTTGGCTCAAACCAAAAAGTAGGGAAGCGCAAAGAAGCAATTTTACCAATGTCTATGCTGTAAATAATTTGTCCGCCGTCAACGCTGTTTCTCGCTAATCTGTCCGGGTGCCAGGCAATCAAGCCAACCGGTTCTTTGCTGGTATAAACTTTACTCATCATCTGGTTAAATATCTCCCGCCCGGGCTTCTTTGCGCTTTTTGATTCAATGAACTGCTCGGATATAATAATATTTTCCCGCTTGGCGTATTCGGCCAACTCCGCCAGTTGGGCTTCGATACTCATTATTTGTCTTTCCTCGTCCTCGGTTGACTTTCGGGCGTAAAGAAAGTATTTCATAGATGTTTAAAATTAGAGCGCGGAATTAAAACTTGCTTTGTTTCCGCCGCTCCCGCGGCGGACGGAAAAAATTGGTAAGACAAAAACAGAATTTTTATAAATTGTGGCTATACCGCGAAATCAGTATTTAAATCATTATTTAGAAAAATTTTGTTTTTGTCTTTGGGCGCAGAGCGCCCGACGAACCGCCGTTTGCTAAATAGAGAGGTGGTTTGGGAGTGGCGGGAGGAGTGGAAAATTTTGGCTGATTTTAATGCTGAATTTAAAAACTTTTCCTTAATGCGCGAGCGAAGCGAGCGCGTTTCACGCGCTCAAGATGCTCAAAGTCTGGTCATGTCGGGATACTGGGAATTGAACCCAGTCTACACGCACCCGAAGCGTGTGTACTACCGGTATACGATATCCCGAAAAATTATTTATTGACCGGTGGACTTAGCGGGAGTCGAACCCGCGTCTCGGCAATGCGAATGCCGCGTACTACCACTATACTATAAGCCCTAAGTTCCTGTCATTGCGAGCCGCCCTTGTACTCAAGGCGGCGTGGCAATCTCTGGTTAGAAATTTTTTACTAAAATTAAGATAAAATCCAACAAACAAAATTTAATTTGTCAATCAGGTTTATTTATTTCTTGTTGGTTTTTCTTTTTTACCAGAGATTGCTTCGTCGCCCTGATTACAGGGCTCCCTGCCTGCCGGCAGGCAGGCTCGCAATGACAAAAAAATTCTATTATTTTATCAGCTCCACGCTATTGATTATAACATCTTCCGTCGGATGATCGTCTCCGTTCACCTTTACATTTTCTATTTTTTCCACTACGTCCAAACCATCAGTGACATAACCGAAATTTGTGTGCTTGCCATCCAGCCAGGGCGTTGAATTCTTGGTAACGATAAAAAATTGCGAGCCGTTGGTATTTGGTCCGGAATTGGCCATGGCCAAACTGCCCTTAACTAATTTATGATTATTAAATTCATCCTGGAATTTATAGTCTGGCCCGCCCATGCCGTCGTTCGACCAGTCATCGTCCTTAGAGTTAGGATCTCCGCCCTGAATCATGAAATCCTTCATCACCCTATGAAACTTAATGCCGTTATAAAAACCGACCTTAACCAAATTCAAAAAATTATTCACCGTTATGGGCGATTCTTCAGCGTAAAATTTAACGGTAATATCGCCAAAATTAGTTTTAATTATCGCGCTGTTATATTCCATAGCTAAATTTTTTAACCCGCCTGCCGGCGAGGCAGGCTGTTTATTATTGGTTTCGGGCGCCTTCTCCGCTTCGGCCGGCGCTTCGGTTTTACCGGTTGGCTTAACGTTTGGCTTTAAGCCGTTTTTTATATCCTTCATTCTACCTATTATATCGGCTTCACTGAAATTGTCCATAGCCTTGGGCGCGCTGGCCTCGTCATAGCTCACCGGACTGTTTGAGCAGGCGGTTAGGGATAGGGTTAAAATAACTAATAAAATAAATTTTTTCATAATTAATAACTATTTTAAATTTGGGTTAGCTATGTTTATTTTTGAAGCGAGGACTGTTTGAGCCCTACACCATTTTTTACGCCATGTCACATTATAGCAAATTATTCTCCTCTGGCCTGAGTATAAACAGTTCTAAAAAATCTAACAAAAAATGGTGAGGGGCGAGTTCCGCAGCGAAAAAATAAACATATCTAACCCAAACTGTGCTATTTTTACTTTACGTAAAATTCTTTTTTTATTTCTTCATCATCTTCCATTTTTTTCTCTTCGATTTTTTCCTTAGCCCTGGCTCTCAGTTCTTTTAAATCCATTTTATTCAGTTCACCGCTTCTTTTATCTAAATATTCTCTATCATTTAACTTCTGATCTTCAATCACTTCGGATAGCAAAACATCCAAAATCGCCCCGATTTTCGGACCGGGTTCAACGCTCAAAAGCTTAATTAAATCATCACCGTTGATTTTTAGCATTTTTACCGACACCGCGTCATGTCTGACTTTTTCCATCATATATTCCAAATGCCTTAACTTATACGGCTTGGCCTTAGGCACGCCCGAACCCAATCGATCGGCCACGCGCAAATCAATCAAGTCGGCTAAATTTTCCTCACCCACATTTTTTATGAGGCGCCTGACCGAACTCTCGGTAACTTCGCCGACATTATAATAGAACATATGATTTCTGATGAGTAGCGTCACTTTTTCAATATCGGCGTTGGAAAATTTCAATCTCTGCATGATTTTCCCCGCCACTCTAGCTCCCACTAAATCATGATTATAAAAAGTCGCGACCTGCCCTGAACCGGTTGAAGGGTCGCCACCCATCATCCGCTTGGTTTGCGGCTTGGCGATATCATGAAGTAAGGAAGCAAACTTAACTTGCCATTTTTTACTGGGCGTATGCTTTAGCGACAAAAGACTATGGTTAAAAACCGTATGGATATGATGCTTATTCTGATCTACGCCGACCCCGCGCTCGAGTTCAGGAATAATATATTGAAGCAATTTAAGCTCATGAAGCATGACTATGCCGTCATAAGGACTATCCGACTCCATTATTTTTATCAGTTCGTCGCGCAGGCGCTCGCCGGAAATGAATTTAATCCCGCCGGCCATTCTAATAATTGCTCTGGCCGTCTTGCCTTCAAGAGAAAAATCAAGCTGGCAAGAAAAACGAACCGCCCGCATCATGCGCAAAGCGTCTTCTTTAAACCTATCTTCCGGCTCGCCGACCGCCCGAATAATTCTTTTTTCCAGGTCATTCCTGCCCCCGAATAAATTAACTAACAAATATTTCTCGTTATCAATAACAATTTCTTCTTCATTAACTCTAAATTCATAATTCATAATTCTTAATTCCTTCATGGCCATGGCGTTAATCGTAAAATCGCGCCTGGCCAAATCTTTTTCCAAACTGTCTTCAAATTTAATCTCGTCCGGATGGCGCCTGTCGCTATAGCCTTGCTCTGAGCGGTAAGTCGTTACCTCGATTACGTCTTCAGTTTCGCCATTAGCCAATTTAATCGGCACTAAGACCGTGCCGAAAGCATTCTCATATTTTCCGTCCGAGAAAATTTCCAAAATCTTCTCCGGCCTGGCGTTAGTGGTTATGTCCCAATCCTTAGGAGTTCGCGCCATTAATAAATCACGCACGCAGCCGCCAACGATATAGGCTTCGAAACCTGCTTGTTCCAATTTCTCAACTATATTTTTTACATATTCCGGAATTTGCATAAAAATTCAAGGCTGTTTACGCCTTATTAATAGCTAAAATATACAATAAGTTAGGCAAAAAGTCAAAAATAAAACAGGCCTAGAGCCCATTTTATTTTATTGTTTATTTCAACTCTAAAATCTCTTTAACCACTTTAAAATCACCCAGGCGATCATGCCGCCTAAAACGGCCGTGGCCAGTTGCGGCCAGCTCATCATCTGCGCGACCTTAACCGCCAACTCTTGCTTAATTAAGAGCTTGGCGATAAAACTGACGCTTATATACAAAAATAAAAACTTTAAAATCGCGCCGACCAAAACCCCGATCCAGTAACCTCGGCTGGAATCTTTCGACCAATCATAAATTCGATCAACGCTTAAAACAAAAATGGCGTTACTTATCATAATAAATGGCACAACCGGAGAAAGAACCGCCGGTAATAACCCGCCGGCTAAAGCCATAAGGCTTGGAACTAATGCGACGACCAGGGCGCTTCTTATGCCCACTAAAAATAAAATCAGAATTAAAAGCGCGTTGACTATGGGGCCGGATATCCATTGCAGATGAATAAAAAACGGCAGAAACATCGCTACGCCGGCCAGTGCGACAAACCTGGTCATCGACTGGACGTTTACTTTCTCTAAAGTTTGCTCTTTAATTATTTCCATAAAATTTATTCTAATTTAATTATATTCTTAGGTTTTTTCGTCCATTCTCCATAAAGCGCGTATTTATCGTCATCGGTCAAAAAATATAATCGAGCGAAAACATTGCGAATATTATGAATTCCCGGCAAAATATAATCTCCGGTAACCGCCATTTTTCTTAATTTTTCAAACTCTTCTTCAGGTAAAAGTTCAACGGCCACAAACGTCTGCATTTCTTCTTCGGTCGCCGCCTCAAGCACTTCTCGCACTTCTCGACGATCCTTCCTAACTCTTTCGTTTATAAATTTTTTGACCATCGCCTCATCAATATCCTCAAATTTTTCGGCAAGCATCATATAGTCAAAGACCCCACTTTCCCCGGGTAAATCTAAGATGTTTTCTGCGGCATTTTCTGACATAAAATTTTAATTATATATTAGCTTAGCTTCTCTTCTTATACTTTGTTAATAGAACTTTATTTTCCAGCTTGCCCTTATTTTTAAGCCAACTTAAAACTTCGACTGCCTGACTATTTTCGTGCGCCCTCCTAATTTTACTCGAGCCGTCAATTTTATATAAAGCCGCTAACCTGGTTTTTCTTATCGCCGCCGTAGTCGGAATCGGCTGGCCGCCGCCGCCGATACAGCCATCCGGACAAGCCATAACCTCAATATAATCATAATCTTTTAAATTGTCCAACACCGGCTTGACGTTACCTATGCCATTAACCACCGCCACTCTTAGTTTTTTATCACCCATCGCTAGCTCCGCCCTTCTTACTCCGGCCAAACCGCGAACAGCCTTAAACTCAATCTTTGAATCGCAAAATTTTACTCTTGGCTTCCCCTCTTTATCAAGATCGCGGCAGACCGCGTCTTGTGCGGTTTGCATTAAATATTCGGCCGTCCTTAAAGCCGATTCCATGACTCCCCCGCTCGCGCCGTAGATCGCGGCCGCGCCGCTGGCTAAACCTAGAGGATTATCGGCCGGTAGAGGCTCTAGGCCGGCGAAATTAATTTTATTTTTTTTAATCAGCCAAATCAATTCGCGCGTGGTAATTACATAATCAATCGGATAATGGCCGGAAATTTTTAATTCTTTGCGCCCGGCTTCAAATTTTTTAGCGGTACAAGGCATAATCGAAACCACCACGATATTTTTTGGATTTATTTTTAGCTTCTCGGCCCAATAAGTTTTTATTATTCCGGCGCTGTGAATTTGCGGACTGCGCGCCGTCGTTAAATTAGGGATTAAATCCGGCCTAAAAAATTCTACATACTTTATCCAGGCCGGACAGCAGGAAGTAAACATCGGTCCGCCTTGGCCGCTCTTAACTCTGGCCAATAGTTCCTCGGCTTCAACAATCGTAGTAATGTCAGCGCCAAAATTAACATCAAAAACATAGTTAAAACCCAATTCTTTTAGGGCCGCGACTACTTGACCGGTCATAACCTTGCCTCCCGGAACGCCAAATCCCTCGCCAATACTAACTCTTATCGAGGGCGCGAATTGCGCCACTAAAACTTTGGATTTATTCTTTAAATCTTTCTCCACCAATTGCCAATGAGCTTGTTCTTGCGCCGCGGTTACCGGGCAATATAATGAGCACTGGCCGCAATATATACAATCAACCTTTTTTCTGCGCTTGCCTATAAAAGGAAAACCATTCCCTTCGGTCGCGGGCACGATCTCCTGTTCAATACCCTTCCCTCTAAGCTCTAAAAAATTTATTTTCTGCAGATTATTGCAGGCGTCCAAGCAGTTGCGGCAATCGATGCATTGAGTGCCGTCGATTTCCACGGCGTTGGCAAATTTATAAATTTTTCTCTTGCCTTTTCGATCCTTAAAGGCGGTGATTTCAATTTTATATTTATCGGCCAATTCCAGGAGCGCGCAGTTAAAACGTCGGATGCAGGTCGGGCATCTTTCAATATGTTCGGCAAAAATCAATTCAATATTTAAATTACGCGATTTTTTTACCCGCGCCGTATCGGTTCTAATAATCATGCCATCGACCACTTCGGTCGAACACGATGTCACCAATTTTGCCGCCTGCCCTGCCTTCGTCCCGAGCTCGTTCGACTGAGCGCTCACGACGAAGTCAGGCCGAGGGGAGCCGGCCGAAGGGCTTGTCCTGAGCGCGGTCGAAGGGGAAATTTCCACCACGCAGATCCGGCAATTGGCTTTAGCCGGAAAATCATCATGCCGGCAAAGGCCGGGTATAATCACTCCGTTTTCTTTCGCCACTTGCATAATCGTTTTTCCGGACTGGCAAATTATTTCCTTGCCGTCTAGATTTATTTTTACCCCGTTAGATATTTTACTTTTTTTTATTTGCATATATTATAATACCCATTAAATTGTCCAGGGAATATCTAACGGAGTTAATTTTTTTTATCATAAACCATATTTTGTCATTGCGAGCCGCCCTTGTACTCAAGGAGGCGAAGCAATCTCACGCATTTGATATTTTAGCTAAAAAATTTATTATTCGCTAACTCAATATTCGTGTGATTGCCGCGTCGTCGCTAACGCTCCTCCTCGCAATGACGGTAATAAAATTTATTTTTTTGCTTCCATCTCCGGCAGAACATTTTTCATAAAACTTCTAATCGGTACGACAACCGAACCGCCTAAGGCGCAAAAAGAAGCATCGGCTAAATTATCCAAGAGATCATTAAACAAAACCCAATCAATTTTTTCTTCCATAAAAACTTCACGCAACCGGTAAGTCCCTTCGCGGCAAGGCGTGCATTGGCCGCAAGATTCATCCGCAAAAAAATCCAGCCAGCCGGTAATAATTTTTTTATAATTATTTTTCGCTAAGCTAAAAACCGTAATTGAACCGGCGCCCGTGGCCGGCCCTTTTAACTGCCGGCTACTTAATACTTCGCCCGCCATATCGCCGCCAACCTGAGCGAAAAAAGGAAACTTTGGATAATTTTTAGTTTCTTTAAGAACCTTTTCAATCGTTAAATCCGCCGGTAATTCATAAACTCCTTCGTTCGGGCAATCGCCGGCGATATCATAAAATCTGTTATTTTTATACTGATCGGAATTAACCAGGTTGACATTATAAAAAGTCTCAACATTATTTACTAAAGTGGGGAACCCCCAAAGGCCATGCGTTACCGGAAAAGGCGGCTTTAATCTTGGTTCGATTCTTCTGCCTTCAATCGCGTTTAAAACCGCGCTTTCTTCACCGCCGATATAACCGGATTCTATAGGTTTAATGAAGATTTCGATCGCCGAATCTTTTAACAGCGCGGCCAATTTCTTATTTAGTTTTTTATTATAGGCATGGTTTAAAAAAATATAGCCTTTTACGGCCGGCTTATTTTTTTCGGAACCGACAGACAAAAAATTGATGGCAATCTTCATGCCATCAATCACCTTGTCCGCGTGATGCTCCAGGATATAGCTGTCTTTGACCAAGCCGGGCTCGCCTTCGGCCGCATTGCAAACCACATATTTTTTTACTTGCCCTGCCTTCGTCCCGAGCTCAGGCCGAGGGGAACTTGCTGAAGGGTCGCCTGCGGCGTCTTTAACCGCGGACCATTTTTTCGCCACAAGAAAACCCGCGCCGCCGCGCCCGACCAAACCGGCTTGTTTAATTTTTTCTAAAATATCCATCTGTATTGTCATTCCCGCGCAGGCGGGAATCCAGAATTAAAACGCTAAAATTCAAAATGAAAAATGTATGCGTACAATAATAAATTATTACCTATCCGGAGGCTGATCGTGTAATTCTTGTTGTTTCTTTCTAAACCACTCTTTTTTTATCCGATTATCCTTATCACCTAATTCTAGATTATATTTACTGGGCTGATCAATATTTAACTCATAACCCCAACTTTTTAATATTTCATTATTTACACCGTAATATTCTAATAAAAACCTTGCGTTTATTTCCTCGGGTGGAATAAACCTCTCGCGCTCTCCTACGTGCTCTACCTCGTCAATGACAAACTGTTTTACTACTTCTTCTGTTATATGGCGTAAACCAACTAGCTCAATATTTGTTAATTTTATTCCACAATTTTCTTCAATAAATTCTCTTGCTATTTTAAATTCTTTCAAAATACCTTCTTTAGAAGAAAGGTTTTCTAAAAAAACACGCTTTTTCTCCGTAATTCCGTCGGATTTCTTTGGTTGTTGTAAAATTTGTTCTGGCATTTTTAATTAAATTTTTAAACTGTCATCCCGGCCTTCGAGCCGAAACCTATGCTTTGTGCTTAAAAAAATTCTGGATTCCCGCCTGCGCGGGAATGACAAAGGGGACGCGGGAATGACAAAAAAATTATACACCCGCAATGACAATTAAATTAATTTCTTTTTCCCTAGATACTCGCATAAATCCGCCAAGCGGCAGGAATAGCCCCATTCATTATCATACCAAGCGATAATTTTTAACATATCGCCGCCAACGACTTTAGTTAAAGATAAATCCACGATAGCGCTCGCCGGGTTGCCGATAAAATCCGAGGATACGAGCGGCTCCTCAGTCACGGCTAAATAACCTTTATAGCTTCCGGACGCGGCTTTTTTCAGCGCCTCATTAACGGCTTCAACCGTCACCGATTTTTCCGTAATATAAACCGTGTCGCATAAAGATACCACCGGAGTTGGCACCCTTAGAGCCAAACCGTCGAATTTCCCGGCCAATTCCGGAATAGTTTTAGTTACCGCCTTGGCCGCGCCGGTTGTCGTCGGCACGATATTTAAAGCCGCGGCGCGAGCTCGCCGTAAATCTTTATGCGGCCCATCAACTAAATTCTGATCAGCCGTATAAGAATGAGCCGTGGACATAATGGCTTTTTTAATGCCGAAGTTGTCTAAAATCACTTTTGTTACCGGCGCCAAGCAATTAGTCGTGCAAGAAGCCATGGAAATAATTTTATCATTTTTAGTTAAATCTTTTTCATTAACCGACAAGACAATAGTTTTAATTTCTTCCCTCTCCTTACCAAGGAGAGGGTTAGGGTGAGGTGTTTCTTTCGCCGGCTTGCCCGCCGTAGCCTTGGCGGAGGCCGGCGCGGACAGAATAACTTTTTTGGCTCCGGCCGTAAGATGCGTCGCGGCCGAGGCTACGTCTAAAAATCTACCGGTGCATTCTAAAACTATGTCCACTTTCATCGCCTGCCATGGCAACTTAGCCGGTTCTTTTTCGGCCAGCACTCGGTAGGTTTTTCCGTCAATTACCAAGTTATCCGCCTCGGCCTTAACTTTTTTTTCATAAACTCCGTAACAGCTGTCATATTGAAGTAGCTGCGCCAGCGTCTTAGTATCGGTTAAATCATTTATAGCCACGACGTTAATCCCTTTTTTATTTAACAGCGCCTTAAAAGCGGCTCGGCCAATCCGGCCAAAACCGTTGATAGCAATATTCACCCCGTTAGATATTAACATATATTTTTCATGACCCCCGCCAGACCTTAATATCTAACGGGGTTCATATTTTTATGCTTATTTATTATGTGATTATTATATCATAATTTAAACAAAACAAAAAACAGCCTTATGGCCGTTCTTTCTTGATATTTTATCGTCCTAAATTTTACAGTTTTTTTTACCCTGTCAAATAATTTTGCCAGAGGCAAAATTAGCGCGAAGCGCTATTTGACAGGGTGAACTTTACCCGCTTCCACTTCAATCATGGACGACGCTTCGCCGTTATTTTCATAAATTCTAACGCTGACCGTCTGCTTTAAAATATGATGAGCAACCACTCTGCCCTTCTTGCCGTCAACCCTAACTTCACTATCTAACGGCGGTAATTTTTCCGCCATTTTTTTATAACCGCCTTCTTCATAGGATAAGCAACACATTAAACGGCCGCAGATGCCGGAGATGCGATCCGAACCTCGGTGCGCGCATTGCTGAAGCTCGGCCATTTCCGAAGTTATTGAATTTAACTCGCCTAAAAATTGCCCGCAGCAGAGAGGCCGGCCGCAATGCCCGAAGTCGCCGCAGAATCTGGCTTCATCACGAATGCCGATTTGCTGCAATCTTATGCTCCGGCCAAAATGCTTGGTTAAATCTTTTACCAACTCTCTAAAGTCAACTCTGGAGTCGGCGATAAATGGGAAAGTGATTCTTAAATCGTCAAAAGAATAATGCGCATCCACGAGCTTCATGGGCAGCTGGTATTTTTCGATCAGCGCTTTACAATAATCAACGTCTTGCTTTTTTTCTTTGGCGCTTAGAGTTTTTTTAAGGTCTTCGGCAACAGCAATCCTAATAACTTTTTTTATTGACGCGGAACTCTGGTCGGATGGATTGGTTAGCTCTTTTTTAATAGTTCCGTCCGATTCGGGCAAATCAATAAAACCCATTACTCTGCCCATTTCCATGCCCAATTCAGTCCTAACGATCACCTGATCGCCGACTTTCAAGTCTAAATCAGCCGGATCAAAATTATATTTTTTATCCCAAGAGGCAAATTGTACCTGGACTATTTTCATATATAAGCTTACAGGCCATACCTGATAAATTTCTCAACTTTTATGTCGCCTAATATATCTTCAACCCGCTTTTCTTCGTCCTTAATATATTCCTGCTTAACCAGGCAGACTTCTTCGTAAAATTTATTTAGCTTGCCTGCCATGATTTTATCAACCATGTTTTCCGGTTTGCCTTCTTTTAAAAGCTGCGCTTTATAAATTTCTTTTTCTTTTTCCACTTCTTCGGCTAAAACATCTTCCGGTTTAACATATTTCGGATTGGCGGCCGCGACCTGCATGGCTACATCATAAGCAATATCACTTTGGCCTTCTTTATCGAGCGCCACTAAAGCGCCGATTTTCCCGCCCAGATGAGAATAAACCGCTACCGTGCCGTTAGAATTTAACATTTCATACTTTCTTATATCCAATTTCTCGCCGATTATTCCGCTTAAGCTGTCCAAGCTGTCTTTAATGGTAACGCCATCAATATTCAAAGCCATTAATTCAGTTAAATTCTTCGGTTGCTTAGCCATAGCAAGCTTCATAACCTTTTCGGCAAATTCTTGAAACTTCTCGCTTCTGACCACGAAATCGGTTTCGGCGTTTATCTCCATAATATAGCCGGTCTTAGTGTCGCCGCTTAGAGCGACTTTAATTACGCCTTCTCCGGCGTCGCGATCGCTTCTCTTAGCCGCTTTGGCAATGCCCTTTTTTCTTAAAATTTCCATAGCCTTATCAATCTCGCCGCCGGCTTCTGCCAAAGCTTTTTGACAATCAACCATGCCCGCGCCGGATTTTTCGCGCAATAATTTTATTTTCTCCATATAATAAATTGAATTATGAATCATGAATTATGAATAACGGGACAGCTTCCAGCGCTATCGCATTATTTTTCATAATTCATAATTCATTATTCTTTATTCAATAATTAGTCTAATAAGCAACCTCCGGCTTTAAGTCTGCCATAATTTAAGCGATGATCTTTTTTTCTGCCGCGACTTTGCCCTCTAAAATCGCTTCCTTAACCAATTCCATAACTAATTTAATTCCCTTAGTCGCGTCGTCGTTAGCCGGAATGATATATTTTACTCCGGTCGGGTTAACGTTAGTATCGCAAACCGCCACCACCGGAATATTTTTCTTCATGGCCTCGACAAAAGCGGTTTTTTCCTTCTTGATGTCCCAGATGAAGATAACGTCAGGAACTTTTGTCAAGCTCACCAAGCCGCCGACATTAGTTTCTAATTTGGCAATCTCGCGATCAAAATCCAGCCGTTCTTTTTTTGTATATTTATCCAGTTTGCCGCTGCTTCTTTTTTCCACCAAGTCCTTAAACTTTTTAACTAGATTTCTGATAACGGCGAAATTAGTTAAAAATCCGCCCAGCCATCTTTCGCTGACATAAGGCATGTTTATTTCTTCGGCGATTTTTTTCAACTTGTTTTTAACCTGCATTTTAGTTCCGACCAAGAGAATTGATTTGCCTTCTTTGGCTTCTTTTTTCAAATACTCTAAAGCCAATTCCATCATCTTCTGAGTTTTTCTCAAATCAATGATGTGAATGCCTTTTCTTGAGCCAAAAATAAAAGGCTCCATTTTGGGGTGCCATTTTGAAGTGCGATGCCCGAAGTGCATTCCAGCCTTAAGCATCTCTTCGATTGAAGATGTTTTCATAATTGAGTTTCCTTTTCTCCCCCACCACTTTTCGGCAATAAATTAAGACCGACATTAAAACGATTGTCTTGAATAAATCATCTTTTTATTATTTATTCACGAAAAGTGGTGGGGGATTAGCCTCTACTCCAAATCGTCCCGTTAAAACGGAACAAGGAAAATTTATGAAGTATGAGAGATTTATTAAATTAAAATTTTATCCGCCTCGGGCGGAAGCCTGTTTAAGCTATGCCAGTAGATTATAATAATCTCAATAGTTTGTCAACTCCCTTGCCAAAAATTATTTCTTGTGTTAATGTAAAATCTATTGATTATATAATAATTGAAAATAAGCTTGAAATTATTTTAAACTTTATGAGGAAAGACATTCATCCAAAATATTATTCGGAAGCCAAGGTGACTTGCGCTTGCGGAAATGCTTTCGTTACCGGCTCAACCCTACCCGAGCTGAAGGTGGAAATTTGCTCGGTTTGCCATCCTTTCTATACAGGCAAACAGAAGCTTATCGACAGCGCCAGACGCGTAGAAAAATTTAAAGCCAAAGTCGACGCTAAGGATAAAACCAAAAAAACTCATAAGAGCAAACGCGCCAAACTGGTAGCGAAAACCAAGGCTAAGGCGGATAAAAAAACCGAAAAAAAGTAACTATTTAAAACGGTTATTCTCTTGATTGTGCTATAATATGATTATGGCAGAATTAGGAGAATAACCGTTTTTGTTTTTCTGTCATTCTGGAGCGTAGCGAAGCGGAGCGATAGAATCTCTTTTTTAATGAGATGCTATTGGTCGCTCGTCCGCCAGCTGGCGGGCTCGCTCCCTCCAGCATGACATAACACATATGTACTCCGACATCAAACAAAAATTCAGCGACCTGGAAACCGAACTTAGCGATCCGGCCATAATTTCCGACCCGAAAAAACTAAAGGAAGTTTCCAAAGAATATAACGGACTCAAAGAAATGATTGGGTTAATTTTAGAATTGAAAAAAACTCAAACGCAACTAGACCAAAATAAAGAAATGATTGAACACGAAACTGATCAAGAATTGATAAAAATCGCCAAAGAAGAACTTCTGGAATTAAAACAGCAAGTTGAAGAATTAAATAGCCGGATTGAAATTGAACTACATCCGGCCGATCCTAATGATAAAAAAAATGTCATCATGGAAATTCGAGCCGGCACGGGTGGCGACGAATCGGCTTTATTCGCCGCCGAATTATTCCGGATGTATGCGAGATTTGCCGAAAGGCAAAAAACCAAATTAGAAATTCTCTCCGCCAATCGCATCGGCATCGGCGGCTATAAAGAAATAATTTTCTCTATCACCGGCCTGCCTGCCGGACAGGCAGGCAAAAATATCTACGGCGATCTTAAATATGAAGCCGGAACACACCGCGTGCAAAGAGTACCGGAAACGGAAAAAGCCGGCCGAGTGCATACGAGCACTGTAACGGTTATGGTTATGCCCGAAGCCGAAGAAGTTGATCTGGAAATCAGGCCTCAAGACATTAGAATAGACACTTTTTGCTCGTCCGGACCGGGCGGACAAAGCGTCAATACAACTTATTCGGCCATCAGAATTACCCATCTGCCAAGCGGTTTGGTGGTTAGCTGTCAAAATGAAAAATCACAACATCAAAACCGAGAACAAGCCTTGCAAATTTTGCGTTCCCGGCTCCTCGCTCGAGCCGAAGAAGAAAAACGCGTTAAAGAATCGGCCGAAAGAAAACAGCAAATCGGCTCCGGCGACCGCAGCGATAAAATCCGCACTTATAATTTTCCCCAGGATCGTTTTACCGACCATCGCCTTAAGCAAAATTGGCACGGCCTCTCGAGAATTATGGACGGCGATATCGGGGAGATTATTAAGGCGCTGAAGAAGGCGACGAAATAACCATTTGTCATTGCGAGCGAAGCGAAGCAATCTCACATATTTGGCATCTTGGCTAAAAAATCTATTATTTGCCAATTTAATATTCGTGAGATTGCCGCGTCGTCCTGTTCCGCCAGCTGGCGGAACAGGGCTCCTCGCAATGACATTAAAAATTATGATTATCGCCCAAACCCTAAACTCAGCTGCTGCTAAGTTAAAATCAGCCAACATAACTCTTCCGCACCTCGAGGCGGAAATTTTATTATCCGGCGTTCTTAAAAAACCGCGCGAATTTCTTCTGACTCACGGAGAAAAGGCAATATCAAAAATGCAAACCACCAAACTTAAAAAGCTAGCAAAAAGACGGCTCAAAGGCGAACCAATCGCTTATTTAACCGGTCATAGAGAATTTTATGGATTGGATTTTCTAGTAAATAAAAATGTCTTAATCCCCCGCCCGGAAACGGAATTAATGGTCGAGGAAGCGCTGAAAATCGCGGCCCATAGCTCGCAACCCGCGACTCTGATAGATATCGGAACCGGTTCAGGTTGTATAATTATCACACTGGCTAAACTATTGAATAAAGAATTAGGAATTATGAATTATGGTCTCAAGGCAATAGACATATCATCAAAAGCTTTAACGGTGGCCAAAAAAAACGCGCAAATTCATCAAGTTAACATGAATATAAAATTCATCAAAGGAGATTTATTGACCCCCATCATTCATGATTCATCATTCATAATTCATAATTCTCTCGTCATTCTCGCCAATCTGCCCTACGGCTGGAAGGCCTGGAAAAATAATTGTTCTATGGACACTGTCGGCTTAAAGTATGAGCCGGGAATCGCGCTTTTCACCGGTAAAAACGGTCTGGAACTATATGAAAAATTATTTAAACAAATAAAGATCCTAACTTCCAAGCTAAAAACAGGCGGCCATTTATTATGCGAATTTGATCCGCGGCAAACCAAGCTGATGAAAACTTTAATCAAACGAATTCTTCCAGAAGCTAAATGCCAAATAAAAAAAGACCTGGCTGGTCTTAATCGTTTGGCAATAATAACGCTTAGTCCAAACCTTCTATGGTAAGGCCGTTGTATTAATTCCGGCCGGACCAGCCTTTGAGCTTGACTCCAGAAAAAAACTTATTTTATATTGATCGCTGACTTTAGAATAATAAAAATAACAAAAATCTGTCTGCCCGGCGTTAGGCGCGCCGCCGGTCTGGGTCGGCGCCGCGGTTGACCAAAGCGGATCCACCGGCACAACCAATAGTACGCCGGCTCCCAGAAGATCGCTACCGACTCCGGAACTTGATTTTAAACACTCGCCGGTTGACGGCGGATAACCGGTCCGAGAATCTTTTAAGTACATGGCCAAGGCGCGAGTGATCGTCGCATTGTTCGCCACCCTAGTAGCATCTCTGGTATTCATTCTGACACTGTTAAACACCACGGCCGACACAACGGCTATTAAACCGATAATTGATAAAATGGCCAACAGAACTGTCAAAGAAAACCCCTTAATTTTTACCGTCAGCTTATGTTTCATAACGCGATCAAATCAGCTAATTACAATCTTCATTTTAAAACAATTTGTCTGTTATCATAGCACATTAAATAGTACCACCAAAACAGTTAAAAAAACAACCCGAAAAATTCCGGGTGTTTTTTGTTAAATAAAAATCATCAATGAAATTATTTTTTTGCTTCCACCGATTTAGCAGTTTTAGCTTCGGCCTTAACTTCTTTTTTACCTTCTTTGCCATCTTTGCCTTCTTTATCCGCGCCTTCAGCCGCCGCGGGCGCGCCTTCAGCCGGAACCGCTTCAACCTTCGGCGCCTCTACCTCGACTTTAGTTTCAACCACACCGACCACCGCTTCGTTAGTGGTGCTGGCTAATTCTATGCCCTTAGGCAAAACCAAGTCCTGCAATCTGATAAATTGGTCGAAAGCTTCCAGTTTAGAAATATCCACCTCGATATGGCTGACTAAATCGCCGGGCAAACAATTAACCTCAACCGTATCCATATTTTTCACCAATGTTCCGCCCAAATCTTTTACCGCTTTGGCCTCGCCAATGAAGCTCAAAGGAATTTCCGTGGAAATCTTCTTGGTCATATCCACTTGATAAAAATCAATATGAATGATATTACCGGTTAAACCGTCTTTTTGCACATCCTTAACGATAACTTTCGCCGGCTGATCTCCGCCAACGGACAAATCAACCAAATTAAATTCACCGGCTATTTGAAAAGCCTTTTCAAAATCATGCTTCTTGACTTTGATGTTTCTGTTGGCCACGCCAAAACCATAAACCACCGCCGGAATAGAACCGTTATTTCTAACAACTCTGGCTTTACCGTCAGTTTGATTTCTCAATTCAGCCTTTAACTCTACTTTAGTTTTCATAAGTTTAAAAATTTCAACGAATTTAAGCTAATTAAACGAATAATCATTCGTAGCATTCGCTCCCATTCGCTCAGATTATATATTAGTAATTTATTTTTGATCTGATAATTATGCTTTCTATAACACCCACTAACATCAAGCTGGAAATCATACCGCTGCCGCCATAACTCAAAAAAGGCAAAGAAATCCCCACTACCGGCAAGATGCCGAGGTTCATACCAATATTAATAAACATTTCAATAAAAATCAAGCTCATTGAGCCTAAAATGAAAAATATGCCAAAATCGTTGTTAACTCTTTTGAGGTGATAGAGGCAACGATAAAAAAATATACCAAAAAACAGCAAAATTAGCAAGACCCCGGAAAATCCGAGCTCCTCGGCCACGACGGCGAAAATAAAATCGGTCTGCGCTTCTGGCAAAAATTTTAACTGCGATTGCGAACCAAAACCGATTCCCCGGCCGATTATACCGCCGGCGCCGACGGCAATAATCGCCTGCGAGACATTATAGCCCTGGCTTAAGGGGTTAAATGAAGGATTTAAAAAAGTCACAATTCTCTGTTTTTGATAATCCTGCAAAGCGAAAGACCAGGCGCCGGAAAAAATTACGGCCAGAATCAAGCCGATGGCCAAAAAATATTTTTTATTGAAACCCACTAAAACAACCATGGACAGCCAAGACAAAAATAAAACAAAAGCCGAACCGAAATCCGGCTGAACCAGAACTAATACAATAAATAGCAGGGCGCCGCTGCCGGAAATCAATAAACGTTTTAATTCTTCGGTCCTGGGGGAAGCCGAAGAAAAATATTTTGCCAAAAATAAAATTAAAACGAATTTTATGAATTCAACCGGCTGGAGGTTAAAACCCATAAGATTGTACCAACCCTTGGTGCCGCGGATGGTCTGTCCAAAGAATAAAACGCCAATCAATAAAATTATTCCGATAACATAAAAATACTTGCTATAGCTTCTTAGGCTGTAATAATCAAAGCCGGCTAATAAAAAAAGTAAAATTACGCCTATAAAAATAAACAAAATCTGCTTTTTAAAATTCAACAAATCCAATTGAGAACTGCCGAGCGCCACGCTGTAAATTTCGGCTAAACCAAAACAAACCAAGAGTATCACCGAGGTAAATAATATCCAGTCGAAATTTTTAAAATAAATTATTAATTTATTGAACATATAAAAAATTTTCAATTTCTAATTTTCAATTTTCAATCAATGACCAATTATTAAATTTTCAATTATGCTACATTGAAAATTATGTCATTGAAAATTCATTGAAAATTAAAAATTGAAAATTGAAAATTAGCTAATTATTTCTCCTCCCCTATTCCGCCTTCATATTTAATGTAAATATCATTTTCCATGATATTAACTTCAGGTACTATTTCAACCTTATCAACTTGTCCGATATCGCCCGGCCAGCTAATTTCCACAAATCTTTTTTGCCCGGACATAAAATCATTTAAAATATAGTGGTTGATGTTCACTAAACTACCGCCCCGATAAAGCAATAAGGTAAAGCCGGTTTCCCAATAATTAAAGGCCGTATTATTGGTTATGTTAAAACTCAGCTGATTTAAGCTCAATTTTTCGGACAAGGCGCTTAAGCCGGCCGGGGTAAATTTTATGTCCGTAGTCAAAATATCCAAATGTTTTTTATAATAATCATTCCAATTGGGAATTTGATGCTGATTAATCCGGCCCCACCTTACATTTTCCATAACCAAAGCCGCGGCCGATGGAGAATCGGTAAAACTTTCGGCCAGGGCAAAAAGATATTTTGTCTCGAGTGGAAAAATATAACTATGATTTTTTTCCGTCTGCTGTCCCGCAGTTATAAAATAATAATCAAATTCCACCCACCATTTCTGGTTGTCATTTCTTGCCTGGACATATAAGTCATACTTTCCGTTGGACGATCTGATGGCTCCGACCGGACCAATGGCCAATTTTTGAGCGCTGATTTGAAGAACATAGTTATGCCCGATACCACTAGTTTGGACTAACTGTCTGGCTAATAAATCATCTTCAGCCATGCCCCGAGCCAGATAATAAGCAAAACCGTAAATAGTATAAGTCCAGGAAATCGCGCCCACTAAAATTAAAAAACCATAGATGATTTTTTTTAGCAACTGCTTATGTTCAACATACCACAAACCAGCCTCCAGCTGCTTGGTAGTTATGCCCTCCGGCCCGGTATAATTTTTAAGCTGGGCTTCCAGTTTTTTGGCTTGATTATTATCTTGGTTGATAGTTTGATTATTATCCATGGTTTTATTTTAACACAAATCAATGTTTTGTAGCAAACCATCCATTTTTTTGTCATTCCCGAAGCCGAAGGCTATCGGCCTGCCTGCCGGCAGGCAGGGAATCCAGGAGGGCGCGGTAAAAATAAATTTTCTCTTCAGAATCCAATTAGAACCCTTAAATTTCTGGATTCCTGGTCAAGCCCGGAATGACAAAAAGGTCTTGTCACTTACGCTATTTTTTGCTAAAATTAAGGTATAAAAATCAGCCCTAAATGTCGATTTTATTTTTAAGCATTAATAGCTAACATTAAATAAAATTATCTACAAACTATATTCGAATCTATCTTGGTAGTATTTGCAATATATTTGTAGTATTTGCATTACAATATGGCAGACAAAAAAGCAACTGGAAAAAACGCGGAAAATTATTACGGCGCCGAGTCAATTACCGTGCTTGAAGGACTTGAACCGGTGCGTAAAAGGCCGGGCATGTATATCGGTTCCACCTCGGCCACCGGCCTGCATCATTTGATTTGGGAAGTCGTAGATAACGGCATTGACGAAGCCATGGCCGGCCATGCCAACTTAATCAGGGTTACCCTATTGGATAACGGCATGGTTGAAGTTTACGATAACGGCCGCGGTATTCCGGTCGGCATGCATAAAGTTACTAAAGTCTCGGCCCTGGAAACCGTTTTAACCAAACTGCACGCCGGAGGAAAATTCGGCGACGGCGGCGGCTATAAAGTTTCCGGCGGCTTGCATGGCGTCGGCGTATCCGTCGTTAACGCTTTAAGCGAATATTTAAAAGCCGAGGTGCATCGTGAAGGCAAAATCTGGATGCAGGAATACGAACGCGGCAAACCGTTAAAAAAGGTTAAACCGATCGGCAATTCAAAAAAGACCGGCACGATTATTACCTTTAAGCCGGACTCGCAAATTCTTGAAGAAACCGAATTCAACTGGGGCACGATTTTAGACCGCCTGCGACAGCAAGCCTATTTAACCAAGGGCATAACCATTGAAATAGCCGACCAGAGAAAAAATCACCGCCCAAAAAATTATAAATTTTACTTTGAAGGCGGCATCAAAGCCTACATAAAATCTCTAAACCGCAATAATCAAGTTAAAAATGAAACTATCTTTTACATTGATAAAGAAGTTAACGACACGCGAGTAGAAGTCGCTTTGCAATATAACGACGCTTTTAACGAAACGGTTTTGGCTTTCGCTAATAACATCATTAACGCCGAAGGCGGCACTCATGTTATCGGCTTTAGAACCGCTCTAACCAGAACTTTAAACAGCTACGCCCGAGGCCAAAACTTAATTAAAGAAAAAGATGAAAACTTGACCGGCGAAGACGTCAGGGAAGGCTTAACCGCCATCATCAGCGTAAAACTTACTAATCCGCAGTTCGAAGGCCAGACTAAGGGAAAACTCGGCAACGCTGATGTTAAAACTTATGTTGAACAGATTTTTGGCGACGCCCTGGCAACGTTTTTGCAGGAAAATCCCCGCGAAGCCGAAGCGATTATCGCTAAGTGCTTCCTCTCGGCCCAAGCGCGTATCGCGGCCAGAACCGCGCGCGCTTCAATTTTAAGAAAAGGCGCGCTTGAAGGCATGACCCTGCCGGGTAAACTCGCCGATTGTTCAAGCCGCAAGCCGGAAGAAAGCGAACTATATATCGTTGAGGGCGACTCGGCCGGCGGCTCGGCCAAGCAGGGACGCAACCGAAAATTCCAAGCTATTTTACCGCTCCGAGGAAAAATCTTAAATGTGGAACGCGCGCGACTGGATAAGATGCTCGCTAACAACGAAATTAAAAATCTGGTTATCGCTTTGGGAGCGAATATTGATGAACAGTTTGACTTAGGAAAACTTCGCTATCATCGAATTATTATCATGACCGATGCCGATGTTGACGGCGCTCATATCAGAACTCTTCTATTAACTTTATTCTACAGGCATTTTAACGCCCTGGTAACGAACGGCAATTTATATATCGCCCAGCCGCCGCTCTATCAAGTTAAAAAGGGCACGACCATAAAGTACGCTTATGATGAAGAAGAAAAAAATAAAATCATTAAAGAATGGGGCGGCGCTTCGGCTGGCTCAGCGCAAGCGGAAGTGGTGGAAACGGAGGGCGAAGAAGAAATAAGCGAAGAAAATCAAACCGAAGAAGAAGCCGAAGCCATAAAAACCAAGGCCGCTGTCCGTATTAATATTCAGCGCTACAAGGGTTTAGGAGAAATGAACCCGCAACAACTCTGGGATACAACCATGAATCCGGAAACCAGAATGATGCGCCAGGTAAACGTCGATGACGCGGCTATAGCCAATGAAACTTTTGAGATGCTCATGGGTTCGGACGTAGCGCCCAGAAAGCACTTTATCCAGACGCACGCCAAGAAGGTAAAAAATTTGGATATTTAATTTTTTACGGATACAAAAAAGACGACCCCTGTTTATAGGGTCGTCTTTTTATTTTAAATTTATTTTCTGTTTTTAATCTTCTCTTTCACTTCTTCCATGAATTCCCTCTTAGCAATTTCTCTGGTCGTTTTCTCTCCCCTATCTCTAACAGCAAGTTTATCAGAGTTCATTTCCCGATCGCCAACAACCAGCATATATGGCACT
>JAUSEG010000036.1 GCA_030650415.1 bacterium | reverse complement strand
TGTATGAAATGGCTTACCAATTACCGAATTCTCAAAAACAAAAAACAAAATATCTAAAAATGGACAATGAACAGCGAATTTTATTCGATATTATTAAAAACAGCTGACGCGCTTGGGTGTCCCGGTGCGGAAGACAGGAGTACCAACTTGGCGCATAAGGTAAATATCTTCATGGATATGGAAGGTAAAGCGATATGAGGCCGTCACCCGGCCTTCCCATATTTTCCTCGGGTCATTTATCTTTTTTACATTAAGCGAGGGATGTTTTGGATTGATAAGCAGTGTTTCCAACTGTTTATCAACCGTTTTTTGGATTTCTCGCGATAACTTGCGGTAATTACGGATAAAGGTTTTGGTAAAGGCGATTTTCATATTTTGGCGGTTTTCAAGGCGTTGAGGCCGTTCGCGAGATTGTCAAAAGGACCGATAATACCACCTTGGTTAATGTTTTTATCTGCCTGCGCCTCGCCTTTTTGCCATTTACTGCCATAAAAATAGGCTTGATCCGCAGGTACCACTTTAACCGATTTTAAAATCAATTCGTCGCCCTTAACCTCAACTTCCATGTAGTCGCCGATGGTAATATTTAAATGCTTGCGCAGGCCGCTAGGCAGCGTAATTTGGTAATTTTGTTTTACTTTGATCAGGGGCATTTCTTTCACTTCTTGTTGTTTGTTCATATCTTTTAAATTATAAAATTACAATTTTATAAATTTTATACTTTTATAATATCATAAATAGTAAAAATGTCAAGGGAGGCTGAGACGCTTTATTTTTTACCCTCTTTAACAAGGGGCTCCGCCTGCTATCGCAAGCGAAGCTTTGCGGGCAGGGGTTAGGGGGATTTTATTCTTACTTATTTCCGACTGCTTACAACACGAAAAAATTGTTCTGTCAAAGAGCGAAAAAACGCTTGACGGATGGTTTTTAATCTGAAATAATATAGAAGTTATTCACTCCTACGAACTCGTTAAAAGTTTTACCAGAAAAAAATTTATGATAATTTCTTGCCCGAAGAATTGTCCAACCGCTTGCCCCTCTTAAGCCCCGGCTATTTTAGCTGAGGTTTTTTTATTTATATCAAAATGCTATGGCCGAAACGATTAAATATATATGGCGTTGCGCCAGATGCTCCAACCATTTCGCCAATATCGTAAAAACCGAGGGCACGGTCAAGCAGGAGAAAAAATGCCCGAAATGCAAGTCTTTAAATGAATTAACCCTGACCAATAAAGAAATATTTATTCATTGCCAGTTTTTTGACGCGGAAGTTAACGACTATAATCGGATTGTGGAAGAAAATTACCCTTTCCCGCTCGCCAACCCCTTAGAAGAATGATCTAGAGCATTTTAAAAATAAAATTACCCCGTTTAACGGGGTAAACGGGCATCATCGTTTCTTTTACGAAACACTAACGCCTGCAGAAACCGATAACTTTAAAAGAGTTATTCATTTTGCGGGCGTTTTTTATTGGTATTGTCATTCCGCAGTTTGCAATTTTTTAACTGTCATTGCGAGGAGCCTGTAATCAGGCGACGCGGCAATCTCCGGTTAGAAAGAAAGACAAAAAAAGAGAATACCCTTAATTGATAAGTTGAATTTTGCTTAGAGAGGTTTATCTTTAGATTAGTAAAGTGTTTCTTACCGGAGATTGCTTCGCTTCTTGAGAGAAGCTCGCAATGACAAGGTAATATTAAAAATTAATAATTTATATATAAGTAGAAAAAACAAATTAATAAATCAAGATTAAGCTAAGAAGTAAAACCGGTTAAAAAGGTCGAACCAATCGGTCTTCCGCGCTTAATCAAAACCCGATAAGGGTAACAGCCATCATGAGATGGTTGCAAAGCTATTTTTGCTGCAATTTGTCCTTTTTGTCCGATACTTCGTCAAGCTGGCGCAAAATAATTTTCGCCGTAGCTACTGCTACGGCTCAAATATTTCGCTGACTTTCCTCGTCTCAGACAAAAAGTCCTAAATTTCGCTTAAAAATAATTTTGCAACCATCTCAATGAATGGCAAGAAATTAAACTTATGAAAAAAATCTTAATTAGTTTAGCGATGATTGCGGCCGTTGGGGCGATTGCAATCGGCGCTACTCGCGCTTATTTCAGCGACACGGAAACTTCTACCGGCAATACCTTTACCGCCGGGACTATTGATATCGCGATTGATGATCAGAATCCTTGGACAAGGAATTATCAAATTGGCGATTTGAAGCCGGGCGAAACAGGTAATATCAATTTTGATATCACCAATGTTGGTCAAAACCCCGTTAATGTTTCTAAAACTTTGACCAGTATTACCGGAACTGGCGGAACCCCTCATTATACTTGCGGGGGCGTATCAGTATCATCTGAACCAGAATTTTTGGCTGAACATGGAACATTCAATGGACAAGGAGTTTGCGATTCAACGAACTGGGTGGCTAATGACAATGTTGCATCTCAGATTATTTATGATTTGAGCGTAAAGGTTTATGGGACAACTGGAGAAACAGATTTACTTTGGTGGCAGGCAATTTACACTGATGTTGATGGAAAGAAAATTACGGATGTTTATGGACCAACTGGTGGAACTTATGTAGACCTCGGTATGATTCCAGTTGGCGGACATATGATAGTGACTCAAAGCTATCATTTTGACTATAACGCCGGAAATGAATATCAGGGAGATGCATTGTCATTTGATATAACCATCAAAGGCGAACAGTTGACTTCTAATACTGGTTACGCTCAGGTTGTCTTGGATAATAAAACAGCTGGTCCGGAATATGCCGTTATTACTGACGGTTATCAAGGAATATTGAACTATAAGACAATGAATTCCACATTTGATTTCAACTTTACTGGGACAGTTACACAATCTAACACGGGATACACGCTAATATATGCTGTTGACCCATGGCCACAAATAGGAAGTAAAGTGCTAGGTACAGCAATATCAAACGGAAGCGGAGTAGTTAGTTTTGCGGGAACAGCAACTCCTGGCAGTATTACTAACGGTAAAGTATGGTTAGTGTTGTCAAATGATTGGAGTGGAACACAAATGAGTGCATGGAATCAAGCAGATTATTTGCTTGAAACAGGATTAATTAATTACACACAAAATTAAACTTAGTTGAAGCTTTTTTTCCAGCCTTTCGTTTGAAGGGCTGGAGATAAACCCCCACACCAATTGCTTCGGTATGGGGTGGCGATAGGGAAGTTTATCCCTACGCCAAATAGGTTTAGAAATCAATAGACTTATTTGGTGTGGGGGTAAAGGTTTTAATGAAAAAAGGCGATTAGTTTTATGAAAAAAGATAAGAAAAAAATCATCATCAGTTTATGCGCTATCGCCGTTATGGCCGTGTTTGCCGTTGGCGCCACTCGTTCCTATTTTTCCGACACTGAAACAAGCAGTAATAATATTATTCAGACCGGCACGGTTGATATTGACATTGACGGAAGCAATCCGTGGACAGGTAAGTTTGATTGGGAAAATATAAAGCCTGGCGATACCAAAGAAATAACTTTTGTCATACACAATGTTGGCACTTTTCCGATCAAACTTTGGAAAATTATTAAAAATTTAACTACCGAAGAAAATGGAGTCGCTGGTTCGGAACAGGCTTGGTATACTGATAATAATGGCGGAGTCGCCAAGAATGATATTGACACGGCGATGGTTGATGAGATGTATGTTGACGGGCAGATTGCTGTTGAAAAAGAAGCAGGAATTACGCTGGATAAAATAAAAGATTATTATATGGGTTTAGTGAAACTGGATAAAGCGGTTGACCCAAGTTATCACGGATTGGATCCAAACGGCAGTGGAATATTAAATCCAGGCGGTTCAATAACCGTTATCCAGAGATATTATTTTGACCCGGCTAAAGCTGGTAATTGGGCCCAGAGCGATAAAATGACTTTTGATATAGAAATTTTAGCCCAGCAAGTCGGCGCGCCGGAGCCGGTGGAGCAATTGTCTTTTATGAATAATAAATATGTCATTGGTGATTGGCATACGCTGGCAGATACTAAAATAGGTCTTTTGAAATATGATTCAACAGCGCAAACATTCAATTACAATTTTCTTGGAGTTGGGCTTAGTCCGGTTAAGCAATATTGTTTAATTTATTATGCGGATCCATACGCAAGCCAGGGTAGGGGTGTTGATGGTTCAACCGGAGCTTTTATTGACAAAGGGCAATCTGATAGCAATGGTCAATTAACTCTAACTGGTTCAAAAGATTTGAGTAATTTGCCAAACATAGAAGACGCTAATTATCCATCTGGAGCGAAAGTATGGCTATTGCCCTGTCCCGAAAGTTATAACGAAGCAACTCGAGCGGTGATTTGGAATCCAGACAATACTAATTGGCTGTTTGATAATTGGCCAGGACTTATAAATTATACAAAGGGAGACGCGCCTGTTGAATCGATTGAGACAAAAACGATTACATTTGCCGATTTGCATGCCAATCCGCAGTACGGCTACACCCACGATTATTCCACTGCCAATGTAAATTTTACCTATAACACGCCGGCCTCCGGAAAATTATCCGGCACGATCAGTGGCAGCAACTTAAAGCCATATGCAACTTATCAATTGAAATTTGAAGGCAAACCAACCTGTGCCGGAGCGGGCGGTGATGACGCGACCAACGAAAAAATCGGTTATAAGGGCAGGTGGTCTTGCGTTAGCGGAGCCACTTGCACAGGAGATGCCAACGCCAGAAATAGGACAGACGGCCAATATGAAGCAAATAAAATATCACATAATGAGTGTATTGCCGGGTATTTGGTTTGGGGTTTCATGACAGCTAGCGCCAGCGGCAATGTTGCCCCCAAAGCCGTGGAAACTACAAACAGCTACCATGTCTTATACGCCAATAGTGGTTTATGTAATTCCACAGACAATACGCATCTAGATTTTCTTGATTCAATAAATCATCCAACAGTTAAATTTTCCCTACCCGAAAATGTTGGCGGCCAAACCGAACCTGGCAGACTAAGTTGTGGCGCCATGTCTTTGAATCCCGGCACTTATGATTTGAAGATGGCGTTGACCGAAGAGTCGTTCCATCTAGGTAATTGGGCAACGGTATTAGAGAAAGATATTAATTTCACGATTAACTAAAATGAAAATATTTTTTAAGATCATTTACTATTTATTCATCGCCTGCGTCGCGATTATCGCCCTGTTCTTAATTATTTCCATTTTTCCGATAACCGGCAATTTTAAAGTCATGGTGGTGCAATCCGGTTCCATGGAGCCGGCCATTCATACCGGCAGCGTAGTAATAGTAAAACCCCTTTCGGCAAGCTCAGGGCAGGCGGCGGATTATAAAATCGGCGACATCATCACTTTCGGACCCAATACTAAAACCAAAGCGCCAACCACCCATCGCATTAATGAAGTAAAAAATAGCAACGGAGTCTTTACCTATATTACGAAAGGCGATGCCAATAACGCGCCTGACACGAAAGAAATCAGAAAAAATGAGATTATCGGCAAGGTTTTATTTTCCGTGCCATACGTCGGTTACGCCGTGGACGCGGCTAAAAAACCGCTGGGGTTTGCCGCTATCATTATTCTTCCGGCCGCGATTATAATTTATGATGAAGCGCAAAAAATTTGGGCGGAGGCGAAGAGGATGAGAAAGAAAAAGGAAGAGAGTAATACATTAAATTAAGGAAATGGATTGCGGATCAGGTCCGCAATGACAAGGAAAAAGGAAATGGATTGCTCCTCGGTGCCTCCCTCGGTGCCGAAGAGGAAAACAGAGTGCCTGCGCGGGAATGACAAGGGGGAAATGACAGAAGAAAAAATATGCCAATAGCAGCAACGGTTAAAATTAAGAGCTTAAAAAGAACAACCAAACCGGCGGTTAAACGACTGCCAGCGGCTGATTTTAGTTTTACCGTAAAAATTGTTGATCAGAGGCTGGCTAACCGCTTTAAAGCGCCCGCGTCAGCGCCTTTTAAATTAAATTTCGCTATAATAGCGCGGCCGATTATTAAAACAACCGCCTTGTTGTTAATCATTATGTTAAATTGGTTCGGGCTGTCGGCGGTTGGCAGAACCTTTGCTTATTTCAATGATACGGAAACGGCCGGGCAGAATGTTTATACAGCTGGATTTTTAAATATGGTCATAACTCCAACCGGCGATTTCTCTCCTCGGCTGACGCCAACGCAAAATAGTTCACGGGAGATTACGGTGGCGAAACCAGGCGGTTTAGATTTTCAATATAAAGCCAAAATAAGTAATCTTAGCGGTAATTCGAGTTTTTGCAATAATTTAAATTTAAAAGCGACTTTAAACAGTGGAACTTTATATGACGGCAGCTTAGCCGGTTTTAACATCGCGACCACGACTGATTTAGGCGCTATTAATTTTACGGCCAGTTCAAACGCTCATGGCTTTAATCAAACATGTAATTTCAATATGGTCTTTACCGCTTGGCAGGTGAATTTAGATAATGAAAATTTAGGCTTTAGCGATGAAGAAACTATTAGCAATAGCCTTGTCGGCGGGCAAGATGATGTGGTTTTGAATGAATTTTTGCCGCATCCAATTGGTGGTGATGGCGCAATGATGCCAAACGGGGAATGGGTGGAGCTTTATAACAATACTAATTCACCAATCGATCTGAATGGTTATTATCTGACGGATTTGGATAGTAATCATAGAATTGATATTGAAAGTTGTCGTACTAATACTGGTAACACAACGATTTTAGGCAAAAGTTTTTTGGTTGTGTATAGAAGGGGAAGTGGTTCTTGCGACAATTCTCACAATTTTAACTTGAATAATGATATTGATACTGTCAATTTTTACGATAATTATGGCGGGTTGGTTGATACTTATAGTTATAGCGGTTCTGATTACAATATTAATGATACGCCGGGCGCGACAAATAATTTGGTTGCTTATCTGCCTTTTAACAATGATCTTTTAGACAAGAGCGGCAATAATAATAACGGAACAAATAATGGAACAACCTTTACTTCAGTTTCAGAAGGAAAAGCTGAGCAGGCATTAAATTTGACCGGTACTCAATATGTGGAAGTGCCGGATTCAGCTAGTTTGGATATTACCAATCAAATCACGCTTGAAGCTTGGGTTTATCCGACGGCTTGGGATAATAATTATGAAAATAATATTTTGACTAAAGGAGGCGATAGTGATTGGGGAGTTTGGAATCTACATCACACTTCCACTGGAGGATTTAGATTTGAACTTAATGGCCACGGATTATTTGAGACGATACCATCCACAGCGCTAAATACTTGGTATCACATAGTGGGTGTGTATAATGGAAGTGAAATGAAACTTTATGTTAATGGTGTTTTGAGTGGTTCTCTAACAACTAGCGGAAGTATTGCCACCAACAACTCGCCCCTAAGAATTGGCAAGCAATTTTGGTCTGGAGCTAATTATTCATATTGGAATGGCCGAATTGACGAAGTTAAAATTTATAATCGTGCTTTAAGCGCTACGGAAGTTTCGGAATATTTTAATACTGTTAACGACGGAGAAACGAGTATTCCGGTAGGCAAATCTTTCGCCAGAATTCCCGATGGCGTGGGAGAGTGGGTTGATCCTATACCGACGCCGGGCCGGACTAATAATTTTTCGGAAATTCCGGAAATAATCTTGCCGGAAATACAGCCAACCGCGACATCAACAATATTATTAATTTTGGAAAATCCCGCAATTAATGTTGACGCTCCGGAGAATATCGCTACCACCACAGAATCAATTGCCACAACAACGGAGAATATTATTGAAAATTTGTCAGCTACTACGACACCGGAAATCACGCCGGAAAATATCGCCGATGTAACCGAACCACCTGCCGAAGATCCGGCGGCTGAAACCCCCGCGGATGAAATAATCGTAGCTGATTCTGTTGATAATCAAGAAATTTTAAATACTGATGAATCAACTATCGCGCCGGCTGCCGAACCGATAATTGAATCAGAGCCCCCATTAAATTCTCCGACTGAAAATCTAACGGGGCAAGCAACAGCTAACCCGGAACCGGTGGTGGAAGCCCCGCCGGCGCCCGCTCCAGAGCCCACACCAGCTCCCGAAGCCCCGGCCGTTGAAGCGCCGCCAACTAATTAATTATAGTATTTGTCATTGCGGGCTTGACCCACTAGTGTTGCGTTAAGCAATTTTTTTAAAAAATTTTGTTTAATGTTGGCAGTCGAAATTCAATTTCTCGATTGAAATCGAAAATAATTATTTTTCAATAAAAGTGCCATTTCCATTGGTTAAAATAAATGAAATGATTATTTAAACGCAACACTAGTGGGCTTGACCCGCAATCCAGAAACTTGTTCGTAGCGTTTAATCCTGGATTCCGGCTCGCCTTCGGCTTTAAGGCCGGAATGACAAAAAGAAAGTCGCTCGCCATAACAGAATATATGAAATTAAAAATATTTACTACAATTTGCTTTGCTTTAATGCTCGCTCTAGGATTTACCTTAGCGCCATTTAACCAAGCGCAGGCGATTGGCAATATTGCTGATATTAATTTTGAAAATTCGCCATTGTTCGGCAACGCCAATATTATGCCGGGCGATAGCGTTAGCAAATGGGTAAGAGTGGAAAACAAAGTAAACGATAATATCGTTGTTACGACTGCCGCCACTAATGTTAATAATGAAGACGATTTAGGCGGTCAGATGAATTTAACTATCAAGAAAGGCACTACGGTGCTTTACGATGATACCATGACCGCTTTTTTCGGCGCCGGTAATATTAATCTGGGCGCGTTAGCTATCGGGGAAACAGGCCAATTTAATTATACTGTCACTTTCAATAGCCAAGCCGGCAATGATTTTCAAGGCAAAACCATGGGCTTTGATATTTCTGTTACCGCCCAAGCGTCAGAATCGGTTGGCGGAGAAACTTACACAGTTGCTAGCTCCGGCGGAGGAGGCGGAGGAGCTTATATTTTTGATGAATTAATTATTAGCAACATTGAAGTAAGCGCCAACGACACTTCAATCATTTTGACTTGGCTTACCAATAAACTGGCGACTTCACGGGCTATTTATGACATAGTAACGCATCCTGATTTATCCGCCACCTTGCCGCCAAATTACGGCTACACTAATTCCACAGTTTTAGATCCGACTAAAGTAACCGGCCACACAGTAACGATTACCGGTTTAACACCGGGCACAACTTATTACCTGCGGCCGTTATCCAGCGCTTCACCAGAGAAATATGGCGGTGAAATCGCTGTCGCTACCACGGATATCGCGCCGATCACCAGCAATACGGACATTCAGGCCAATAATAGTCAACCGGAAACTGTCGGCGTTAAACCGCAAGTCTTAGGCGTTAAGATTGCCGGCGGCGAACTAACGCCAACCGGTTTTAGCCAAAGCGAATTTATCGGTTTACTGGCTAGTTTGTTAATTTTAATCGGCTCCATTATTGTCTTGCGCAAGAAATACCAAATTTAATAAATTCATGACACCAATCAATAAAAATAAATTTCTTAAAGCTCTGGTCAGCGCGCTGGAGCTTTTGGCTATGGCCATAATTATTTATTTATTGGTTCTGCCGATTTGGCCGGCCTTAATTTATAAATTCGCCGGGCCGGGCCGGAATTCTCAAATTGATTGGCAAAACCTCGCGGCGGTTAAAGAACGAACCGGGCAAATTATCGGCCGTTTGCCGGCCGCGGCGGATAATCTGACGGCCAACCGCCTGATTATCACGAAAATTGGCGTTAACGCGCCGATTGTTGAGTCTAAGAATCCCGCGGACGGCTTAAGTCAGGGCGCCTGGAAAACGCCCGAGAGCTCCACGCCGGATAAGGGCGGCAACACGGTTATTACCGGCCATCGCTTTAAATATTTGCCGCCCAATAATTTAACTTTTTTTCTTTTGGATAAATTAACCAGCGGCGACCTCATCGCTTTGCGCTGGCAAAACCAAGTTTATTACTACCGAGTTAAAGAAACGAAAGTCGTGCCGGCCGCGGAAATTTCCATCTTAGAACCGACCGCTCTACCGACTCTAACTCTCTATACTTGCGACCCGATTTTCTCGACGGCCAACCGGCTGGTGGTCGTAGCCGAGTTACTGCCATAAAATAGCTGTTGACACTTTCAATAGTTAATCTATAATTAGTATATAATATTAATAGCTAACCTCGTTCTTTAAATTAAAATGGTAAAAATTGGTTGCGGCTTTTAGTAGATTTAATAAGTCTATTTAAAGCCGCAACTAAAACTGGTTTTTGGGTTGCGGACGCAAGGTGGTTACAAAAACCGGCAATTCCTTAGGGAAAGGAGAGACAGCATAAAAGACAAAACGACACAAAATTTGCCGCGGCCCATGGCACCTGCCATGGGGTTTCTCATCCTGATTGGAAAAGTCAACCTGCGGGGTTGCGAAATTGCTACCCCTAAATAGAATTCCGGTGTAACCCGGACTTCGACCGCGCTCTTAACGGAAGAGCGCGGTTTTTTCATATATAATTTGCCAAAATTAAACATTTTTTATATACTGAATTTATCTGTCATTGCGAGCGACCGAAGGGAGCGCGGCAATCTCTGGTAAGAAAGAAAAATAAATATCAAGGAAATGTCTTGATTGATAAATTGAATTTTGCTCAGAGAAATTTACCAATTAAGTCAATTAGTGCTTCTAACCAGAGATTGCCACGCCGCCTGGTTACAGGGCGGCTCGCAATGACAATTCAAAATATGACATCCAAAGAACTAAGACAAAAATATTTAGATTTTTTTAAAGCCAAGAGCCATGCGATTATCGCCAGCGCTTCTTTAATTCCGGAAAATGATCCGACTACGATTTTCACCGGCTCGGGCATGCAACCCATGGTGCCATATCTCTTAGGTGAAAAACATCCGGCCGGAGTAAGAATCGCCGATTCGCAAAAATGCTTCCGCGCCGGTGATATAGAAGAAATCGGCGACAATCGCCATACGACTTTTTTTGAGATGCTCGGCAACTGGTCTCTCGGCGATTATTTTAAAAAAGAACAGCTGGCTTGGATGTTTGAATTTTTAACCAAGAAGTTAAGTCTGGATTCGAAAAATTTATATTTTACGGTTTTTCGCGGCAACGAAGAGCTAGGTATATCGCGCGACGATGAAGCGGTAGAGATTTTAAAAGCCGAATTTAAAAAAGCCGGCCTAGAAGCTAAGGCCGTGGATTTTTCCGAACGCGATGGTTTAAACGGCGGCCGGATATTCTATTATGATGAAAGTAAAAATTGGTGGTCGCGCTCGGGCGTGCCGGCCAATATGCCGATCGGCGAACCGGGCGGTCCGGACAGCGAAATATTTTGGGACTTCGGCGCCGAACTTAAAGTTCATGAAAATTCATTATTTAAAAATCAGCCCTGCCACCTAAATTGCGCTTGCGGAAGATTTTTAGAAATCGGCAATAATGTCTTCATGCAATATTTAAAAACTGAGAAAGGCTTTGAGCGTCTGCCAAAGGGTAATATAGACTTTGGCGGCGGATTGGAAAGGCTGACGGCGGCCACGGATAATAAATCGGATATTTTCCAAACTGATTTATTTAAGCATATTATAAATAGGATCGAACAATTATCCGGTAAAAAATATGGCGAGAGCGAAGAAATTACCAAGGCGATGCGCATAATCGCCGATCACCTTAAAGCCGCGACTTTTATAATGGCTGACGATAAAGGCATAACTCCGTCCAATACCGACCGCGGTTATGTTCTGCGCCGTCTGATTAGGCGCGCTATAAGATACGGCCGGCAAATCGGCATTAACGCGGCCGGTGGATTATGGACCAAGGAAATTGCCAAAGTCGTGGCGCACGATTACCAAACAGTTTACCCGGAACTGCAAAAAAATATAAATAAAGTTATTGAAAAATTTAGAGCCGAAGAAGAAAAATTCGGAAAAACTCTTGAACAAGGATTAAAAGAATTTGAAAAAATAACCGACGGCCAGGTGGCAAAAAAAATCAGCGGTAAAGAAGCTTTTGATTTATATCAGTCTTACGGCTTCCCTCTGGAAATAACCGAAGAACTGGCTAAAGAAAAAAACTGCACGGTTGATGGTGAAGCTTGCCGAGCCGAGATGAAAAAACACCAAGAGCTTTCTCGCACCGCCTCGGCCGGCGCCTTTAAAGGCGGTTTAGCCGATACGAGCGAGCAAACTAAAAAATTGCATACGGCGGCGCACTTGCTTCTAGCCGCTTTAAGAAAGGTCTTAGGCGCGGAGGTTGCGCAAAAGGGGAGTAATATTACAGCCGAACGGTTAAGATTTGATTTTTCTTATCCGGAAAAAATGACGGATGAGCAGAAAAAAGCTGTGGAAAACTTAGTGAATCAGGCTATAAAAGATGCTTCGCCGATAGTTTGCGAGTCGATGGATCTTCTAAAAGCCAAAAAAATCGGCGCTCATGGAACGTTTGATTCTAAGTATGAAGAAAAAGTTAAAGTTTATACTATGGGGCGCTCTTCGGCCGGCTCAGAGTCTCCTTTCAGTCGGGAGATTTGCGGCGGACCGCATGCCGGTAACACCGGCGAATTAGGCCATTTTAAAATTAAAAAAGAGGAAAGCTCTTCGGCCGGCGTTAGGAGAATTAAGGCGATTTTGGAATAAAACTGCTTGTCATTGCGAGCGAAACAGTGGACGGTGAAGTAACTTTTTTATTGTCATTCCGGCCTCCGCCAGTAGGCGGAGAGCCTGCCTGCTGGCAGGCGAAGCCGGAATCCAGGGGTAAACCGTACAAATTGTAAATTATCTAAAAACCTTTTTAAATATTATACTTGCTATTAATTTTTATTGTAACATTTTTATTTTTACTGCTCACTCTTGGATTGCGGGTCAAGCCCGCAATGACAATTAAAGAGATTGCTTCGTCGGCCGATTACGGACTCCTCGCAATGACAATATAAATGACATAAAAAAAACCTACTGCTTTTTGCTTGCAGTAGGTTTGTGATTTCAAATGAGCGTCTAGATCTCCCGAGTCGGGCAGAGCGCCTTGATGGCCACAGCCAGAGTCGGGTAGGTTTGAGCGCCAACCAAAGCGTTGATAAGCGCGCCCAGAGTAGCGGCTTGATTGGCGAGCGGGCCGGTGCGGCTGCTGACGAAAATTTTTCCCTCAAAGCCGTCTTCAAAGCGCAACTGGTCTCGGAGAACCTTGCAAAAATACTGTGAGCGAGTCAGACCGCCGGTGAGAACCACCCGTTCTATGGCGTGTTCGGCTTCGCTCGCCGGCAGAGCCCCCACGATCTCTCGGAAATGACGGACTAACCGGATGGCGATGCTATGTTGCATGGTTTTGACCTGCGTGTCTAAAGGCATTTGGTAAAACCAGCCGGGAAACTCCGCGTCCGGCGTTTCCGGATAGGGGAGGCAGAGGACGTTGCCGTATGGGGCGATCATCCCGTCCAGCGCGGCGTGGCTCTTGCCTTGGCCGAATTCCTTGACGAACCGGTCATACCACGAGGCACAGTCCGCCATTATGGAAAGAAGCAGAGTATAATCGAAATACTCAAACTGCCTTGGCGTACCCGCGATTTTCGTGCCAAATTTCACCGCGCGGGTAACCGTGCCGCTGGTTCCGGCCGAGATGATAATAGTATTTAGACCATCCAAGCCTGAACCGACCGCGCCGGCTTGGTAATTGCCCAATCCGGCGATAAAACGCCAACCTGGCAATAACGAACGCACTCCGCACCAATCAGTTGACCGATATTCAGAGGTTTTTTCCCACGGAATTAAGCTTCCGCTTTGGACTACCGGCGGAAACCAGAAATATTTTAATCCATGGATCGAACAAATAAAGTCATCAGCGAACTTCCTTGAGGTTTGTTCGATCAACCCATTGCTGACCGCGTCCGAAGAACTCGTAGTCGGAACGCCGGTTAGCTGCATGGCGATAAAGTCGCCGGTGGTCATGACCGTGCCAATTTTTTCTTTCAAGGCTGGATGCTGTTTAAGCGCCCAGAGCAATTTTGGCAGAGCCATTTGAGGCTCAAGCCGGCCGATAACCTCTTCGACTCCTTGATCTCGCAAATATTCAACCTCT
>JAUSEG010000009.1 GCA_030650415.1 bacterium | reverse complement strand
GGCCGTAAAAACAAAATAAAAACAGCCCTTGCCGCCTGCGGCGGCAAGAGATAAAATAGAAGCAACCTTTACAAATTAACGCGCAAATTCATTAAAAACCACTTTCCAATTTGGGTATCATTTTAGAATTAGAGAATACTGTCTCGGCCAATCTAAGCTATTTTTTCTATTCTGCCGTTGAATTTACCTTAATTTGTTTTAAATACTCGGCGCAAGCGGTTTTCTCCATTTTCGGCTCGGCCAATTCAAAAATCAATTTCACTTCTTTAAACGGAATAACAATTTTTTCACCTTCTATCGCTATAGTTTTTTGTTTATCCGCTCTAATATAATAATGCCTGATTTCACATTTTTTTCCGCCAGCCTCTTCCATAAAAAAACTAAGGTTTCTGGCGCCGGCAGTTTTAAAATCTTTAGGCATTCTAAATTCATAACCCAAAACCACATTATCAACTATTAAATATTTATCGGTTTCCGTAACCGCGTAGGGCGAGACTTGATGCACAACCTGGGAGCTGATCCAATCAAAGCTTTCTTCTCTAACCATAAAATACCAAATAATAAAAATACTTAAAAAGGTGAAAAAAAATAAAATAATGAATTTTACAAAATAATTTTTCTGGCGCATAATTAAAAAACTCTTAAAAGCTTATCTCTATTATAGCAAAATTAAGCCTAACAAAAAAGGGCGCTTAACGCGCCCTTTTTTATATAAAATATTTGATTTTTATTGAGGGGTGGCGCAACCGGCGGCCGCTGATCCGGAAACCGCGCCCGCGCCAAAACCGGCGGACGGAGAAGCGCTGGCTAATTGTTTAGAACATTCGGCCGGCGCGTTATTAAAGGCCGCGCAAATACCGGCCAGGTAGCTCGCCGAATCTCTACCGGCCTCGGATTGAACGCCGTTTATCACTAAAGTCGGACTGCCGCCAACGCCATAGCCGTTGCTAAGGTCAGAGTCAGTCTTATAGTAGCCTTTGGCTTTTGACGCTACGCAGCTATTTAATTTTTTCGCGTCAATTCCGGCTTGAGTCTGACAGGCGGCGGTATCTCCGGAACCGGTAAAGCAAGTTAAATAATTATCATATTTTGCGGCCTGTTCTTCCCTAATACAAACCTGATTATAGGTTTCCTGCTCTTCTTTATCGCCATGCATGAAATAATGAACGAATCTTATTTTAGCGTCAATTTTATTACCTAGAGCCGCAAAAGCCGGCAAAATACCTTTTTCCGCCTGCAAACCGTATGGGCAATGAGTCATAACGAATAATTCAACTTTCGGCTTGTCGCTCTTCGGCGCATTAGCGGCCGGAGCAGAAGCTTGGTTATCCCCTGCCGGAGCGGCGGCCTGTTGGGCTTGATTTTCCGCCGCGAAAGTTACCATGTTTATGCCGCTTTGAAAAAACTTTGATCCATCTTTAGACATATAGGAGGTATAATCCTTGCCGGCTACATCCAAGTTAACATTATAAACATCGCCCTCGTCGGTAACATTTTTAACCGTGGCCGTAGTGCCGGAGGGCAATAAATTTTCATTAATAAATTTTTCCGCCACGGCCTTAGCTTCTTCCACGCTAAGAATTTTTTTAACATCCTTACCGCCTTTAACTAACGGAATAGTGCAGCCGCTAGCCAATAACGCCAGTAACAAGCTTAAAATTATTAATTTTCCACTTTTAGCGAAAACCTTGGAAAAAATCACCCCGTTAAAAAATCCATTCTTTTTAATTTGCATATTGTTTCATATAACGCCCGTTAAGCCTATAATTTTAACGGGGTAAATAAATTATTTTTGAATTAGTTATTATCTATATAGATTAACAAATTAATTTTTATAAGTCAAAAATTTAGAGCCAACCGTTTAACTCTCGGCGCTGAATCTCGAAAGCTGGCCATTTTTTAAATTACGGCGGTAAATCATAATTAAAAAAATGTACATAATCACTAAGTAAAACACCGCTAAAATAAAGCCGACGAAAAAATTGGTTAAAAGGTTTAAATTTAAGGTTGTTCCGCCTAAACCGCGCAAGCTTTCAAAAACATACGAAGCCGGAATAATTTTAGATAAAATTTGCAGAGCGCCCGGCAAGGTGCTAATCGGATAAAACACGCCGGCAAAGACCGACATGGCAAAAGGTATGGGCCAGCCCAGCCATTCGGCCGACGGGCCAAAGCGTAAAATTATGGCGGTCATAAAAATACCCATGGCCACGGCAAAAATAAATAGGATCAGCATAAACGGCAAAATTATCAAACCGATTTTAAAAACATTATAGCCGAATGCCAAACCGGCGAGTACGGCCATGGCCAAAAATCCAACTAAACCGGTCGCCAGGCTGGTAGCGACCAGGCCGACTACGTATTCTTTAATCTTAAGCGGCGAGGTAAAAAAATTAATAAAATTTTGCGACCAAATATCTTCTAAAAAAGCTGTCATCACTCCCTGCTGAATCCGACCTAAAAAATCCCAGAGAATAATCGCGCCTAAAACCGCGTTGACGAAACTAAAAGTCGCCGCGCCAAAAGTGCTTAAATACTTACTAATAAACCCCCAAAGGATGATATCAATAAAAATCCATAAAAAAACCGCTACCAGGCGCACTGGATTGCCCTTAAATAAAAATATCTGGCGAATAAAAACGGCGTAAATTCTGGTTAAGCTCATATGGTTAATTTCAAATATTATTATTTTGTCATTCCCGCGAAGGCACTCTGTTTCCTTTTTCGGCGCCGAGGCCAGCACCGAGGAGCAATCCAGGAGAAAACAATAAAAACATGCTATCTTCTCTAAACTTAATAAAACATAAAAATTTTAAATCAATGTTCAAGAAGTAATAATATTATTACTTCTCCCTCCTGGATTCTCATGGCTTCGCCAGATCTCGCGTAGCGATGACCGACAGCCTTCGGCTTCGGGAATGACAAAAAAAGTTATTTATCAAAGCTTAAAGGCTCTCTGGCTACGGCAATAAATAACTCCTCCAAATCTTTTTTATCGTGTTCGGCCGGTAAGGTTTTCGGATCGCCGGAAAGCAAAATTCTGCCATGCGACATAAAGATCACCCGATCGCAGACGTCCGTAATCTCCGCCATATTATGCGATGTCCAAAGTACGGCCGAACCGGTTTGATTAACATAGGTTTTTATTTTCTGCCTGATTATCTGGGCAATACTCGGATCTAAGGACGCGGTTGGCTCGTCAAGTAATAATAAGTAAGGCTTATTGATTACCGCCTTGGCTAAATTAAGGCGGCTGGCTTCGCCCGAAGACAGCAGTCCGGTTCTGGTTTTAGAAAATTTTTCCAAAGCAAAATCTTTAAGCAAGAAATCAATCCTGGCCTTTAAATTTCTAACGCCATAAAGCAAACCGAAAATATACAGATTTTGGCGCACGGTTAAATTGCCGGGCAGTTGAGCATAGACCGCGGAAAAATTAATCTGGCGGCTAACCTGGCAGCGATTATTTTTTAAATCTTTACCGGAAATTTCAATCAAGCCGGCGCTGGGCTCAAGAATTCCCAGAATCATATTAATCGTGGTGGTCTTACCGGCGCCATTAGGGCCTAAAAGCCCGACGATTTCTCCGGCCTTAATAGAAAATGAAATATTATCTACGGCCCTAAGCTCTTGGTATTGTTTTGCCAGATTACTGACTTTTAAAACGATTTTCTCGGACATAATATTTTATTAGGCTACCTATATATTACTCTAAGATTAATAAATCGTAAACTGTCCGCGCGATAAGAGGAGTCGGACTTAAATATTTTTATTTTATTGCTTATTTGCATTAAAAATTATTAAGTTTGTATAGCAGCCAGAAAATATGTTATAATATATAAGTAAAAAACGCTTATCGTCTCATGCCTCTATCCCATAAAAATTGTCAGGCAATTTATAATTTTAATACTTAAGCTATGCTTAAATTTTTTAAAGAAAAATTTTCTTGGCATTTATGCGCCACCGGAATTCTTTCTGTGGTTTTTTTTATAAGCTTTTTTTCTCTGCCGTCGTTTGCCGCCAATTCTGATTATTGTAGTCCTCTAAATTTGACAAGATGCAATAGCAAAATTCCTAATTTAATCCAAACTTGCAAAGAATGCGATGCTGATGGATATAGAGAATGGTGCAATACCGATAGTTGCGACATCGGAGAGGTCTGTAGTAACGGGGCTTGCCAAGCCAGCTCTAGTTGCATAGACTCGGACGGCGATGGCTATGGCGCTACCGGTTCAACCGGCTGCCCCAAATCCGGTGATTGCAATAACAATAATCGCGACGTTCATCCCGGTGCCACAGAAACTTGTGGCAATGGCATTGATGAAGATTGTTTAAATGGCGATTTAACAACGGAAAACTGGACTTGCGGAAATTGGTCGGCTTGCGTCGAAGGCTATAAAGATCGTATCTGCACCGACGCTAATAACTGTCCCACACCCATAAACAGGCCAACCTCAAGAGAAACTTGCGGCGCCCCATCAATTACCGTTATTTATCCAGATCCAGCCCAAAATAACTCTTTTACTTTAAATAGCAGGCCTACTTTCAAAGTTCGAATAACTCCTACTCCTAATACGTTAAACAACGTCGACCTTTATAGCAAAGTCAACGGCGGCGCTTCGGTCTTTGTCGCGACGCTCTATGATGACGGCGCTCATGGCGACGGCGATCCCTTTCCTCTCGCTATAGCTAACGACGGTGTCTGGGCAAACGCCATAACTCTTGGATCGATCGGAAAAATAACTTTTGAATTAAGAATCGGCAATGTCCCATATCCATTTTCCCCACCCCCACTCAGTATAACTGTAACCAACCCGTCCGGTACTACTTGTACTTCTGTAGTTGATAATGGCGACAGCGATGATAAATTAGACATAGTCTATATCGGAGATAATTATACGGCTAACGATTTGACTGCTTTCGCCGCTACAGTAAAGACTTTTTCCGACGCTTTTCTAGCCACCGAGCCATTTATGACACAAAAAGCAAAAATAAATATTCACCGAATAGATAATACGGTTGACTTAAGATGCGATTATGGTTACGGAGGCATTGCTCGGTTGATTTCTTGCGATGATAGAGCCTTCGTTCGAAGCATAGTCGCTTCGGCTTGTGATTTTTATCCTGACGAAATAATAGTTTTAATGAACAGCGATATCTATGGCGGAGGCGGTTATATTGGAGATCATTTCGCCATGTCATATAAAGGCGACTCAGGAGTAGCAATCCACGAATTCGGCCATTCTTTCGCCGGTTTAAGAGATGAATATACAGCCTATCAGGGTAACGGTTCTGCTGGTACCAACGACGACCCGAACTGCGATGATACTGCCGGTTGCGTGAAATGGAGTTCCATCTCAAATCAATGTCTACCGGCAAGTGAACCATGGGGGGGCTGCACTTACGATAATTGGTACCGCTCGATTGATAACGGCATAATGCGAGTTATCGGAGGCAATACCGGTTTTGGCCCGGTAAATTCAGATGTTATAAATAAAATATTTATTAACCACCCATATAATTAATAACTGCAACAATATGAAACGTATTTTATTTTTTATTTTGCCGGCGATTTTTTTTATCTTAGTTAGTTTACCGGCTCAAGCGGAAACAAAAACCAAAATTTATGAAATTAATATTCGCTATCTAAAAGGCGCGGTTACTATTAATAATATCATTGTTAAAGACGGCTACCCTCGAACCAATAGTTCGGGAAATTTACCAGTTGACAAACTATATACTATTGAATTGCGGTCTTTCACCAATAAAATTTTAGAGCAAACTAAATTTAATATCTCTAGGACCTTAATGCCGCCTCCGCCGCTTGAAGGCGATAAATCTCCGACCGCGCCGATAATTTTGGATGATGTAACGGAAATTATCAGTTTGGCTTATCATAAAGACGGTAAACTATTAATTTTATACGGTCCGGACAATACTAAACTGGATCAGGCGGATATTGGTTATTTTGGCGATGTCTGTGGCGATAAGGTTTGCCAGGATCATGAAAGTTTTGAAAATTGCCCGAAAGATTGTCTGGCCGGCGGCAAAGACGATTGGTGTAATGAAGAACAAATCGGTACCGACCCGGATTGTCAAAAAGCCGCAACCGCAGCGAACTTATTAACTCCGGAAAAAAAATCAAGCTCAGCGCTCTTCTTCTGGCTTATTGCCGGTGCTTTGGCCATCTTTTTAATTATCATCGGTTCAATCTTTTATATTAGAGGAAGAAAAGAAGGTGGAGAGCCTACTATTTAGTGATTTACAATTTTAATACTATTCTATGCCTAATTTTTTTAAAGAAAAATCATTCTGGCGCTTATTTTGCGTTGGCTTTTTTTCTCTGGTTTTTTTTCTGACATTCTTCTCTCAATCCTCGTTCGGTGCCGGCACCTTTTATTGCAATTTTGGTGAACCGGACAAATGTAATCCTAAAATTCCTAATCTAATCATAACTTGCGGCGACTGTGATGCTGATCCGGATTATGAATGGTGCAATACGACTAACTGCGCCGCCACCGGAAGAACCTGCAGAAACGGTTTTTGCCAGGGCGCGTCAAGCTGCATCGACACGGACAAAGACGGCTATGGCGCAACCGGTTCAACCGGCTGCCCCAAATCCGGTGATTGCAATAACAATAATCCCGCTGTCCACCCCTACGCCACGAAAATCTGCGGCAATGGCGTTGACGAAGATTGTTTAAATGGCGATCTAACAACGGAAAATTGGTCTTGCGGAAATTGGTCGGCTTGCAGCGCCGGCCAGCAGACCAGAACCTGCATCGATGCCAACAGCTGCGGCACGACCGCCAATAAACCGACAGAAGCGCAGGATTGTTTATACGCGGCTATCACTAATCCGAACACCGGTTTTAAAACTTCCAAGGACGGACCCATGATAGATGTTCAAGCCGTTGCTTATGGCGGCAAACCGCCGTATAATTATGCTTGGAAAAATAATAATCTTCCGCTTGGCGGCAATCTGCCGAATATTATGATTAACCCGCTATTATTAAACGTCGGCAATCAGGCAATTTCCTTAGAAGTTACCGACGCCAACGCGGCTGTCGCCAGCAATAATATAGTGATTGAGGTATTACCGGCCGGTTCGCTAACCGCGCAAATTATGATGTTGCGAGAAGAATTGCCTAAGAGCCAGCCGGCAAACTTTAGCGCCATTGCGCAGGGCGGAGTTCAGCCATACGCTTTTCTTTGGAACTCTGACAAAGCTAATGATTTTTCCAATAACCAATGGCCGTTGGTTGATATTTCCGGCTGGGCTTTAGGCGAACATATTATTAAAGTAACGGTTACTGATAGCGCCGGCCAGACCGCCGTAAGTACTCATAAAACAAAAATCGTTGATTTGGCGATAAGAGTTAATCCGGCAGAAGGCCGCGCTTTTGATTTTGGTTCGGCTATTCCATTTTCGGCGATGATTACGGGTGGAATCTTGCCCCATAGAGTAACTTGGCTTTCTAACCGTGATGGCGATTTTACGCCCCAAGTCGGCAATACTATTAATTTTCAATCTGATAAGCTTTCGGTGGGCGTACATACTATTACCGTAACTGCAACCGATAATAATTTATTAGCGCCTCTGACAGCCAGTAAGCAAATACATATTCAAATAAATTCGGCGCCGGCTTTAGGCGCAACCATAATTTTTCCGGCTAATAATTCGTCTTTTGCCCAAGGCAATAATATCGCTTTTCAAGCTAATGTAACCGGCGGCGTTGAGCCGAAGACTTATACCTGGAGTTCAAACATCGGCAACCAAATCTTTACCAGCCAGATATCGCCAAATTTCAATAAAAATAATTTAGCGGTTGGCAATCATCTGATTACTTTCACCGTCCGAGATAATGCCGGCCAAACTGTAAATAAAACCGTTAATCTTACTGTTAGCGCTCCCACCGGCATAAATGTAAATATAAATACTCCGGCCAGCAACAGTAATTTTTATAATGGCGACAGCCTGGTTCATTTTACGGCGACGGCATCCGGCGGTGTTAGCCCATACGCATATCAATGGAGTTCGAGTAATGGCGGGAATCTTTCGGCGCAGGCTAATTTTTATACTTCGGCTCTCGCCGCGGGAAATCATCTCATAACTTTGTCGGTTCGAGATCAAAATAACACTGTGCAAACCGCTAATATAAATTTAACGGTAAACTCAGCGCCAAACTTCGCCAACACAAAAAATCCGTCTAAATACGCGGCTAAAGAAAGTTTTTTGATTTCGCATAAGAATTGGCAGGATGTTTTGAGTTTAACGCCAATCGCCGTCTGGCCTGGCAATAAATATCCGCTGCTGGTTTATCATGAAGATAGCGGAGGTTCGGATATTGATATTGATTCAACGATTAATTTTCTGCAAATGTCTGAACCGAATCATCTAACCACCGTCGGCGCTACGCACTGGAAAGCGAACTCCGCTTTAGTCGGAGCCAAACCTTTCGGCGCCGGATTAGCGGCGGGCAATATTTCAAATATAAGCCCGTCGGATTATTTTTCTTATTGGCAGACGATTAAGAGCTTAGTCTTAGTTGATCGCGATAATTATCAAGCCGGTTTAATCGGCGCCTTGCTCGCTTCATATAAAAACGCGCCGTTAATTTTCATTAACTCAACTAATTTAGCTGCTTATCAAACGCTAATTAACGGTAAAGTAGTTTATACCGTCGGCGGCTTGGACGCGGCAACTAATAATTTCATCAACACCGGCGCCGGCGTGAAAATTAATTATTCAATTGAAGAATTACAGCGCTGGTATATTAATAAAACCAATACCGATAAGATTATTTTAGTTGACTCTAGCGACCTAAACGCCGATTACGCCCAGCCGGCGCCGGATTGGTATAGTACCGATAAGGGCGGAACGATCTATCAGCTCCTCCAGCGTTTGTCTTTAGCCGCGCCGTATTTGGCCGCCGCCAAAGGAGAAGTAATTTTATTTAATAATAATTCCGATTTGGATAAAAGAAATGATCTTTTCCCCACCGGTTCGCTATATTTAACCATTATGTCATCCGGCGATAAAATCAGCGAAAACTTACCGGCCGGAAGCTATTATAAAGCCAGAATCACGGGTATTTCCAGCGCCGACACCTTTTCTTACGCGGCTCGCGCGATTTTTTATGAAGAGTTATTTAATAAATTTTATCCCAATCCGCTATTTAATAAATTCTATATCAGCGCCAACCTAAGCTGCAACCCGGATCAAGCGATTATTACCCAAAATAATTCCGCCCAAGTAGTTAATTCGTTTAGTCCAAATGATTATACATATAACTCTTTAATCGACAAACAGTTTAATATTTACTTTTCTCATGGCAACGCTATGGGTTGGTCTTGCGGTATCTTCGGAGGCAGCGGTTTAAATTATAATAATATTCCCTATCTAAATTTAAGTTGGGGAAGCGCCGGCTCCTGCTCAACCGGAAAATTCGCCGGCGTGTCTTCTTTCAGCTATAACTGGCTAAGGAAGGGCGGCATAGCTTATTGGGGAGCTAGAGAGGATATTGGCCTCAGCGATGCTTATTTGGGCACAGATATCCCCTTCTCGCAATGGCAGGCCAACCCGAATATTGATCTTGGACATTTGGCGGCCAATATCAACCCGCCACTTTTCGCAATGTACGGCGATCCAACCTTAGTTTTAGCATACCGGGGAGGAGCAAATAAATTACCGATTAATACTTTAACCGTCAATGGCTCTAATTGTTGCGGCAACTATCAAACGACTATTAGTCGAGGCAATACCGCGTATTTATGGTGCACGGCCCATGATTATGACGGCAGTATAACTAAGTATGAAATTGATTATGACGGCGACGGAGTTTATGACAATGAGTTTTCCGCCGGCGCCACTCTGTCCCATGTTTATAATACTAGCGGCGCGGTAAAGCCCCGCTGCCGCGCTACCGACAACAACGGCGGACAAGCGATCACTACCGCGGTTATTAACATTAATTAACTTTATGACTAAAAAATCTCTGCTTTTTACGATATTATTAATTTTTATCGCAGCCGTCGCTACGGGAACGAGCGTTTATTTCTATAAAAAATCGTTCGATAAAAATATTAAGCCCCTAAAAACAGAACGAGTAACCGACTCAACCTTCGATATAAAACCATTAAGCCAAGTAATTTTAATGGCGAATAAAACTATTTATCTGCTTAATGACGTAGCCACTGCTACAGTGGCAATTTACAATCCTTTTCCGGAAACAAAAAAATGGCAAATTATTTATTTTTTTCAATCGGCTGACGGCGCTTTTTCCGAACTGGGCCAAACTAAAGATATAGAATTAAAACCCGGGCAAACCGCCAAAGCGGAATTCACCACTCTAATTTATCGTTCATTGCCGCCCGGGCAATATAAAATAAAAACTAACGTTAAAGAACAAGGACGGATTATCAATGCCAAATCGCTGACAATTGAAATAAAAGGCACCGATAAAATATTGGCAGCCGCTCTAAAACTTTGCGCGGATATAAATTGCGGTGAAGAAAAAAACATATTTTTTCCCGGCCAGACTATTTATGTTAAAATTATTCCCTCAACCACCGAGCTGATAAATACTGGCTGGATTAAATTTCCTGACAATAATTCACAGATTTTAAAAATTCAAAACGATTTAGCGGAAATAAAATTAAATAAAATCGGCGCTTATGAAGTTAATATAAATATCAAAAAAATCGGCTACCAGGAACTAAGTTTGAAAAAAAGTCTGGCTGTAATTGCCGGCCTGCCGGAAATAAAGAGCGCTTCGCATTGCAATGGCAACGGCCAATGCAATTTAGGCGAAACGGCGCAAAATTGTCCGCAGGATTGTCGATAATCAGCAGATTTTGACAAACCCCTCGCCTTGTCTTAAAATTAAAAAATACTAAATTAAACGACATAATCTTCTTTAGTTTTCTAAAATTATGAAACAATCCCAACTCTTTACTAAGACCGAACGTTTTGCTCCGAAAGACGAAGAAACGATCAACGCCCGGCTCTTAACCCGGGCCGGATTCGTTGAAAAACTTATGGCCGGCGTTTATAATTACCTGCCTCTCGGGCTTATCTCTCTACAAAAAATTGAGCAAGTTGTCCGGGAAGAAATGAATAAAATCGGCGGCCAGGAAATTCTTATGGCCATGCTTCACCCTAAAGAAAACTGGCAAACTACCGGCGGCTGGGATAAAATTGACGTACTGTTTAAAATTAAGAGCCGAACGGAGAAGGATTACGCTCTGGGACAGAGCGAAGAAGAGGTGGTTACTCCCCTGATTATGCGCCGAGCGCGCAGCCAGAAAGACCTGCCTCTCTATGTTTACCAGATTCATTGGAAATTCCGCGATGAGCTAAGAGCTAAGTCCGGACTATTGCGCGGACGAGAATTTCTAATGAAGGATATGTATAGCTTTCATGCCGACCAAGCGGATTTTGATAAATTTTATGAAATAGCCAAAGAGGCCTATTTAAAAATTTTTGCGCGTCTCGGTCTAACCGCCAAAGTAACCGAAGCCTCGGGCGGAAGCTTCAGTAAAAAAATTTCTTATGAATTCATGGTTTTAACCGACGCGGGCGAAGACGATATCTTGTATTGCGATAAATGCGTTTTTTGCGTTAACCAGGAAATCGCTAAACAGAAAGCCGGAGAGACTTGCCCTAAGTGCAAAACCGGCAAATTAAATCGCGCTAAAGCTTCCGAAGTGGGTAATGTTTTTGATTTGGGTCAAAAATATGGTCAGGATTTTGATCTCGGATTTACGGCTAAAGACGGAACTAAGAAGTACCCGGTCATGGGCTGCTACGGTATTGGCATTTCGCGCCTCTTAGGCGTAATCGCGGAAAAAATGCACGACGATAAAGGCCTGATCTGGCCGGAAGAAGTCGCGCCGTTTAAAGTTCACCTCTTGTCTTTAGGGCAAAACGAAGCGGCGGAGAAAATTTATAAAGATCTGCTGGAAAATAATATTGAAGTTCTCTATGACGACCGAGATATAAGCGCGGGCGCAAAATTCGCCGACGCGGATTTAATCGGTTTGCCCTTTAGGCTGGTGGCCAGCGAAAAGTCCTTAAAAGCCGGCGGTTTGGAATTAAAAAAGAGAAGCGAGGATAAGAGTGAAATAGTAAAAGAAAAAGAGATTGTAAAAAGATTGAAATAAATTCAAGATTATGAAGAGCATTCAAAAAAATCATGCTATACTGGCCTTAATCGCGGTTGTGGTTTTAATTATAATTAGTGTTTTTTATTTCTCCTCACAAAATAGTAAAACAGCACCTTATTATAAAAAGAACGTTCGAGTTGAGACGAGTTATAAAATTCTAAAAGATGAAAGTCTGTGGAGAAACAAACTGATTCAAAGTGACATTGCAACACAATGGAATATAAGTGAAAAGAATATTGTTATAAAAGAAATACAACAATATAAATTCCTTTGCGGAAACACTGAAGCACAATTCGTTAATTACTCGTCCTATAATAATGGCATGCTTGGTGGGTGGAACAACATTTATATTGTTAATTGTTTTAATTATTATTTCGTCTATGAATTTGGCGACGCTGGTCCAAAACTATATGGTCCGTTTGATAAATCTTGAATTTCTAATGCGAGGATAAAATATTACCGCTAAAATTAAATGGAATAACGCATTAATAATATTAATAATATTTTTTGACAAAATAGCTGAAATAATCTATCATAATAATGTGCTTGTGGGCGAAAGCCCCGTTCGGCTAATCCGTAAAAGGAGCATAAGCCGAAAACAGGCACAATAAAAACACTCTTGAATCTCAAGGGTGTTTTTGTTTATTGATCCATAATTCTTTTTGAGCCAATCACTCTTCTATTATTGCTTAACGACCAATATGGCATAACGCTCCAAAAATGGAATTGGCCGCTGTCCTCTCCGATTCTTCTGACTATCGCGTTAATGCGGATACATTTAGAAAAGTTAACAATCGCGAAAAAACCGAACCATTCAATAATTTTTGTTTTGCGAAAACCGCTTCGGTCGCGACTTCCAATCGCGCGAATTGAACGCCGATATTCTTGAATGGTAGTCGATCTTTTTAATATTTCAACTGCCTTATTAAAATATAGAAACTTGTTTTGTTGAGCCTGTTTGCTTCTCTCGCTCCGGTTATTATCGTATCGCGGATGATGAAATCCATCCGAGCCAAAAATGATATTAGCTTTTAGCGCCGGGCTATAAATATAACCTATTTTCTTATAAATCTCTTCGGCAGCCATCTTCAACCTATTAAATTTTTCCAAGTCTATTTTATTCTCCATGATAGCTTCATAAAAAGAAATATCCTATGCTTGACATAAAAGCAGGTTATCAAAATGGGAAATATATTACTTAATCACCTGCGCCGTAAATACCTGTATTTCCATATTTTTATCTTTATAGCAACTAGGCTCTAGCCCGGCTTTCTGCCAGCAGAGCTGACTTAAAAATTCTTCTAGCGACCAGCCGGTTTCGGTGGCGACTTGGGGTAAAAACACTCCCCGGTTTCCGCTCTGACCGAGAATCACTCCGTGCTTGCCTAATTCAATTTTACGCCAATCACTAATCGGTTCCGGCGCTGATAAAACGCTAATTTCATATTCCAATTTGCTTAATTCGTCTTTACTGACCGAACTAAAACGCCCGTCTTCGCTACAAGCCGCCACGGCCATGTCGCGCACCACTTGCCAGAGAGGTTCATCCGACGGCACAATTTGGCCGATACAGCCGCGCAGCCGGCCGTTTTTATTTAAAGTCACGAACGCTCCTTGCTTTTGCTTTAATCTTTCATCGGTCACCTTAAAATCTAAAATTTTTCCATCTCGCGCAAAACTCTCTACCGTTTCTCTGGCAATTTTTAAAAGTATTTTTTGCTCGCTATCATTCAACTCGCCAATATTCGAAACCATATTTTTATTTTACATTTTTGATATTAAAAAAATTACAATAACTCCAGCACTTTTAATTCCAAATACCCACTTTCGCTATCCCAGACCGCGAAAGTCGCCTTGGTAAAAACCCCGCCTAAGGTTCCCGGATTGGCCGTCATAACTCCGTCTTTTTCTCCTATCCAAGGCTCATGGGTATGGCCGTAAAATACTATATTACAAAACTTTTTATCTAAAACGCTCTTTATATACCAGGGCTCATGGCATAAACCGATAACTTTATTATCCAGTTCAAACAAACCGAATCTGCCCAAATAATTTAGGTTTTTATATTTTTTTATTTCAGTCTCATCGTAAATTTCTATATTGCCTCTGACTAAATAAATAATTTCCAGCTTTTCAGCTAAATAAGCTAAAGTTTCACTATTAACCACATCGCCGCAGCAAATCGCTTTAGTAATTACTTGCTCTCTGCCCCAATTTAGGCATTTTTCCAAATTGACTAAATTATCATGGATATCGGAAATAATTAAAAATTTCATAAAATTATTTTAACAATAAATCGCTATATGACTTATCTATTTTCTCAAACCTGCTTAATTTCAATAAATTATATATTTCTAAATATTCTTTTTCTCCTTCGGCTTTTGAAATTCTTCCTAAAACTGTTTCTAACTCTAAAAATTTTCCTAATTTATCAACATTATCAAGATGAATGCGAGTATTTTTAAATAACCACAATTTTCTATTTTTGAATACAACGACTTTAATGCCAGCGGATAATACCAAAATATTTTTAAATTGTTTTAGCTGTGCCCTGTTGATTGGCATAATTGAATAATTTGACAATTTATTGATTAAACTATCCGGCCGTCGATAAAATATTAATTCAAAATTTTTATTATTTATTTCTCTAATTTTTAATCTTCCTCGGGCGCAATTAAAATAAATATCTTTTTGATTGAGCGCATTATAGTATTTTGCCCCCGATACTTTTAAAAATTTTTCTATCTCTTTAAAATCATTTACTTTAATTTTTAATTCAATATTTTTCATAAATTAACCCGAATCGAATTTAATTAAGACGGTCTTTTATTAAGTCAATTAGCTCTTGCTTACTGCCGTAAAACCCATGTCTAAAAAAAATAAAATTAAATATTTCTCATTTATCCCCAAGTCATCGCCCAAATTTCATAAATTACTCCCAGAATAAATAACAACGACAGAAAGTAGGCCAAAGGTTTAGTCAATTTATTTTTTATGACCGAAACCTGCTCCGGTTTGGCTTTAATTTTAAACACCAGCCAGATTAAAATAATGCCGGACAGCCCGCCGGTCACCGCGCCGGTAAAACTAATAACTCTAATTAAGTCGGTCCAGCCGATTAAATATAGAAGATAAGGAACAAAACAAGCCAAAAACCAGGCTAACTTGTTTTTTAATTTAAAGTCCCATTCAAAAACTTCTTCCGTGGCTTGAGCCACGACGATATAGGAGGTAATAATCGCTAACAAGCCGAAAATTAAGGAAAAAACAATCACGCCGTCGTTTAGAACCTGACTTAAACCGAGTAAAGTATCGGGCGAAGTTTTAGCGCCGGTAATGCCTAAAATGACCAGAACAAAAATTAACATTAAAGCGGCCGGAAGATAAGTCCCCCAAAAAATCGCGCTCTTAATTTTAGGTTTTTCATACGCCAAAAGACGGCAAACTTCAGGAATGGCCGCGCCGCCGCCCACGGCGAAAAAAATCGGACCATAAGGCAAAAGAATATTTTTCCATTCTACTAACTGATAATTAGCGAGCTGAATTTGGCCGAAGCCCCGCCAAGTGATTAAGCCGATGGCGATGACAAGGAAAGAAGTTAAAACTAATTCCGTGCCCGCGATCAATTTAATGTCAAAAAAAGTAATTAGAGAAATAAAAATGAATAAACTTGTTGAATATAAAAAGATACTGCCGCCTAAATAAGGATTAAGCAGTTGATGCAAAAAAAGTCCGCCGATTATAATATAAGCTAAGGCCGAACCATAAGAACCAATTACATCAACAAAAAATGTTAATTTCTTGCCCCTTTCGCCGACATACTTCCCAACGAAACCGGGTAAGCGATGTTTATCCTTGGTTGATAAAACCGCTTCAGCAAAAAGTAGATGTAAAAAATATTGAATTATGACTAAGACGATCATGTAAAAAAACAAGGATATAACACCAGCTTGATTTATAACAAACGGCATGGCGAAAAGTCCCACGCCGATAATCGCGCCCATTAAAGTCGCCACCGCTAAAAGATAATTTTTTGACATAAAATTTAGTTGTCATTCCCGTCCCCGTTTTCACGAGGATAAACTCTGGCGGGAATCCCCGCCCGCCTCGCAAGCAAGGCGTTGCGGGCGCAGCATTTCCACTTTTAATTATAGCGTGAATGAGAATAAATTGCCAAAAATATTTTCAATAAAAAAAGCGCGGCATATTGAATGACGCGCTTGGCAATTAATCTCTTCTACCCCCTATTTTTTCTCCGATAGACTCGACGATCTCGAATAACTCATCGAAACAACCCTGAAACAGAACATCCAAGGACATGGGCGGCGTGTCGGTCGCCCCCGGATCAAGATTCTCGTGTTTACCTCCGTAGTGGAGCTGACGCAACTTCTGCCGAGTTACCTCGGTTAGCACAGGGTCGGCCAAAAAGTATTGCTCGTTATCAAACCGTTTTACCCACAGGGCGTGCCACATGGATATGGGATCTGTATCAATTTTCACCAGTTGCACCCACTTGCATCCGCAGACCGTAAAAGTCAGTTTGATGGGACGCCGGATAAACCAACGCCACTTGCCTCCAGGACTGCGCCAGGAAACGGACTCGTCCGGCGGGAGTAGAATTTTACAGACACGCTTGACGTCCGTTCGCCCACAGCCTTTCCTGGGGCAACGGCGGGCAATCCGCTTGTAAGAACGGTAAAAAAAACCAAAAGAAAAAAATACAACGACGGCTATAATCGCCCCGACAATGTGATATTTGTTCATGATAGCTTCCTTTTCTGTTGAATTTGCTTGCTTAATGCAAGCCTGTTTGATTTGTTTTTGCCGGGCTCTTCGCCACGGCGAAAATTGAATTAAGTTAAAAAGAGCTTTCGCTATACTGAATGATTTCAAGACTATCATAAAGCCGGGTATATATCAATAACCATAAAAAACAGGAGCGCAAAATTATGCGCCCCTGCTCTATATTTAACAAGTCTATTTTCTCAAATTAATCTCGTAATTTATCTGCTCAATCTTTCTTAAATGCCCCTTAGCCTGGTCATACTTAGTCCTTAAGTAGCTTCGCATATCGAATTCCACCAGCTCAGCCATAATATCATCGGCGATTTTATGAATTTTCTTAACTTCTTTAATCTTACCGGCCGTCGCCAGCTTGACGGAAGAACGAACCAGTTCGCCGATCAAATCGCTAAGGCCGCCGAGATAACTTTCATAATCCAATTTTATTTCTTTGATTTTATCAATTTTCTTGCCGGTCATAACCAGCCAAAACATTTTGGCTTCAACGTATTCTTCCACCGCCGCTTTATACGAGCCTTCTTCCGTCAAGCGGACAAAACTGAATTTATTTTCCAAATTTTTTAAAATCGCCTCGACTTCCTCTAGCGTCTTCGTCGCGCCGGCCAGATCGTCGCGATGCGAAGAAAAAATCGCCTTTTTGGCATCATGCAAAACCGCGTTAGACAGACTGATTATCTGCCTGGTTTCGCCGGCATGAGCGTCAAATTCTTTTTTCAACTGCTCTATAAACTTTTTATTAATCATGAAATTGGAATTATGAATAATGAATTATGAATCACGGGCATTTTTCCATAATTCATAATTCGTTATTCATTATTCATTCTCTACTCCGACACCCTAAAGACTTCTTCCACGCTGGTAATCCCGTCCAAGGCTTTTAATAATCCGTCTTGGACCATGGTGATCATACCGTTCTTTTTGGCATTATCGCGCATATCATATTCGCTGGACTGACCGCTTAAAATTGATTTTTCCATCTGCTCATTCATAATTATAATTTCGTAAATGCCGATTCTGCCCTTAAAACCCAGGCTCTGGCAGGCCTCGCAGCCCTGGCCTTCAAAAAACTTTAAATTATTAAAATCAATAGCTTTTTTATCCGCTTCGGCCAATTCGTTAAGCAGAGTTTTAACCCGCTCTAAAATACCGTTTTCCAGCTTAATTTCCTGCTTACATTTCTCGCAAACTTTTCTAACCAATCTCTGACCGATCATGGCGTTTAAAGACGGAGCTAATAAATATGGTTTAGCACCCATGGAAAGAAATCTGGGAACGGTTCCGGCCGCGTCGTTTGTATGGGTGGTGGAAAGAACCAAGTGGCCGGTCAAAGCCGCCTGGATGGCGATTTCCGCCGTTTCCAAGTCGCGTATTTCACCGACCATAATAACGTCCGGATCCTGGCGCACGATCGAGCGCAGGCCTTTGGCAAAAGTATAATTGGCGCTGGTTTGCGATTGATTAACTCCCTCAAGCTGATATTCGATCGGGTCTTCAATGGTTATTATCTTAGTTTCCTGATTATTTAACTTTTTTAAAATTGCGTAAAGAGTAGTGGTTTTACCCGAACCGGTCGGACCGGTGGCGATAATCATGCCGTTCGGGCGCTCAACCTCTCTCTTTAGCTGATCGAAGGCGCGTCCGCGAATGCCCAAATCATGAAATTTCAAACCTACCGAGCTTGACCTTAATAATCTCATAACTACGCTTTCGCCGAAATTAGTCGGTAAAAAAGACGCTCTGATATCTATTCGATCGTCTTTCATTAAAATTGATAAACGGCCGTCTTGCGGCTTATCGGTCACATTAATTTTCACGCCGGCTAAAAATTTCATGCGTGAAATTATTTTTTCCCAGGCTGACTTATCTATGGCGGCCGCGTCATGCAAAACTCCGTCAATTCTGAATCTGACTTTAATAATTTTTTCCTCGGCTTCTATATGAATATCGGAAGAATTGGATTTTATCGACGACGCCATAATCATAGTTACAACCTCCGTCACCAGCGCCTGATTTATTTCTTCCTGCAAATCTTTAAAACTCGAAAATTTTTCTCCATATTTATTTAAATCCTCTTCAGTAATTTTTATGCCTCTAACAACCTCTCTGACCTTGGGTATGGTTTTATACATTTTCAAACCGTAATTAAAGCTGTTTTCGGTCACTAAATAAACTTTTATTTCAGAAAAATATTTCTCCGCCAATTGACGAGCTTTAGCTTCTACCTCTTGGCTGCTTGGATCCAGGCTGGCTAAACGGATATTCTTGCCATCATAAAAAAAGCATAAAATACTCAGCCCGGTCGCTTCCGCTTCATTAACTAAAACCAAGGCTTCCGGACTAATCGGGAAACCGACCAAATCAACATAAGCCAGGCCCTCGACTTCGGCCCTGGCTTTGGTCAATCGCTCCAATTCTTTGATTTTCAGTTGTTTTTGCTTAACCGCGAATTTCGCCGCCGCGCTTTCGTCGTTAGTCGATTGCCCGGACGCGTCGCTGAATAAATCCGTAATTGATTGATTATTGGACATAGTTTATTTCATTGTCATTCCCGCGTAGGCGGGAATCCAGGAGTGAGCAGTAAAAACGTTTATCCTAATAAATCCTCGCCAAAGGCAGACAATCTCATTTTCTCTTCTTTTCCATGGTTATATTATAGCAAAAAAATCATAATTTTGACATTAGCGGGTAGAATATTTCAGTAAAAACATATTAATCTTTTAAAGCGTCCTTAATCAGCACTGAACCTTTATTAAAAAATTTCTCGCTATTTTTTGCGTCCGCGATTGACTGGCAAAAAATTTCCGCGTGGCGCAAAGTCAAACCGTTGGCGTCCTTTAATGTTATTTTTTGATTTGAAAATTTATCAGTAAATTTTATAGCGTTCATAATCACAGTTCAAAAATATTACATTAAGGCTTTATTTACCTCTAAAATTAGCTAAAAAAATATTATTATTATATTTAATTGATTTTAAATTAAATATATGCTATTATTTAAATACAGTTAGCTGTAGAGCTATCTGATATCAATTGCAGAGTCCTGCCTCACGGCAGGATTTTTTGCTGGCTTTAATTCCACTCTTAATAGTTCGTTCCTAAAATCAACAATATCAAAATAATGATTAGCGGCGGGCGGAAGTTCCTTAGCTACATGCCCGGTCCGCGAGAACACAATGCAAATTTTTCCTTGTCCTCGTAAAAATTTAAGGAGATACTCAAAATCACAATCTCCGGAAAATAATACAAAGGTCTTGTATTCTTTTAATTTATGCACAGTGTCAACCGCGATTTCAACATCAAAATTAGCTTTGCGATGTGGATGAACATCGGTATGATCATTATATTCTTTCAACGGCTTGGTATTTAATTTAAAACTTAAACCCTTTTTTAAAAACCATAAAAACCTAAAATGATTATCGGTATTAAAATCAGCGGAATAAAATCGAATGTTCTGTAAATCGCAATTATTCTGAAAAAAACTTTTAAATTTTTTATAATTAACTCGCCAGTATAATTGATTAACTTTATATTTTCTAAACTCATCGGGAATATCTTTCGGGTTAACCCACATATCTTGAACTGACCGTTCCAAATTAGCGGCATCAATAAATACATAGGTTTTCCCCTTAATCGCCTGGTGTAATTTTTCTTGATAAGGATTAATCATAATATAAAACGAAGTTAGAACCTATATTGTTTCTAACACTACTGTCCCTTAATGCTAGCTTTAATCTTCTAACGGCTTCGATTTAATTATTTTAGTAAAAACATATTAATCTTTTAATCAACGCCGATCCCTTATTAAAAGACTTCTTACTACTTTTCGCCTCCGCGATTGACTGACGCAAGATTTCTAATTTGCCTGCCCCGTACAAAGCTATGCTTTGGTACTGGGGCGGAGACGGAACACAAACTCGTCGATGTCACGCCACGTGTTGGACGGCAAAGCATGGCTGCCGCTGAGTTCGAGCCGATCGCCACTCAAGTCCAGGCCAAAAACGTACTGATCGCCATAGCGGCCGATTATTTGTTCCGTAGCGATTAACAGCCGTTCTTTTTCGGGATATTGCAATCTTAGATGCGGGCCGGCTTCAGCCGGGCAAAGCTCCAACCCGAGCTCTTCAGCTCGATTGTATATCTCGTCCGTGGTCGCTCCATTCGAAAAACCAAGATCTTTAACGGTAAGACGAATCAGGTCGATTCTTTCAGCTTTATTCAAAGGCTTCAATTTTTTTAGCAAATCATAAGCATAATATGAAATATAAATATTTTTTGCTGCCATTTCTTTTTCAAGCTGGTTCTTAGTTTTTCCGCCGATTTCAATATTGTATTTTCTAATTTTCCCTTCGGGGAATGAGGTATAAATGTATTCAAAGCCTTTTTGAAAGATACCGGGGAAAAAAGGACCAATATATGCCTTAATTTTTTCATTTACCTCGGTTTCACTCCAGGCGATTTGATTTGGTTCGCATTCAAACACAATCGGCGCGTCTGCTTCCGGGTTTCTTTTCTCCAATAATTTCGCGATACGAGGATCGCGTTGGTCATCTAAACCAAAACTCTCAATTGGGGTGTTGATTTCATAAAGAAAAACCAGCTCTTCCCGGTTAAGCTGTCCGCCGGCTTTTACCTTTTTATCAATTGCCGTCAGATATTTCATATCCGCCGATTTTTTCTCAAATTTTTTACCGTCCGGATGTTCGTTGAGCTTGGCTTGGACAATTCCGCCGATATAGGGGTCAAGGTTTTCTCCTTCGGCTACTCCGCGCATTTCGTCAATCTGATTGTTTGGATTAACCACCATAACCGCTCTCGGAATAGTCGGTTTTCCGTCTTGGTCGTTGGAGTAATAAATATGAAGATCATTGGCATAAAATCCTTCCACGCCCTGAAGATAGCGCCTGGCCATATCTTCTCCTCTTAGACACCAGCCGGTGCCGTATTCAGAAATAGAATCAACCAGAGGCTTCGGGTCTGAACCGCGAGGATATAATATCCATTTTCCCTCGGTAACTTTTAGCAATTCTTCCGGTATTGGCTTGAATTCTTCCAAAGTTAAAGCGTAGAGTTTTTCAAAATTCTTTTTCTCTAGAAATTCAAGATACTTCTGTTTAGATTCCGAATTGATATCATGACGGCCGGTAAATTGAATGCCGCTTTTTGGTTTTTTGCTTCCGTCTTCGGGTTCCGGCTCGTATTTCGCTTTCATGTCCTCCATCACGATTGTCAACGCCTCGTGGTTGAGATCGGGAAATGGAGCTATAGCTTTACCCCTTCTTTCGGTGAAGGCTTTCTTTTTCTTATCATACCGTCCCATGGACAGAATATTGCGAAACACGAAGTATTTAAGCCAGTCGGGATATCCATCGGTCTCATGCGAAGTTAAATAATTGACCCACCTGTCCAATGATCTCTCTTGATCCTTAACAATAGTTTTACCCAGTGATTCGCGGACGCTTGGCGGTATTTCTTCTATCGGACGGCCTTCTTCGGCCTGCCTCTCCTTTACTGAATTAAAATATGCTTCAGGAATTTCGTTTGGTTTAATAATAAATTCGCCGCGCAATATTTGCCGAAACGCCTCAATACCACGTCCCCGTTTATCCTCATCCTGGCGATTAAGAATTTCATTAAAGCGATCAAGGTAGTTTTGAATACGAACATCGGCATCTTCCGCTGAATTGAGAGAAAATTCTTTCCCGGTTCGCGCTTCCGTCCGTCTTGCCGCCTTTTTAACTTCCGGAGATTTTTGCAAGTCGTATTTTTGTTTTAAAAAATTGGGGTTTTCCATAAAAAATTTTATTTTCCCCTCTTCACCCTAATCAACCCGGACAAGGGGATAACTTCCACGCCGGTCTTTTCCAATTCATCTAAAAATAAATTTATGCCTAAAGAATCTGAAGCCATATGACCGGCGATAACCACATTAACATGATATTTCTCCGCCTCTTTTCGATGCTCTTCGCTCATATGCATGCCGATAACCGTGCCGATGCCGGCCTGCGCCATTTTTTCGTAAATTTCCTTGGCGCCGCTGGTGCCGCCGGTGAATTCGGTGACCGCGATTTTGCCGGCGCTATTTTCCGGCGAACCGGCAAAAATTTTCGGTCCGGCGTTATATTCCGTAGCCACTTTAAACTCGGGAATTTCTTTCAGCATTTCCACAACTTCGCCCACGGTCTCGGGATTGGCTTTCTTAATTTTCTTAACTAAGAAGTTCGCGCCTAAGTTATCGGCCGGCGTATGCACGCACATAAAATCCAGCCCTAAAACCTTAGCCATATCCACCGCGCGGTTATGATTAACCGGCGAAACGCCTCTGGCCACTTCGGCGATTCTCGGCTTAATTACCGACTCGGCGATATTAATCGGCACGCCGTAATCGGCTAAAACTTGCGCCTGTAGATCCATGACGCTATGCAAATCGGCTAGAGCCTTGCCTTCGGGATGATGGGCGATGACTAAGTCAACGCCGAGCTTTTCCGCCAGCAGCAATTCCGCGCCTTCCATGTCTATGCCAATCATGATTTTTTTAATCGCCTTTTTCTTTAAATCAACTAAAATTCTGGTGTCGCTATAGGGGTTGGACAATTTTTCCAAATCAAACTCGGCCTTATCTTTGGCGCTCATGGCTTCATGCCTCTTAGCGGCGCGCTTTAAATACTCTCTTACCTTTTGCTCGCCGCGCAGATCAGCTTTCATCCCGAGCTTAACCGCTAAATCGTAAATTTGTTGTGTGGTCATAAAATCTTTATTGTCATTGCGGGCTTGACCTCGTCATCGCTACGCGAGATCTGGCGAAGCCACGACAATCCAGGGGATAATGGCACGAACGCGTTGTTTTAATATCCGCGTTGATACTGCCCACTCCTGGATGGCGGCTCGGAGGCCGCCATGACAGAAAAAAAATTAAAATTAATTATTAACAAAAAGTTTAATTATTTCTCCATATCTCTTAGAGCTTTTATTCTTTCTTCAATCGGCGGATGCGTCATAAATAATCTGGTGAAAAAACCTATTTTATGCGTCTCGTCTTCCTTAAACGGCGAAGTAATATAAAGATGCGCCGTAGCTCGGTTAGCTACTTCCAAAGGCTCTTTATCAGCCGAAATTTTCTGGAGCGCCCGCGCCAAACCGTCCGGATAGCGGGTGAGCAAAGCGCCGCCGGCATCAGCTAAAAACTCTCTTTTTCGGGAAATCGCGAACTGCATTAAATAAGCGAAAATTGGCGCTAAAATTGATAAAATAATCGCCACAACCATTAGAATTAAGCCCAACTGGCCACCGCCCTCGCGATCATTATTTCTCCTATTACCGCCGAAGAATGACCAGTGCCTAAACCAATCGGCTAAGAGCACTACCATGCCCACCATTACGGTTACTAAAGTCGCCAACAGTATGTCGCGATTGCCGATATGCGATAATTCATGGGCGATAACGCCTTCTAACTCGGCTTTATCCAATTTTGAAAGCAAACCGGCGGTTACGGCGACTACCGCATGTCGCGGATTTCGGCCGGTAGCGAAAGCGTTCGGCGCCGTGTCATTTATAATATAAATCTTTGGCGTTGGCAGTCCGGCAGTAATGCAGAGATTTTCTACGATATGATAAAGCTCGCGGTTGGTGTCATGATCAATTTCTTTAGCTCCGCTCATGGCTAAAACCATTTTATCGCTCCACCAATAGCTTATGAAGCTGAAAACCACGCTGAAAATTACGGCGAAATAAAGAATCGCGCTATTATCCATGGCATAACTAAAAACATAGCCGATTAAAATGATGGCCACGAAAAAAACCGAAAACAACAGCCAGGTTTTTCTTTTGTTGGAATCAATTTGAGTATATAGGGTAGGCATTTTAGTTTGTCATGTTGAAGTGACTGCATTTGTTTGTCATTCCGGCCTTAAAGCCGACCTGCCCGCCTAGGGCGGGAGGCGAGCCGGAATCCAGGTTTTGGCAATTTAGAATAAATCCTGGATTGCGGGTCAAGCCCGCAATGACAAGCGAAATTACGCTCCCTCCAGAATGACAGTCAATTTAAAACTTAACATTCACTACTTCTCTCTCCGACGCGTCTTCAACGCCATAAAATTCTCGGGATTTGAAACTCAACAGGCCGGCCAAAAAATTAGTCGGAAAAACCTGCAGCTTGGTATTATAATCTCTGACATTGCCGTTATAGAATCTTCTTGAGGCTTGAACCTTATCCTCGGTATCGGTTAACTCACGCTGTAATTCCAAAAAATTCTGATTAGCCTTTAAATCAGGATAAGCTTCCGATAAAGCAAATAATGATTTTAAAGTTCCGGTCAGCATATTTTCCGCTTGAGCCAGAGCTTTATTATCGCCGCCGGTTTGAGCTTGCATGGCCTGATTTCTGGCCTGAATCACTTTATCAAATGTACCTTGCTCATGGGCCGCGTAACCCTTAACCGTTTCCACTAAATTCGGAATTAAGTCATGCCGTCTTTTTAATTGCACGTCAATGTCCGACCAGGCCTCGTCAACGCGCAGTTTTAAACGGATTAAACCGTTGTACAGGGCGATGATCGCGAGAATGACAGCCGCGATAACCGCTAAAATGATCCAGAGAAATGTGGTCATAAATTTTTCATGTCATTGCGAGGAGCGCCAGCGACGAAGCAATCTCACGAATGCGAATTTAAATAAATAGGATATTTTATCGCTATTCATCGTGCCTGAGATTGCTTCGCTCCTTTCAGTCGCTCGCAATGACAATTATATTCGTTTATTTATTCTTATTTTTTAATTTGAATTTCCAGCTTCACTTTTTTCCCTCGGCTCTTGGTTGCGTAATAACCGGTTAGTATAGTAGCTATTTCCAGTATTTCTTTTTCACTTTTCTTTTCATCTAATTTAAATTCTCTCAACTTTAATCCTTCCGGCACATCAGTCTCGCGTATTTCATTCTTAATTCTTAATTCATAATTCTTAATTCTAATTATGCTCGTCGGTCCGGCCACCAAGGGATCAATTTTTATTAAAACATCGCCCGGTTTCGCTATTTTTTCCAGTTGCTCATTATCCTCTTTTTCTCTGCCGATTACCAGCAAAACATATTCTCCAACCTGATCTTTCAGCCAAAACATCCTGCCATATTTTATAAGTTGCGCGTCTAGACCGTCGCTTTCTGGCCAATATTCAAACATTTTCTTAAGTTTTTCGCTAAACACCGGATCGGTTAAAAGACAGCCGCCGCCCGGGCTCGAATATTCTTTTATACCATATTTTTTTACGAGTGCCAACTGCGGTTTTCTCGATCGGCCGCTAATGTCCAATAGCTTCTCTCTAATTACTTTTCCGGATTTTTCCAGACCTGATTCAGCCAAGAGTTTAGCCGATAACGGACGGATTAAACGGCCCGCTAAACCCGATTCTTTTTCCACGGTTTTAAGAGCTTCCGCGTTCTGCGACATAGGCCGCTCGCCTAAGACCTCGCCGGTCGCCACAAAATCAAACCCTTCCCGATCCATTATCTCTTTGGCTTTTTTAAGCATCATGGCATGGCAATCGATGCACGGATTCATATTTTTTCCATATCCATGCTTGGGATTTTTCACCATAATAAAATGCTCGGCGGAAAAATCAACTTCAATTAATTTTATGCCTAATTGTTCAGCCACCTTTTTCGCTTTGGTCGTGCCAAAAAAATTACTTTTGAAACTCAAGCCGGTTACTTCAATGCCTTGCTCCATCAAAATCTTAGCCGCGAGCATTGAATCCAAACCGCCTGATAATAGAACAAGAGCTTTCACCATATATCATTGTCATTCCGGTCGTAGCCTGTCCTCAACTTGATTGAGGATGCCGGAATCTAAATTTTATTTTAAAGAAATTACCTGATAACCATATTTCTCCGCGTCGGCCTGGGAAAAAAACTTTATATCCTTGGTTTTCGCGACATAAGTCACTTCTTTTTCAACCTGCCGGCCGGTATATTTTTTAGTTTCCGCGCTCCATTCTTTTAATACTAAAATATCCCCGGGATGGCATTCCCAATCCGCCAGTCTCAATTCAAATTTTTTTTCACCTGAAAGTATTTTTATAAAATACTCGGGCAAAACTTTCTTTTCTATTTTCATAATGTTTATTTTTTACTTATCTCTAAAATAATTTTTTCTCCGTTGACCTCCACCGCCTTACCTTCAATTTCAGATTCCTTAATCTTCCCGCATAAAACATCTTTTTTCAATTCTTCGGCCATTTCAAAAAAAACTTTTTTCACAAGTACCGAATCGCTCTGCCAATTTAAAACAATTTTATCTTTTATGGTTAGGCCGGCCTGTTTGCGCATATTATTGACTAAGCGCACGATTTCCCGCTTTAACCCATCTAATTTTAAATCGTCGGTTAAAACTGTATCTAATTCGACACTAATTTCTCCTTCGCCTTTTTTAGCCGTAACATTTTTCACATTCAGCTCATCTTTTAATAATTCCTCATATTCTTTCCTTAATTCATAATTCTTAATTCTTAATTCACTAAGTACTTGCCTGACTTTTATTCCGGCTTCATCTCTCTTAGCCAGTCCCAACTCCACGATCTTCCTGACCGTCTCCATCTCGGCTAAAACTTTTTCATCCAGCCAGTCCTTTTTAACTTCCGGCCAGGTTTCCAAATGCACCGACTCGGCGGTTTCCGCGCCCAATTCTTGATGAATATGTTCGGCCATAAACGGCATAAACGGCGCCATTATTCTAGCTAAGTCAAGCAAAATCCGTCGTAAAGTTTTTAAAGCTCGCATTTTGTCTGTCGCCTGTGCTGAGCCAGCCGAAGCATCACCCTTAAATCTATCTCTGGAACGGCGCACATACCAAGTTGATAAGTCATTAATAAAAATTGGAATTTCGCGGACGGCATGCAAATCATAATTATTCATTTTCTCGGTAATGGCTTCCTTGGTTTGTTCCAAGCGGGAGGTTATCCATTTATCTAAAACATTAACCAAATCTTTTTTTTCTAAATTTTCTATCGCCGCGCTTGGCGCGAACATCTTGTAAAAAGACAAGACGTTAAGCAAAATATTTAAAAATCTGGTCTGCTCGGACAAATCTTTTTCGGAAAAATTTATATTGTCGGCCTTCATAACCGGCGAAGCGCAAAGATAGTAGCGCAAAGCGTCCGCCCCGTATTTATTCATCACCACCATCGGATCAGGATAATTTTTCAATCTTTTAGACATTTTTTTACCGTCTTCGGCTAAAACTATGCCGTTAACGATGACATTTTTAAATGCCTCTTTATCTTTGATCGCCGTGGCAATAATATGCAAATAATAAAACCAGGCGCGAGTCTGATCATCTCCTTCGGCGATAAACTCCGCCGGAAAATTATTTTCAAATTTTTCTTTATTTTGAAACGGATAATGCATTTGCGCGTAGGGCATGGAACCGGAATCAAACCAAGTGTCCAATACGTCGGGTACGCGTTTCATAATTCCATCGCACTTTTCACACTTAAAAGTTATTTTATCGACTACATGCTTATGCAAGTCCGTAATTTTTTCTCCACTGGCTTTTTCCAAATCCTTAACCAAACCAAAAACTTTTGTTTCTTCGCATTTCTCGCACTTCCAAATCGGCATAACGCTAGCCCAAAATCTCTGGCGTGAAATTGACCAGTCGCGCGCGCCCTTAAGCCAATTACCGAAGCGACCCTCTTTAATATGAGCCGGCGACCAATTAATTTTCTCGGCTAATTCCAGCGCGCGCTCCTTCACTTTTAATACGCTCACAAACCATGACGAGGTCGCGTAATTTATTAAAGGCGTTTCGCATCTCCAGCAATGCGGATAGCTATGCTCGTATTTTTCTTTATGAAATAATAAACCGTGATGCGCCAAGTATTTTATAATTTCCACGTCGGTTTTTTGCGTGTCATCAATCGGTTTAACATTCAGGCCAGCAAAATCTTTAGCTTCCGGTTTAATCACGCCGTCCATGCCAACGTGCTGAATAAAAGGCAAATTATGTTCTTTACCTAAATTCATATCGTCTTCGCCGAAGGCCGGCGCGATATGCACCACGCCGGTGCCTTCATCGGTGGTAACGAAATCGGCCGCGTAAATTTTCCAACCGTTTTCTCGATTCTCCAATTTTTCATCGTTAGCGTAATAATCAAAAAGCGGCTTATATTTTTTACCAACCAAATCTTTGCCTTTAATTTTTTTTATTATCTCATATTCACCTTTAACGATTTCCAGTCTATTCTTGGCCACAATTATTTTTTCCTTAATTCCTAATTCTTTATTCTTAATTTCTAAAACTACATACTCAATTTTCTCCCCAACCGCTAAGGCCGCGTTGCCAATTAAAGTCCAGGGCGTAGTGGTCCAGGCCAAAATAAAAGTTCCCGGCTCGTCTATTAATTCAAATTTAGCGATCGCCGATAAATCTTTGATATTTTTATAGCCCTCGGCCACTTCTTGCTGCGATAGGGTGGTTTCGCATCTGGGGCAGATATGCATGGAACGATAGCCCTCATAAATCAATTCTTTGTCCCATAATTCTTTAAAAACCCACCAAACCGACTCCATAAAACTTAAATCCATGGTTTTATAGGCATTCTTCATATCGGCCCAGCGGCCTAAGCGCCTAATAACTTTTTCCCATTCATCTACATAGCCTAAAACTTTGGAACGGCAAAGTTCATTAAATTTTTCCACGCCCATTTTTTCGATATCCTTCTTGGACTTTGAGCCCATTTCTTTTTCCACGATATTTTCAATCGGCAGGCCATGGCAATCCCAACCCCAGGTTCTTTCTACGCGATAACCCTTCATGGTCATAAATCTCGGGACAATGTCTTTCATAATACTGCCGACCAGATGACCGTAATGTGGTGTACCCGTTGCAAACGGCGGCCCATCATAAAAAACATAGTCCCCCTGGGGCGCTTCCCGCTCCACGGATTTTTCAAAAATTTTATTTTTCTCCCAAAAATTTAAAACCTGCTCTTCCATGGCCGGAAAAGGATTATTACTGGTTTTATTTTCTTTTATTATTTTTGCCATAAAACTATATTTATTTAATTATTTTAGCCCAAATTAAACAAATTGTCAAAAAAATTCATAAAAAAATCCGCATCAGGTTAAGCCCGATGCGGAGCGTTGAAAACAATCTCAACCCCACTCAATCGTGGTCGGCGGTTTAGAGGAAACTCTGTAAACCACTCCTCCTACTCCCCTGATTTCATTGGTAATCCTTCTGGAAACCAGATCAAGAAAGTCGTATGGCAATCTGGCCCAGCGCGCGGTAAAGCCGTTAACGCTCCAAACCGCCCACAGGGCAACCACGCGACCACTGACCGCGTCATCGCCTTTAGTGCAAGTGGCAACCGAATCGGTTACCACCGCGCCCGCCTGCCAGATTGATTCATAGAGCTCCCATTTTCTTAACTCTTCTATGAAAATGCTGTCCGCCTGCCTGGCGATAGCTAAGTTTGTTTCGCTCACTACGCCCTCAATCCTGACTATCAGACCGGGGCCGGGAAACGGATGGCGGATCAAGAGCTCTTCCGGAACGCCAACTGCTCGACCAATATTCCTGCCTGTATCCTTAACGCAGTCCGCCAGAGGCGTTAGTTCGGGCAAGGTGAAGCCGAGATTGACGTTGTGATGCAGTTTAATCTGCGCTTTTTTAGCGCCGCTCGCGTAGCCGCCGCCGCTTTCGGAAATATCCGTGTACAGCGTGCCTTGAGCGATGAAATTGGCGCCAGAACGAACGGCCGCGGCTTGTAAAACGCGTCTATAAACCAAACGCATAGCCAAGCGCTTGTCGCGCATGTTTGCCACTCCGTCCAGCGCCGCCAAAAACTGTCCGGTAGCGTCAACCACTTCCAACGTCAGCCAATCCTGATCGCCAAAATACTTCATGACGCAGGCTTCATCATCCGGCCGGTCAATGCCCTTAATGTAAACTGCGTGCAGTTGTTTCTTCTGTCCTTGGAGAGCCCGCTTTAAGAGATAGGCAACCGTGGACGAATCCGACCCGCCGGACAAAGCTAGGAGCACTTTTTGATCACCAACTTGCTCGCGCAGCTCCCCGACTTTACTTTCCGCCACGCTTCCGGCCGGAAACCTGTCTTCGGCGCCGCAGATGCTAAAGCAAAAATTCTCAAAAATTTGCAGCCCGGACATCGTCTCTGTCACCTCGGGATGGAATTGCACGCCCCAAAGATGTTGAAATCTCCCGGCCGCCACCGGCGCGTTCTCGGTTTCACCCAAAACGGTAATTCCACCAAGGTTAGAAATCACGTCGCCGTGGCTTTCCAGCACCGGCATCTTCTTGGGGCAGTTGGCGAATAAGCGAACGGATGCGCCGCAAAGGCTGTCCATGCGAGAGAATGAATGAGTACCAAACTCTCTTTTTTCTCCCCGCCTTACTTGCGCGCCGATATGCTGGGCCCAAAGCTGAAAACCCAAGCAAATGCCCAGAACCGGAATGCCCAAGTCAAAGATTTTTCCGTCAAAGGGCGGCGGTTCTTCATAGACCGAAACCGGCCCGCCGGAAATAATTATCCCCTTGGGATTAAGCTGTTTCACGTCTTCGGCGGTTACGCTGGCCGGGTCGCAAACCAAGCAGAAAACTCCCAGCCGATCCAGCGCCAGTTTAATCAGGTGGTCAAACTGGCTGCCCAGAGTAAACAGCAGAAAAATTTCGCCGGTTTTCCTGATTGCTTTCTCTTCGTCAACTTCACGCAAAGCTTGTTCGGTTGCGCCTTTAAAAGTATAGAGCATGTTGCCCTCCTTTCGTTTTTTTGAATTTCGTGATTAGTTTTTGAAGGATCATTCCAATGATCGCTTGTTATATAGGTTAGTCTAAAAAAAATTTATTGTCAAAACTAAATTTTTTATAAAAATTAGGCGGCCGAAACCTTTGTCGACCAAATTTTTATAATCACCTTCTTAAAAATATTTTTAATCTAATAATTTTTCTGAAAATCAACGAAAACTCTTGTTAATATATTTATTCGTGGTATAATTAAAGCCTAACAAAATAAATTTTACATAACCGGTGAAAATTCCAAAAAAATTTTTACCAAAACTAAGGGAGGTGAAATAACTATGGCTAAGAAAAAAGCTAAAAAGAAGGCAACAAAAAAAACCGCCAAAAGAAAAGCTGCTCCTCGCAAAAAGAAAACCGCGAAAAAAAGAAGAAAATAGTTTATAAAGATTTCTTTATAAATAAAAATAGCCCCAGCAATATGTTAGGACTATTTTTATTTACGGATGATTTTATTAAAACAACTTCTTTTGCTTATTTCCCTCTTTCTCTCGCTCGCTAAAAATTCTCACTGTGCCATATTGGCCATCGAAGCCCGGGCTAATAATCAGCCGACCTTCGCGCGCCCGCTTAATACCTTCCACTACGGCCGCGTCAGCCATCTTGCTTAAATCTTTTAAGCTAATATTAAGTAAAATATTAAGTTCATTGCCGCCTTGTTTTATTAAATTTTTATAAACCGCCTGTACTTTTCCGGCCTGCCTAGATTTAATGTTCATGGTCTCGGCGATAATTTTATCCAACTCCACTAATTTGACAAATCCAGCCTGCCCAGCTGGCGGGTTTAACCCCCCTGCAGAAACTGCGGGGGGGCGATCGGCTAATTCATCTACTCGATTCATTACGCCTATAATTAGAGGCTTTTTACAAACCGGACAAAGACCTCTGTGTTTTTTAGTTTCTTCCGGGGTAAAACTGACACCGCAGGTTCGATGACCGTCATAATGGTACATACCTTCTTCGGGATAAAACTCAATCGTAAATTTAACACCAATTTCATTATTGCCTTTCTTGTCATTCCCGCGCAGGCCTGCCTGTCCGGTAGGCAGGCGGGAATCCATTTCCTTATATATTTTTTTATTTTTTATAATTTCATAAATTTCATTATAAGTAATTTCTTTCATTTCAAAAACATTGGCTTCGCGCGCGATATTGGGCAGAGAGTGCGCGTCCGAGTTGGATAAAATAGTAAATCTATCCAAAGCGGATAATCGCCAATTCATTTCCGGGTCGCTTGATAGTCCGGTCTCGATGGCATAAATATCCTTGGTATATTCATGGAAACAATCCTCCATTTTATTAAAACCCGATTTTGAACCGAAAACCGCGAACCACGGCGTCCAAATATGCGCCGGATAAATTAAAAACTTTTTATCTATACCAAGACATAGTTTCATCAAAGCCGGCGCGCTCATGCCGAGAATCGGCCGTCCGTCCGAACGGATATTAAAATTTTCGTCCAAATGATTATTAAGCTCCTCGGCCGCTTTGATATTCGGCGCGTGGATTACCAAGTGGATTCGCCTGGCCTGGCCGCCGTCCTTATAGATAAGCGCCACTTCAGTCGATAAAATAAACTTTACCCCGTTAAATTGCGGCTTAACCGCACCGGCCTCGCCGGATTTAACGGGGTTTACCCCGTTAAATACGCTTCGCGTCCCAATCTCTGATTGGGATTTAACGGGGTAAACCTTATCATCTTTAGCGCTCTTTAATTTATACAGCCCGGAGCCCGAGTTGGTCTCTATTAATTTATTTTTTATATCAAAAAACCAATCCGGAAAAGTAAAATCCCCGGTAGCGATAATATCCACGCCCTTGGTTCGGCAGGCCGCGTCAATATTTTCCAGCGTCAGCTGGGTCGAGCAAGAGCGTGAATATTTTGAATGGATATGCAGATCTAAAATTTGTTGCATAAATAAAAATTATCGTTGTTATTGTAAATAGCTTTCTTTTTTTGTCATTCCCGCGGCTTGCCCCGTGAAATGCTTTGCATATTTCACTGGGGAGGCGGGAATCCAGGAGCAGATAGTAAAAATATACTATCTCCTATAAAACCTACAAAATATAAAGATTTAAATTAGTGGACGAGCAATAAAAACATTCCTACTTTTCCCTCCTGGATTCCCGATAGCCTTCGGCTTCGGGAATGACAAAGAAATTATACCAAACTTTCAGCCACCGCCAATTGCTCCTGGCTATTTATGCCCATCGCTTCTTTCGGATCTATATAGAAAGTATTAATATTCAGGCTTTGCTCAAACGCCAATTTCACCAAATCGGTTAGATAGTATTCATGTTGCGCGTTATGATTTTTTAATTTCGCTAAATTTTCCCAAAGCCAGCCGTTGGCCAGGCAATACATCGACGGATTAACCTCTCTCACTTGCTTAACTTCGTCTGAAGCATCGCGAAATTCAATATTTTCCTTGACTTTACCGTCCTTTCTTATAATCCTCCCCCAATAATAGAAACATTGGCGCCAATCGTTAAAATCGCTAACCTCGGTTGTCATCATAGTAATAGCGCCGTTATGAGTCTGGCTTAACTTTTTGATAGTTTCCGCGCTGACGAACGGATGATCGCCGTAAAGGCAAATTATATGATTAACCGAATCATCTACAAAATTTTTAGCGCAAGACAGGGCATGACCAGTGCCAAGTTGCTCTTCTTGAATTGCATATTGGCAATTATACTTAGCCAAAGCTTGGCTGATTATTTCTTTATTGTCCGGCGAAACTACAATAATCGGGCTGGCATCAACGCCTGATTTAATGCAAGACTCGACTAAATATTCAATCATTGGCTTGCCCTTAAGTTTAACCAAGGCTTTGGGCAATTCACACTTCATGCGCGTGCCCTTGCCGGCCGCTAAAATAACAATTTTATTCATAATTTTAAATTAACCTAGGGTTTTATTAATTACTCGGCAAATTCTATCGGCTAAAAGACTGATCTCATTTTTATTTTTTCCCTCGATCATCACGCGGCATAATGGCTCGGTGCCGGAATAACGGACTAAAATCCGGCCTTCTCCCCCAAGCTGATTTTCAACTTCTTTAATAACTTTGTCAATCTCGGCAACGGACGACAGCTCGGGCTTGGTTTTCACCTCGACGTTAACGAGCAGTTTCGGCGCCAGGGTAAATTGCGCGGCCAGCTCGGACAAAGACTGATTATAATGATTCATCGCCCAAACCAGCATCAAAGCGCTTAAAATCCCGTCGCCGGTCGTATGCAGTCCGGAAAAAATAATATGGCCAGACTCTTCCCCGCCTAAAACGGCGCCGCTTCTTTTCATTTCAAAAAACACCGCTCGATCGCCAACGTCGGTTGCCCTATGCGCAACCCCCAGCGCGCGCAAAGCATTAATAAAGCCGACATTGCTCATAACCGTGCTAATCACCAAGTCGTTTTTTAGCCAGCCCTGGTCTAAAAATAATCGGGAATAAATATATATCAACTGATCGCCGGTTAGAACTTTGCCGTCTTCGGCCACCGCGATTAAACGATCGCCATCGCCGTCAAAGGCCAGGCCGACCTGAGCCTTTTTGTTTTTAACCTCGGCTTGCAAGGCTTCGGTGTGCTGTGAACCGCAATTGGCGTTAATGTTTTTTCCGTCCGGCTGGGCGAAATTCAATTCTACCTCCGCGCCGAGCCTTCTAAAAATCTCCGGCGCGACCTCATAAGTCGAACCATTGGCGCAATCCAGCGCGACTTTCATACCCTTAAAATTTATTTCCTTAGACAGAAAATTTAATAAAAAATCAATATATTTATTTGTCAGCCCTTCATCTCTGTAAAAAAAATCTGCCGGTTGCGATGAAAAATTAATTTCAAAATTCATTAACGATCTATCTTCTAAAATTATATTTTCAATTTCTTCTTCCTCGCGATCATTTAATTTTGTTCCATCATATTTAAAAATTTTAAAGCCATTATAAGCGCAATCGTTATGCGAAGCCGAAATTACCACCCCGGCGTTGGCTTTTTCACTTTTTATTAGAAAAGCCAGCCCGGGAGTAGGAATTATACCGGCTGAAATAACTTCTCCGCCATTAGCCTTAATGCCGGCGGATAAAGCCGCTTCCAGCATTAGACCAGACCCGCGAGTATCGCGAGCGATGATTATTTTAGGGTGTCTATTAATCTTTTTAGAAAATTCCACTAGGGCCCAACCGACTTTAAAGCCCATTTCCGAATTTATGCTTTTATCGTTAACCAGGCCTCTAATACCGTCGGTGCCGAATAATTTAGTCATACACCCCCACACTTAAATAATTAGACTGTCTTTAATTCTTCGCTTTAACTGCCCAAGCGCGTTTGCTCTCATTTTCAAATTATGCTCCCTAATTCTAGCATCTTTTTCTGATTTATATGATTCATAATAAATTAACTCAAATGGTCTGCGATTTTTTGTTGAAAATACATTACCGCTATTATGTAAAGTAAACCTCTTCCTTAAATCATTTGTTGAGCCGGTATATAATAAACCGTCTTTTTTACTTTTTAATATGTAAACATAAAACATATTAACCATCGTTAAATTAAGTGTGGGGGTAAATCCATTCTAAATTCCAAACCGCGATTTTTAAAGCCTAGCCTTTCATAAAGATCGTGAACCTTCGGCCTCTCGTGCCGGCTGGTGGCCACAATTTTGTAGCATTTGCTGATTTTAGCCATTCGAAAAATTTCTTTAAGCAGTTTAGTGCCTAGACCCTGGCCTCTTAGGCTTTCATCGACAAAGACATCTTCCAAAAATCCAAAAGGCTCTTCATGCAAATCATTTTTTAAAACATAGAGATAGGCTCTGGCCGCCTCTTTGCCGTCCTGCTCGATAAAAAATTTTATGCCGCCGGCTTTAATTTTGGTTTGTTTAATTTCCATAACGCCTTTTGTCATTGCGAGGAGCAAACACAGATCCCTCGCTATCGCTCGGGACAAGCTTCGCAATCTCACGTATGACTATACTTCATTAAATATCGCCACTATTTTATTATGATTGTTTCTTACCGTTCGTTAGATTGCCACGCTCCCTACGGTCGCTCGCAATGACCTTTAGGACTATTCAACTGTGACAGATTTCGCTAAATTTCTCGGCTTATCAACGTCGCGGCCATTCAACATTGCCATGTGATAGGCAAAAAGTTGCGAAGGCACCGCGGTTAAAATCGGCGTGAGCATCTCTAAAGTTTTCGGAATATAAATCACCTCGTCGGCCACCTCTTTGATTTTTTCATCGCCCGCGGTAGTGATGGCGATAATTTTCCCGCCACGCGCTTTTATTTCCTGCATATTGGAATAATTTTTTTCATAAACGCTGTCCACCGGCGCGATATAAAACGAAGGAAAATTTTCATCAATCATGGCAATCGGCCCATGCTTTAATTCTCCGGCCGCGAATCCCTCGGCGTGGATATAGGAAATTTCTTTTAATTTAAGCGCGCCTTCAAACGCGACCGGGTGATTATATTTTCTGCCTAAAAAAGCAAAATTTTTAAACTGATAATATTTTTCCGCTATCCGCTTAAGCTCGTCGTTTAAAGCTAAAACCTGTTTAATTTTATCCGGCAGAGACGCCAGCTCGCTGATAATCCTCTGCCCGGTAGCCAACGACATCTGCCTTTGCCGCCCAAACATCACGGTTAATAAACAAAGAATCGCCACCTGTGAAGTGAAGGCTTTGGTTGAAGCCACGGCAATTTCCGGCCCGCTATGAGAATAAACTCCGGCCTCGGTGGCGCGGGCGATTGACGACCCGACGACATTTACTATACCTAAAGTAAGACAGCCCTTTTCTTTGGCTTCTCTGACCGCGGCCAAAGTATCGGCGGTTTCTCCGGACTGGCTAACCGCGATTAGGGCGGTTTCTCCGTCTAAAATGGCTTTTCGATAACGAAATTCATGAGCATAATCAACCTCGCAAGGAATGCCGGCGTATTCTTCAATCATATATTTTCCCACTAAGCCGGCTAGCCGCGCCGTACCGCAAGAGGCGATAATTATTTTTTTTATGCCTCTGATTCTTTCGGCCGCGCTCTCCAGCCCGCCTAATTTCGCCCGGCCTGCTTCGGCTACATAACGGCCGCGGATGCTATTGGCGATTGATTTGGGCTGTTCAAAAATTTCTTTTAACATAAAATGCGGCCAGCCGCCTTTTTCCGCCGCCTCTGAATCCCATTCAATTTGATCGATGTTTTTATTAACTTGTTTGTTATCAGCATCAAAAATCTTAAAATCCTGGCCGCTAATCTCGGCTATTTCCCCGTCTTTTAAATAGATAACCTGCTTGGTATAACGGATAATGGCGGAAACATCGGAAGCGACAATAATTTCGCCGTCAGCCAAACCTAGAACTAACGGCGAGCCGAACTTGGCCGCGAATAGCTTATTCGGCTCATCGCTGTGAAAGAGCGCTAAGCCGTAGGCGCCTTTTAAAATTTTCAAAACCTTAATCAAAGCGCGGCTTAAATCGCCGTCATACAGATCTTCAAGCAGATGCGCGATGACTTCGGTATCGGTTTGCGAAGTAAACTTATGCCCTTTGGCAATCAGGCGAATTTTTAATTCCTGATAATTTTCAATAATGCCGTTATGCGCCAGCCAAATTTTCCCCTGGCAATCTGTCTGCGGATGAGCGTTAGCTTCGGTTGGCGCGCCATGCGTGGCCCAGCGAGTATGGGCGATGCCTGTATTAGCCCCCGCATTTACCCCCTTTAACAAATTGCCTTTGTCATTCCCGCGCAGGCGGGAATCCAGATTAATTTGCCCCCCTTCCAAAGAAGGGTTAGGGGAATTTATCTTTTTCTCCAATTCAACAATCCGGCCGACCGCCTTGACCGAAAACACGCCGTCCGCCGTTTTAACCGCGACGCCGGAACTATCATAGCCGCGATACTCGAGGCGCTTCAATCCGTCGAGCAAAATCGGTAAAGCCTGATTTTTTCCAATATAGCCAACGATTCCGCACATATTTCCATTGTCATTGCGAGGAGCAAACACAGATCCCTCGCTATCGCTCGGGACAAGCTTCGCAATCTCACGAACATTAAAATTATTAAATCAATTTCCACAGCTCCTTAAATAAAATTTTCTGCGTTTCGTAGATCATCTTATTTTCAATAATCACCCCAACCGGATTGTTTCGGCTGTCGCGGGAAATATAAGCGCATTTATCCGCGTAAATTAAGATATATGTCATCATTTCCACCTGTCCCGAGCTGGCCGAGGGAAGCCATTTTCTCTCATCCAGCCCATAGGTGCCGCCGCCCGCGGATAGAGAAATCGTGTTAGCCTTTATATTCTGCTTGATTCTTTTTTTATTAAAATCCGGATAAGCGCCATAGACGTCTTCGCGCACTCCGGCCGCCGAATAAACATAATAATCTTTTTGCGATAAAGCCTTCATCGAAATTAAAATGTCATCCAAAATGAATTTTACTCCCGACTTGCCTTCATAAAATTTGGTTACCGGCTTATCGCCGCCCTTTTCCTGAAGCGACTTTAATTCAGGAATGAGTTCTATAATTTTTTCTTCAGCCATACTAAGCTCGGCTTGGCGACTGGCCAGCAATTTTAAAATTTTATCCGGCTCTTCGGCCACAAAATGCTGCCTGGTATTTTTATGGAAGAAGCTTGCCAGCCCTAATTCCTGCAGTTTCTTTAAAATATCATAAGTCGTACCGCGATTTAAATCAGCGGCTTTAGCCAGATTGCGCACGGAAACCGCGCCCTGCTCTAATAAAGACAGATAAACCGCCGTTTCTTTTTCGCTTAAACCCAATTTTTTAAATATTGATATATCCATCTAACTATTATATTCCATAATAAAATATTGTCAACTTTTTTTCTACAAAATTATTATAACAACAAAAAAATAGCTAAATGTAGCTATTTTTTATCTTTTAATTTGTCAACTTATTAATTAAATATTAACCAGTGTAAGGATAAAACTGGTATTTTCGTCCGCCCTCAGCGAATGAATGCTGTTTTCTTTCATATAGATTAATACTCCCTTAGACATTGGGATATCCTCTCCCAAAAGATTAAAATTTCCCCTGCCTTCGACGACATATACATACCCCGGCTTAGTCGAGGTGTGCTCGGATATTTCCGTTCCCTTGGCCATACAGAAAAGAGTAATATTCAGTTTATCATTTTTTACGATATCTTTACTTAAAATCCCCTCTTTAGGATATTCAATCAATTCGCTGATTTTTTTTATCATCTTAGTTATTTTTACTTTTTTTTGTTAATTCTTCCACTAAAGACATATATTTTTTATTTTCTTCAATAAACTTTTGTTCAACTTGCTTAAATTTGTCCAGCATCGCTTCCTTAATTTCTTGGCTTAACGCCTCTTCAGCCATGGGATATAAAATATTATCTTCTTTGTAGATATGGTCTTGGAGCAGCTGCGAATAGCCGCGCGCGTTCTCAATAATTTTATCCTTATCATTTTCAGCCAAACCCTTTTCCAGATTTTTAACATAACCTCGCCCTAACTCATGCTCGTGCAGCATCTGCTCGGTGGGATTGCAATGCATTTGCGCGGTGTCTCGGCACAACTCAACAAATAAAATATCCTCTTCCTTGGCATGATGAAACTTATCGGCGTAGCCCCTGATAAATTCAATCGCTTTTTTAAAAAAATCTTTATCAAGCCCCCCGCCTGATTCTAAGGCCTTGCATTTTTTAAGCAAGGCGTCTATTACTTTTAAAATATTCTGATGTTCCTCGGCTAAAATTTTAGTTGGCGTATTCATAAATTACTTATCCTCCGCATCCGCCAGCCGGCGAAAAATGGAGATTAAATTAAATTAAATTATTTTTTTGCTCTGCCGGCACGGTATTCTTTAACGAACCGGCCGCGAAGCTTACTATATTCTCCGCCGTTACTTCCATAATTCTTCTGATCGCCTCTTCACTGTAAAAAGCGATATGCGGAGTAAAAATGACATTGTCTCTAGAAAATAAAATATGATCCTTGGCTAAGGACATCATCTCCTCGGCGGTTTTTTTATCAAAGGCCATGTGCTTTTCTTCCATCACTAAGTTCTCTCCTTCAATTACATCCAAACCGGCGCCGGCTAATATTTTTTTATCCAAAGCTTCAATCAGAGCTTCGGTTTCCACAATACCGCCGCGGGCCGTGTTAATTAAAATCGCGCCTTTTTTAATTAACTTGATATTATTTTTGTTTATCAGATGATGCGTGGCCGGATTGTCCGGCACATGCAAACTGATAATATCGGAGTTTTTTAAAACTTCTTCCAGGCTGGCGTATTTAAAACCCAAAACATCGGCCTGAAAATCATTACGACTCGAGTCAAAGGCCAAAACTTTCATGTCAAAACCCCGCCCCATTTTAATCAAATGCAAGCCGATATGGCCGGCGCCGATTACGCCTAAAGTTTTGCCGCGCAAGTCAAACCCTTTAAGCCCTTCAATCGTATAATCGCCGCGCGTTGTTCGCAAATACGATTTATGGATATTACGCGACAAGGTTAAAATTAAAGCAAAGGCATGCTCGGCCACGGTATTTTCTCCATAAAACGGCACGTTGCATACTATAACCCCCTTATTTTTACAAGCCGCCAGATCAATATGGTCAAAACCGGTGGAACGGGTGGCGATTAATTTCAGATTGGGTAGTTTATTTAAAATTTCGCTATTAACTTTTGAAGCGATAAAAACAGAAATAATCTCACAATCGCCGGACGACTGATAATTTTCCAAACTAATCGGTTCTTTGATAAAATCCAAATTATGGCCTTTTAAGGCCTTATTAAAAAATTTCTTTTCCCAAGGCTTGATTTCAAAAATGGAAATTTTCATATAAGCTTTTGTCATTCCCGCGCAGGCGGGAATCCAGAAATTTATCGTTTAATTTCTAAAAATAAATCCTTCCATTTATTTGTTATCTCAACGAGGCTTAAATCTTCACTTAGAGTAAAATAACCTTCTCTTTTAAACCATTCAAAGCCTCGAGAAAGTCGTAGTACACGAGGGCGAATATCTTCACCAATCAATAATGATGTCAATTGCGCTTTTTCCTTCCCGTCCTGATTTAACGCCTTCAAAGTGGCCTCTCTCATATCACCAACTAGCAATTCTTCCTCTCCCCTTAATGGCCAATCTACTTTGAACAAATTGCACTGAAAACGGGGAAATTGTTCAAATGAATTTTCAGCTTTCATAAAATAATATTTATTAGTTAATTATATTTTATCATTATTCAAGTAATCAGGCAATCATTAGTCTTCTCTAACGCAAGATGATACCCAAATGGCTTTCCGACTCCAATACGGGAGGATACCGTTCTAACGCAAGATGAGCCCGTCAGGGCTCATGCTTGTGGATAAAGCGGACAAAGTGTTTCATAATGAGTTTGTATGA
>JAUSEG010000008.1 GCA_030650415.1 bacterium | reverse complement strand
GGCCGTAAAAACAAAATAAAAACAGCCCTTGCCGCCTGCGGCGGCAAGAGATAAAATAGAAGCAACCTTTACAAATTAACGCGCAAATTCATTAAAAACCACTTTCCAATTTGGGTATCATTTTAGAATTAGAGAATACTTCATTTTATAAAAATTATTTTACTAACATGATATACGACAAAAGCCAGGAGCCATGCCGTAGTCATGGAATAAAAAATAAAAAATAATCAATTTTCCAGATTTAATTTTTTATTTTCGCGTGACAATTACGCCTAATTAAATTTTTTTCACCCAAATAGATTTAGCCACCGTCTGGCTAATCGCATAATTAGACCGGCCCACCCGGATTATTATCGGACCTTTACAAAGCGCTTTTTCTTGAATCTCGAGTTCAGTTTGCGGCATTAGGCCAAGCGCGGCTAAATAGCGCAATAACTTGGTTTCTTCATCGGTTATTTTTATTATTTTAACCTTGTCCTTCTGGTTAAGAGTTAATAGGGGATAAGACAGCTCTTGTTTAATTTTGCCTCGGACGTCGGGAATGGGGTTGCCATGGGGACAGGTTTTCGGCCGGCCTAAAACTTTATCCATTTGCTCGCCAGTTAATTTAGAAATTCCGTGTTCAAGTTGGTGAGCTTCCTCGTGGGACCGCGCCCATTTAACGCCTAACTTATTCACTAGAAATTGCTCGGCTAAACGGTGGCGCCTGACCAGCCGTAGGGCTAATCTTTTGCCTCGGCGAGTCAGAGTGGCTCCTTCATAAGGCGAGTATTTTATTAACTTATTATGAGCTAACTTTATTAGATTTTCTGAAACTGAAGCTGGGGAAATGGAGAGATGTTCGGCGATTTTTTGCGTGGCGGCCAGACCATCTTCGGTTATGAGATGAAAAATTGTTTCTAAATAATCCTCTTGATTTTTGCTGATAGGTTTTAACATATAAGAGTATTATAACAGAACTTACGCGCTTAAAAAACATTTGGCCAGCCCAGTAAATAATTTTCCGGCTGAGGTTAGGCCTTAATTTACTCTTGAGTGTCTTTCTCTCGCCGCCAGAAGAAGAGATAAAGGAGAGAAAAGCTTAGCACGATTAACAGTATCATTTGCGCCACGAATGTTTCTACGGTTGAATACATTCCCAGGAAGGGAATTCTCGGGGCCCAGGACAGGAAATTCGTAGATAAAGCCTGCCCTTCTTGAAGCTCGGCTAGACCATTGCCTAGAAAGGTAAAAGCCATGTAGAACATGATGGCGCTGGTGGCGATAAAAAATTGTTTAATCGGAATTTTGACCCCGAATTTTTTAAAAAGCCAGAAGGTTATGGCCAGTATTAGCGCTCCTGAAATTAGGCCAAAGAAGATAGGATAGCCGCCGGCCGGCGCGCTGATAAATAAGGCTTTATAAAAAAGCACGGTCTCAAAGCCTTCGCGGTAGACGGCCAAGAAGGCGACCGAACCAAGTATAAACTGGTTGCCGGAAGTAACCGCGTTTTTTACTTTGCCGTGAATGAATTTCTGCCATTTATAAGCCGGAATCTTATTGATCAGCCAATACCAAACATATAAAAGTACGGCTACGGCTACGAGCATGGTCGCTCCTTCTAATATTTCTTGGCTGGCAAATCCCGCTTTAAAAACCCGCTCAATTAACCAAGCGGTTAACAGGCTGGCCAAGATCGCCAGTCCGGCGGCTTGATAGATTATCTTAACTTTTTCTTTATTTTCCGTGACTAATAAGTAAGCGATAATCGCGGCTAAAATAATTATGGCTTCAAAGCCCTCGCGCGTGATAATCGCCAGCGACTGGATGAATAAAGCCGCGACGCTGGTTGGTTTTTGCAACAACGCTTCGGCTCGATCCAGGTTGTCGTCAAGAGTAGCCGCGAGATTATCAACCTCTAGAGACGGGCCTTTCATCATGCTAGAAAGTTTTAATATTTGATTCTCAATTTCGTCTTCAAGCGGAGCATTCTTGGCGCTTATTTTACTCCCGATCTCCTCTTCAAAGATGATAAAAGCGTCTCTGGCCAGTTTGGACGCGGCCTCATAATTGCCTGCTTTATATTCCCTGACGGCCTGATCAACAGTATCTTTTATTTTGGCAATACCGCCGGTTAGTTCATTTGTTTCTTCGGCCTTTGAGACTTTGTCGGTGTCAAAAGTAAATTCAGTAGCCGCCTCGCCCAGGGCGTTAGCTTGTTTTTCATAAGCCAAAGCTGGCGCCGCTATTTCAACCTCCACATTCCAGGCCCCCGGGACTACTTCGGCGTTAGTGGCGTAATGAAGAAACGTCGCCCACATGGGCACTAAATTGTAATTAACTTGTTGGCCGGTTTTTTGATTGGTGAGCCGCATGGTTAGAGTCGCGTACGGCACGATTCGGCCGCTTGATGCCTCTCTTAAGACCACTTCTAAATGATAGTTATCCGTTGGCCTCTTGGTGCCGGAGAGCGTTCCCGATTGGAAAGCATATATTTCTTCCACGTTTTCGGCGATAAAGCCGATGGAGTATTGGCCAACTCTTTTTTCTTCCCATAGCTCGGCCACGGCAATATCTATATCGTCTCCAGGCGCGAAGCCGTCATCGGCGGCGGTTATCTTCGGCTGCTCTATTACTTCAGCGGTATTGCCTTTTACCGTCAAATCAAAAATGGCAACAATCGGTTTAATCCATTTATCCAGCTCTTCATGCGCCATCGGCCCATGTTCAATGCTAACCGCGGCTTGATAATTGCCGTCTCCGGGCAAACTTAAATTATTGCCGTAATGAAAAAATTCCCCCCAGACGGGATATAGCTTAGCGCTAGAGGACCAACCGTCAGTTCCGGTTATATTTATGCTTATCTCGGTATAGGGAATCATCCTTTTAGTGGTTTTCTCCCGCAGCACTGCTTTAAAGTAATGCGTCTGGCCTGCCTGCGCAAGCAGGCCGGCCGCGGAATTTTCAATTAATTTTTCATTATCATAGAACCAAAAATTTTTAGCCGGCTCAATAATCAGGCCCATCCTTAAACCGCCGATGAGTTGTTCCCCTCCCAGCCGAGTGTCGGCCAGACTCTGTCCCCTGGCCTCTCCTTTAGCCTGATCGGACACAACGCCGCCGCCCGACAGTTTTTGCAGGCTGGCCGTGATTTCTTTTAACTGCTCGCCAACAGAAGCCGGGTCGCCCTTGCTTTGCACTATTTGCTTAATCGCGTTAAGCTGAGTTAAAATGCCGACCTTTAGCTCAGGCGAGGCTTGGCCAATTTCTTCGGCCAGACCAGTATATTGCTCTATCGCCTTGTCAATAAATATCTCGGTTTCCAAATATTCTTTCTCATCGATTATTTTTCCGTCTTTGACCGCGTCAACATATTCCGCGCCCACGAGCTTAAGCGTGCCCAGAAGACTCTGAACATCCGCCTTGAAGTTAGTGCCAGAGTCGGCCGAGCTAATCGGCGAGGCAAGCATTGCCGTTATTATTAAAGCAAAAACGAGCAATCCTTTTGTAATAATTATTTTCATAAATAAAAAACTTGCCATTTTGAGCGCAAGAATATTATAAAATTTAGTTATAAAGTTATCCACAATATAAAAGATATAATTTAGGTATACCTAAATTATATCAAATGTGGTTTTGATTGTCAAAAAATGCATTTGACTAAGGCACCGCGTCCTTTTTTGATCTAGTCATCTTAAAAAATCTCATCATGTTTTTCCTTCTTTTTTATGATTATTCATCTCCACATTTACATCCGCCGCTCCAGGCCTCAATTCCCTCTTTTATGAGAAAATAAACTATTAGCAACCCGACTATCGGATCTGCCCACCACCAACCCAGCCAGGCGTTAAAAACCAAACCGATAAGAACGGCCGCCGAAAGGTAGCAGCAGGCGAGCGTTTCTTTCGAGTCCGCGATTAAACTTTTACTCCCTAGCCTTTTTCCGGTTTCGCGTTTTACCAGATAAAGCGCCGGCATAATTATCAGGGATAAAATAGTTATGGCAAAGCCCAAAAGACTTATCTCGGGAACTTCATGAAATACAAGTTTTTTCACCGACTCATATAAGACATACGCGGCCAGTACAAAAAAAGTAACGGCCACGAACCTTTCGGCTTGGCGTTCTATTTTTTCTTCCGCCTCTTGGCTTAGTTTATCGCCTAATGAAAAACGCCAGATCATAACTCCGCCGGACAGTGATTCAACAAAACTGTCAAACCCGAAACCGATCAAGGAGATGCTGCCGGCGAACAGTCCCGCGGCAACTGAAATAATTCCTTCTAAGATGTTATATATAACCGTAAAATACGATAAAAACAAAGCGCGTTTTTTTAAATCCATATAATTTAGGACGAAAATAATTTTTTATTCAAGCCGGGCAGATGACTGGAATTAGTAATTTTTGAAGCGAGGACTGACCGTTCGGCCGACCTTTTCTCCGTTTACATCCGTAGCGAGAAAATTACTAATTCCAGTCATCTGCCACCGTGTAAATCTGTAATTATAAAAACAATTTACTTACGCGATAGACGATAAAAGATAATACCCAGGCGGCTGTCATGGAATAAAAAATATAAAACAAGGTAATTTTTAATTCACCCGCTTCCTGATGAAACACGGAAGTCGCGGAAAGGCACGGAACATATAATAAAACAAAAACTATCAGAGCCAGAGCGATAGCCGGATTATAGGCGGGGTCGCTTCTCAATCTTTGCGCCAGGCTTTCATTTTTTTTATCAGCTCCATCAAGCGCGTAAATAGTTCCCATGGTCGCGACCACAACTTCTTTGGCCGCGAACCCGGCCGTCAGCGCTACCCCAAGGCGCCAGTCAAAACCCAACGGTTTGATCAAGGGCTCGATCATTTTTCCGGTTCGTCCGGCGAATGAATATTCAAGCTGCTTGGACGCCAACTCATTTTTGAAAACAGCGACTTCTTGTTTTTTTATTTCGGCTGTTAAATTAATATTTTGCTTGACGGTTTCAATTTTTACTTCATATTGCTGGTTTAATTGGCCGCTGACCGGATAATTGCAGATAACCCAGACGATTAAGGATATAGTAAGTATAATCGTTCCGGCTCTTTTTAAATACATCCAGGCCTTTAACCACATCTGCATAAGTATAGACCGTAGTGTCGGCGCCCGATAAACCGGCAATTCCATCACAAAGGGTTCTGAATTACCTTTAAAAATGGTTGACTTAAACAGTTTCGCGGACAGCACGGCCACTAATATCCCGAATAGATAAACGGCAAAAAGTATGTTGCCCGCCATTGACGCAGGAAAAAACGCGCTGATTAGAAGAACATAAACCGGCAATTTCGCGCCGCAGCTCATAAATGGGATTACCATCATAGTCGCCAGCCTATCGCCCCGATTTTTTAACGCCCGGCAAGCCATAAAGGCCGGCACCGAACAGCCAAACCCAGTAACCATCGGTATGAATGACTTGCCATGCAAGCCGATTTTATGAAAAGCCCGGTCCACGACGAAAGCGGCTCTGGCCATATAGCCGGTTGATTCAAGAAAAGACAGCCCCAAGAATAAAATTAAAATATTTGGCATAAACCCGAGAACCCCGCCCACGCCCGCGATTATTCCGTCTACGACCACTGAACGCAGGACGCCGGCCGGCAATAAGACGGATATTTTATCACCCAAAAAGACAAAAAAGTCTTGCGTCCAGCCCGTCGGAATCTTACCCAGGGTAAAAGTAGCCTGAAAAATAAGCCACATAATGAAGAAAAAAACGGGCAGGCCGAGAATCCTATTTAATAAAACTGAATCTATGTAATCGGTTATGGTTTTCTTTTCTTCGTTAGCTTTTTCCACGGTTTCTTTGTACGCGCCTCTGGCGAAAGCATGCCGGTCTACGGAAAGGCGCTGGCTGATTTTTTCTTCCAGCTTGTTTTCAAGCGCCTTCATAATTTCCGGCAGCCTTTTTTCGAGCTTAACCCAAGCCGGACTTTGTTTAACATAAGCCTGCGCGAAAACATCATTTTCAAGCAATTTTATGGCCAGCCACCTTGAACTGAATTTTTTAAAAGATCTGATATCGGTTTCTATTAAATTTTGTATTTCCGATATTGCCGCCTCCACCTCTTGGCTGTAAGAAATTTTGTCTCTCGGTATGGTTATTTTATTTTCATAAGTTCTCACGATCTGGTCAAGCATCGCTTCAATGCCCATTTTTTTAACCGCGCTTACCGGTACGACCTGGCAACCCAAAAGTTTTTGAAGCATTTTAAAATCAATCTTAATTTTTTTCTTTTCAACTTCATCATACATATTAAGCGCGATAACCATTTTAGCGTCAAATTCCAAAAGTTGCGCCGAGAGATATAGATTTCTTTCCAGATTTGTCCCGTCAACCACGTTTAGAATAACGTCCGCCTTTTTTTCCGCGATAAAATCACGGGTGATCGTTTCTTCGGGCGAATAAGCGTTGATTGAATATGTTCCCGGCAAATCCACTAATTTAATTTTATACCCCTTATAATCAACCTGGCCTTCGTATTTTTCTATGGTCACTCCGGGCCAGTTGCCGACTTTTAAATGAGTTCCCGCGATCGCGTTAAAAAGTGAACTCTTGCCGGAATTCGGGTTGCCGGCCAGCGCGACCACTATTGTTTTACTTGGTTTTTCCATTTAGAACCTCCTTTCTTTCTACGCTGACGCATTCGGCTTCTTTCATTCTTAAAGCCAGTAAGAAGCCTCTTAACTGTATTTCCAGCGGGTCGCCCAGTGGCGCTTTTCTTAAAACCTTAAACTGCGTTCCTTTTATAAGCCCCATATCAACGAGCCGTTGCGCGACTTCGCCTTGGGCGCTCACCGCTATAATCACGGCTTTATCGCCGGGTTTCAATTCGGACATTTTTAGCTGTTTCTTTTGCATAAAAAAATCATTAAAATAGCAATAAAAATCCATCCGCTATTTTAAATCAGATGGTTTTTAGAGATGCCTGGTTATAAATTAAAAAGAATAAAATTGCTCTTATGCCTGTCGCCATCGTCATATTTATTTTTTATTTTATTTTCCGACTTTAATTAAATCGGTTTTCCATGCGGGCAAAATTTAGGCTTTTTAAGTAAAACATTTATTTTTGCAATGGCTTTATCGGAAAACGCGTGTTCAAGCTTATGCGCCTCTTTATGGATCAAGGTTGGATTTAAATGCAATATTTCAAAGAGAAAAGATTCTATAATCCTATGTTTTTTTGTAACCAAAATTGATTCTCGCTTGCCTTTCGGAGTAAGCCTGATTTTTTTATATGAAGCATGCTCGATTAATCTAAGTTGCTTAAGTTTTTTTAACATTTCCGAAACACTCGGTTTCGCCACCTTCAGATATTTACATAGATTAATGGAATCAACTTGAGGATTATGCTGTTCTTCCTCAAGATGATAGATCGCCCTTAGATAATCTTCTCTGGTTTTATTTATCATAAAGTTCGGTATGCCTAACTTATATATGAAGTTTACGCTGGTTAATTTTTTATGTCAAGCCTCCTATTACAACAAATTTTCCCAATTAAAAAAACATTCCCGTCTTATAAAAAAATTTCAAAGGGGGCGGGTAGGGATTTCAATTTTGAGCGCAATCGTAAGCGAAAAATAAAAATTTTTACCCGACCATACTAAATAGTTTTTTGAGTACTAAAAAAGCATCATGATTCCGGCGCTTACCTACTCTCCCGGGACTTATGTCCGAGTACCATCGGCGCGAGCGGGCTTAACTTCTGAGTTCGGGATGGGATCAGGTGTGGCCCCGCCGCAAGTAGCACCAGAACTATGATGCTTTTTTATATATTTTGAATTGTGAACTTTTTTAAGAGGCGGTTTAACAAACAAACCGCCAAAGAGGAGAAACTGGCAGACTCGCTTAGCCTTTTGCCTTCGCGCGAGAAAACCTATCCTTAGCTCTGTGCCGAAACAAGCAGTCCTACTGGTATCCCCGCATGATAGGACCTTCAGGCCGCCTCGGCCAGGATTAATCCTTGGCATTCGGAGTCGGTAGTGCCCTGTGCTCTGCCAATTTCTATAGAAAGAACGATCTTAAAAAAGTTCACAATCCTTTCTTTTAATTTATCTTTTCAAAACAAAAATGTGGGAAAATCATACGGCTTATTAGTACCTCTCGGCTCAAATCCTTGCGGACCTTACACCTAAGGCCTATCGACCCAATATTCTCTTGGGAGCCTGTGAAACTTAATCTTGAAGACGGCTTCACGCTTAGATGCTTTCAGCGTTTATCCTAACCGAAGATAGCTACCCGGCGATGCCCCTGGTGGGACAGTCGGTACACTAGAGCTTCGTCACTCTCGGTCCTCTCGTACTAAAGAGTGTCCTTCTCAAGTTTCCACGACCATAGTAGATAGGAGACCGACCTGTCTTACGCATGTTCTTGTCCCGTTAAATCTCCTGTATTTAACTGGGATTCACTTATTGCTAAGTGCATTGGACTATACCTTCATCCCGAAATATCTTCGGGAGGCCGACGTTTAGTCTCTACGGGGTCAACTTATGTTTAATGCGTCTTTTGGAATAATTTAAGTCTGCAAAACGGTTAACCAATTCCATTAACTTAGAAAAGTCAGCTTCATTTTTAACCGAAATTTTCAACTTTAATATTCTTTCAATAAGATTGGCTTGCTCTCGCTTAAGAATCAAATATGGTTTGACTTTCGCCACTAATTCCAAAATTTGTTCTCGTCTGCCAATCGTATATTCCAAAATACCATCTTTCCTTCTTCGCAAATAGCCGCAATTTAACAAGTTGCAAATCTTTTGAAAATTTGCCTCATCTTTGGCCGATTGAAACAATATAATGTATGGGGCTATTTGAAAGCCATAACGATAATCGCTATTGGGTTTTAGCCTGACATAAATACTGCCATCGCCATCAATGAAACCTGCTAAATAAGCTAATTGTGGTTGCGTTAATTTTAACATAAGCGACTTCCCTCGGTATTGTCCCAATGGGATTTTACCGATATGAGTCAGCTTTTAATGCCAAATATCAATTGCTTGATATTGCCGCCGTAATTATGATGTCTTACCTCTGGATTCAGAGCGTCCAAAAGCCAATTTTTTTAGCTTCTAAACGGTCTGAACCCAGCTCGCGTGCCACTTTAATGGGCGAACAGCCCAACCCTTGGGAGCTTCTCCACCCCCAGGATGTGACGAGCCGACATCGCTGTCGGTATTTTTCTGCGATTACTCGCAGGATCGGACTATATCTTCATCCTGTTAAAATTCCAACAGGAGTTGGCGTGTTATAGCGCTATAAAATTAACTGCAACGCTATAAGTTTTCTTTATAATAAAGAAAAACAAGTCTCTAGAGGGTCATAACTCAATTTTGTATCGCATTGACGGAATAATGTATCGCTTAATTAAATTTTTTAACTTAGGCAAGCTTGATTTCAGAAATCTTATCCGAAAATAAGATTTATCTTTATTCAGGCGAGCTAACAATTTTGATTTACTTAAAGCATTAATTATTCTTTCCTGCGATTCATTATCAAATTGTTGCGTATTCAGATAAACATCACTAATACGGCACTTACTGCCGTCATCCATATACCAAACAGCTAATATTATTGGATCAAGCATAAGCTTTTCAGGAAATATCTTTTTACCGTTTTGATAAAATTGATGAAGCAATTTAGTCAGTTCGGGATGCTGTTTCGTGTAAAAACGATAAGCAATTCTTTCCCCCTTGCCCCTTCTTGATTTGGGCAATCCTCCGACTAAATTTTTCAACTTCTGATATTTCCATTCAACATATTGCCACTGTTTGATTGAATGGTTTATTTCTAAAAATGCGTTTTTTCTGCCTTTGATAATGCGCAAATAACCATCACCTAAAATTGAGCCGATGATTATTGATTTTTGCTCTTGAGTTAGACTTCCCACGGTATTGTCCATAATTATATTATAAGCTAGGTAAATTATGGAGTCCACCGTTATAAGCCAATTTTATTCACTCGATTACTCGAGATGGCACCCCGATATGTTAAGGTGCCGAACCTTGCCGTCGCTGTGGACGCTTGGGCAAGACTAGCCTGTTCGTATTTTTTCTCTTATTCCTAAGAGTACTGACTATATCTTCATCCTTTCCTCGCTCGGAAAGGAGTACGGCGTATTGACCCGATATACTTCGGGTCCTCGTCCATAATGGACTTCAGTCGATACGGGGTTCTTCATCGATTTTATATCGCATACTTTGTATCATATGCGGAGCGATAATAGTGCTAAGTTTTTTTGTTTCTGCTACAGAAAATTTGAGGTTCATCGATCCGTTTTTTTTCTTCTCAAGCTTCGGGTGTAGATCAAAATTTTCTCTAAGCATCTGTAAGAGATATTCCATATCACTCTTGGTAAGACTTGAAAGATAGATATACGCGGTTTTATCCCGCCGATAATAATATCCATCATCCATGAACCATACTGCAAGTGAAAGAGGATCTTTTAACAATCGACTTATACATTCTGGAATCTGTTTTGTGTGATCTTGGTAAAAGATCATGCGCAGTTTTCCAAATTCTG
>JAUSEG010000007.1 GCA_030650415.1 bacterium | reverse complement strand
GGCCGTAAAAACAAAATAAAAACAGCCCTTGCCGCCTGCGGCGGCAAGAGATAAAATAGAAGCAACCTTTACAAATTAACGCGCAAATTCATTAAAAACCACTTTCCAATTTGGGTATCATTTTAGAATTAGAGAATACTTTTACCCCCACACTTAAATTTAAGTGTGGGGGTCTACTTCTTAATCACAATTTCAATCCGGTCAACTAGGCTTGGCATTTTCTTTATAAACGAAGGAAAAAATCTTATTTCATAACCGGCTACTTCCGGTAAACTTTTTAGATAAGCTTTTACTTGCTCCACGTTTAAACCGATTAAATTATTTTTTTTGATTATTCCGGCGCTATTTTTTAATGTAACTTTGGCGGTGAAATTTAAATTAATATCCGCTACGGCCTGGCTTAAATTAAGGTTCTCCAAAGTAAAAACTATATCCGATTGATTTAAACCCACGACCTCTCTATCGTCGGCGAGCGTTGCGGCTAATTTTTGCCTGGCTTGTTCATAAACATCGCTCTCTTTAAAAGCCACTACCGTTACAAAAGCTTTCATTTTGATAACAAAATTTTCTTTTTCTTCGCCGACCTTGCCCTGAACTTCCTGGTTCACCAAATTATTATCAACTTGAAAAATTGACTGATTATATTCGGGATAGGTTGAAGCAAATTCCTTTTTAGCGTTAGCCAAAATATTATTTTTTAATTCGCTAACCGCGTTATCGATGTCGCTTTGCTTAATAATATATTTAACTTTCTCGCTATATTTCATCGGCTCGGAACTGACGGCATAAATTTTATCCTGAATACCGGCCCAAAGTCCGGGAATTATGAACCTGCTCGGCCCGATTGCCATGCTCGCGCTGGGCTCATCGGCGTAAACCTCGGCTTCGACTTGACCGCCGGCCGGAACGTTAACGGTATTTCTTAATCTAAAAAGTTTGTTGCCGGACGCGAGTAATCGAGTTGTAGCCACTAACGGCTGATTTTTCATGTAACTATTTATAATCGTCACTTTACCGCTTACCTCCTCGCCTAAAACTTCTTTGCCGCTCGAAGTAAAAGTTCGTACCTGCTCGACCGGCAATTGCCTGACCAAACCTTGAATTTGACCTTGACTCAAAGCGGAATTATTTACCTTGTCTATCACCTCAAGAGTTAAACTATCGGTAATTTTTTCTTGGATCGGGACAATCGTTAAGGTAACTTTAGCCAAGCCAAAATATAAGACGGCCGCGACTAAGATAACGGTTAAAGCCACAAAGCTAAAAGCAATCTTCTTATAGATATTTTTAACTTCACTTTTTTTAACCTTCGGCAAATTTTCCTCAATTTTAAGTTTGGCTTTTGGCATGGCCGGGCTAGTATTTAAATTATCCTTTAATTTAAAAAAAGCTCTAGCCTTTTTTTCTTCTACCGCCGGCGGCTTCATCTCCAACCCCTGGCGCGGCGGCTTGGCCGGACTCTTTAAAGCTTTCTTCGGCTTCTTCTTACTGGATTTTTTTCCGCCGGCAGGCGGATTCCCCTGTTCTTGAGTCGGTGATAAAAAGTTTGTTTCGGACATATGAGTTATATAATAATATTAATAACATTATTATACTAAATTTTCGCCTGCTCGTCTAATTTTTAAGCTACTTTAATATTTTATTTATCTCCTCAATCAAATTTTTGTCATAATTAATTTTAAAGTCGGTTTCCACCAGATTGGCGGTTGCGCCTGCCTGTCCGGTAGGCAGGCCGGAATTCAATTTAAAAAAGACTTTTTTATCACCGCTATTCTTAGTCAGTATCTCTTTTATCTTAGCTAAAATATCCGGTCCGGCATTACCGTTCAAATTTATGAATAATTTATCATCTTTAAACATTAAATATTTAGAAACCGGTTCGGAAGAAACTAAAGATGCGGCTGCGCCGAGACCCGACGAACTTCCACCCGGCTTCGCAGAATTCCCGGTTTTACCTGCTAAACCGGACGTTAGAGGGGTATTAGGAGAAAGAAGACCAAAAAATTTCTTGCCTCCGCCATTACCATTAAAGCCGTAGGAACGCATTGAATCTTTTGATGATGAAGCAAACTTATTTATAGCTTCACCGGTAGTTTCTGGCGTTAATTCAACTACTTTATTGCAAAGCAGTTTCAACTCCTGATCTTTATCCGATAATTTTCCTTGGCAAAGCACCACTTTGCCTTCCTGCCAAATTAAATTATTTTCTTTCAAGAGGCTCGGAAAAACTAAAATTTCTATATTGCCGGTCAAATCCTCAACTTTAACGAATAGCATGGGCTCGGAAGAACGGGTCATAATTTTTTTAATTTTGGTTATCACTCCGCCGATGCTAACCTGGCTGTCGGTTAAATGGCCGGCCAGCTCGGCTATCTTAATAACCGCTGAACCTAAAACCTGTTTATAATCCGACAGCGGATGATCACTAATATAGAGTCCGAGCAATTCTTTTTCCCAAGCCAGTTTTTCCCGTTGCGTCGCCGCCGGCGCCTTAGCCAGTTTAAGCTGGCGAGTATAATTCATGCTCGGCGCGTCGCTAAACAAACTGATCTGGCCATTATTTTTTGATTTAGCAATTTCGCGATTAAACTCCAAAATATTTTCCATGTTGCCTAAGAGCTCTCCGCGCTCGCCGAAATTATCCAGGCCGCCGCTCTTAATTAAACTTTCCAAGGATTTTTTATTTAAATCTCTATCGCAAATTCTTTCGAGTAAATCCGTAATATCCCGATAGGGGCCGTTCTTTTTTCGCTCTTTAATTATTTCTTCGGCAATATGGTCGCCGATATTCTTTATGGCTTTAAGGCCGAAGCGGATGGTTTTGGGAACTTCATTCTGATCAACCGCCTGATTTTTTTCCGTGCCGCTCGTCACCACGGTAAAAGATTCATATGATTGATTAATATCCGGCGCCATAACTTTTATGCCCATATGGCGGCACTCATCGATTTCTATGGCGATGCGATCGGTGTTCTGCTGATCAGCGGTTAGAAGCGCTGCCATAAATTCGGTCGGCCAATGCGCTTTTAAATAAGCGGTTTGGTAGCCGATTAAGGCATAGCAAGCGGCATGGCTGCGATTAAAACCGTAGCCGGCGAATGGTTCAATAAAGGCAAAAATCTTTTCTGCCTGCTGGCTGGCTATGCCATTTTTTACACAGCCATCAACGAACTTTTCTTTCTGTTCAACCAGCAGCTTAGCAATTTTTTTACCCATGGCTTTTCTTAAAACATCGGCTTCGGCCATGGTAAAACCGGCTAAATCTCTGGCGATTTGCATGACTTGCTCCTGATAAATCGCCACGCCGTAAGTTTTATTTAAAATCGGTTCGAGCTTAGGGTGAAGATACTTAGGTTTTTTCCGGCCATGCTTGCCGTTAATATAATCCGGTATCCATTCCATCGGACCGGGGCGGTACAGCGCCACCATGGCGATAATATCTTCAAACTCAGTCGGCTTTAATTCTTTGAGATATCTTTTCATGCCGCTTGATTCAAATTGAAAAACACCGGTCGTTTCTCCAACCTGAAATAATTTATACGCCAGCTCGTCGTCCTGGGGAATTTTATCGATATCAATCGCCAGGCCTCGGGTGTTTTTAATAATTTTTATGGCCGATTCAATAATGGTTAAATTTTTCAAACCCAGAAAATCCATCTTTAATAATCCCAGATCTTCAACCGGATGCATGGAAAACTGCGAAATGATGGTTCTGTCGGATGAGGAAGCATATTGTAAGGGCACATATTCGGTTAGAGCGTTTTTAGTGATGATGACCGCGCAAGCATGGGTCGAAGCATGGCGCGCCACGCCTTCTAATTTTTTGGCATAATCGATCACCTGCCGAGCCGCCGCGTCATTTCTATAAATTTCTTTAAGCTCGCCGACCTCGTCAATCGCTTGGCTGATTTTAGAAAACATGGGAATCAGCTTGGCTAATTTATCGCAGAGCTCATAGGGATAATTAAGCACCCGGCCGACATCGCGAATCGCCGCCCGAGCCGCCATAGTGCCGAAAGTAATAATTTGCGCCACATGATCCTTGCCATATTTTTCTTCGACATAACGAATAACCTCATCTCGCCTAACGTCGGCGAAATCCATATCAATATCAGGCATGGAAATTCTGTCCGGATTCAAAAAACGTTCAAACAGCAAGTCATATTTTAGCGGATCAATGTTAGTGATGTTTAATAAATACGAAACTAGCGACCCGGCCGCCGAACCTCGGCCCGGACCGACCACAATTTTACTCGCCTTTGCCCAATTCACGAAATCGGCCACGATTAAAAAATATGACGGCCAACCCATTTTATTAATTACGCCCAACTCATAGTCCATTCGCTCTCTAATTTTCGGTTCAATTTCTTCATAACTTTTTCCAAAACGAAAAATTAAGCCTTGGCGGCATAAATCGGCCAGATAAGATTCAATTTCCTTGCCTTCCGTCCGCGGCGAGCTCGCCGAACCGGGCACGGTCCCCGACGCTGCGGTCGGGACAAGAAAAAACGGCAACTGAATTTTACCTAATTCCAAATCCAAATTGCATTGCTCGGCGATTATTTCCGTGTTGGCAATCGCTTCGGGCGTATCTTTAAAGGCTTCTTCCATCTCTTTAACCGGCCGGAAAGAATAATCTCCGCCGATCATAGTCATCCTATCGCGGTCTTCTTTCTTCTTTTTTGTTTGGAGGCACAGTAGGACATCCTGAGACTCATCGTCATCTTTATTTAAATAATGAATATCATTGGTGGCGACCAAGGGAATATTCAATTCGCGGGACATGGCGATCAAAACTTGATTAACTTTCGCCTGATCTTCGAGATTAGGGTGGCTCTGCAATTCCAAATAAAAGTTATCCTGACCGAACAATTCGTTATATTCCAAAATTCTCTTTTTAACTTTATCCATTTTCCCGGCCATAATCAACCGCGGAATTTCTCCGGCCAAGCAAGCCGTTAAACCGATTAAACCGTCTTTATACTTATTTAAAACCTCCCAGTCAATCCTCGGCTTATAATAAAAACCTTCCAAGTGCGCGATGGAAATCAATTTAATTAAATTTTGATAGCCGGTCCTATTTTTCGCCAGAAGCAAAAGATGATAATTTCTTTCATCAGCTTTAACATTTTTATCCAAGCGCGACCCGGGCGCCAAATAAGTTTCCACGCCGATAATCGGCTTAATCCCGGCCTTCTTGCATTTCTGATAAAATTCAATCGCGCCATACATCACGCCATGGTCGGTTAAGGCCAGGCTGGTACAGCCCTGATCTTTAGCTTTCTCTATCAGCTCGTCGATTTTAGTCAAACCGTCAAGCAGAGAATAGTGGCTATGGACATGCAAATGCGTAAACTTCATAATTTTTCTACCCCAGGGGTGAGAGGTTTTGAATAATTTAAATTATCCGTTCACAAAATTTTCAATTTTCAATTTACAATGAATTTTCAATGCTTTAATTTTCAATTGAAAATTATTAAATTGAATCATTGTTTGAAAATTGAGAATTAAAAATTAAAAATTTTTTATCTGTAACAATTAAGTAAAGAGTAAATACGCTAAATTCAATTAAATACAGTAAAGGCACAAATAAAATGTGCCTCCTTTGACTACTATAATATAACATTTTTTAAAAGAATGGCAAATAAAAAATCGCCCCTATTTATAAGCGATTTTTTATATGTTTTATATTGTCATTGCGAGCCTTTAGCCCCGGGCTTGACCCGGGGAATCTAACTAATTATGAGCACTTCCTTATTTAACTTATTTAACGTGTTGGACGGTTTTCCTCTTAAAACCGCGCTCAACTAAAGCTCGGCTGATTTCTGGCTGCGGCGGCAATTTACCCAGCTCATTTATATGCATAAAATCATGCCTGTCTTTCGCCAGCTCCAAATCCACAATTCGCCTATCTGCCCACTCAAAAATTTCTTTTTTTGTCGGCCTTAGTTTTATATCCTCTTTTACTCCATTTAATTCTCCTCTTAGCCCATCAAACTCTTTCTGCATTCCAGTAAAACCGTCGTTAACAGCGCCGAGTATCTCGTCAAATTTTTTATCAAACTTCTTAATAATTCCGTCCTCCAATACTTTATTATTTTCTTTCAGTTTGACGCCCAATCTTTTATCAATCAGTTCTCCAATTGATTGTAAATCTTTTTCCTCTAACATATTATTTTTATTTATTATTTTTTAACTTTTAACGCAGAAAAAATTTTAGTTAAACCAGTCAAGTGCTTCTTACCGCACTTTTCGCATAATTCAAAATTATCCATTAAGCGCATTTCACCGAAAACTCCGCAAAAATCAGTAATGCTAATTCTGATTTTTTTATCATCTTTTATGGCTTTTCCGCATTTATCACATTTATAAATAGTAGACATATAATTGAGCGAAATTATATTAACATTATACTCGCTCGCTTACTTTTATGTCAAATTAAAAAATATTAACACCTAATCAACGGATTATCTGGCCATTTCGCACCACTTAAATGAACCCAAGCACTTAAAAGTATTAATTTTAAAGCCAGGATCGCAGCCGATGCCAGAAGCTAATTTAAAATTATTGGCGGACATCAATTCAATCGAGCTAAAACAACAATTATATAACTCTTTATCCTTAATACCGCACTGACGCAATAATTCTTTATAATAAACATTAAAATTTTCCGCCTGATTTTTACTCCTATTCGCCTGCCCTGATTTTATCAGCCAATTCAATAATAAGATTATCACAATAAAAATTACCAGATAAACTAAAATATTTTTTTTAAAATTTTTATTCATTAATTTGTTGTGTCATTGTTAAATAATTTCTGGATTCCCGCCTACGCGGGAATGACAGCCAGCTCTTATCTCTTTATTTTCGCCACCATCTCGCCCAATTCTTCATCGCCGTAAAAATAAATAATCACTTCCCCGCCCTTGCCTTTCCTTTTAATTTCCGCCTTGGTGCCGAAAAATTGTCGAAAAGCAAACTCTTTATCTTTATCCGCGTAATTAATTTTAATTCTGGCCATCTTCGTTCCGCCCATGGCTCTAGTCTCTTTAATCGTATCATCAACCGTCATTTGGTTATGCAGAATTTTTTTATAGAGAGCGTATTGCTTGGCTTCATCCGGCAAGCCGACAATAACCTTGGCATGGCCTTCGGTTATCCGGCCGTCAATCAAGGCTCTTTGAATTTCTTCAGATAAATTTAAAAATCTTAAAGTGTTGGTTACGGCTGGGCGCGATCGGCTGACTCTAACCGCCAGTTCGTCCTGACTTAAATTAAATTCATCAATCAGTTTGCGATAAGCGATGGCGGTTTCAATAGAGTTCAAATCTTCCCTTTGCAGGTTTTCCACTAAAGCTAGTTCCAATTTTTGCTGCTCATCGGCTTCTCTAACTATGGCCGGCACGACAAGAAGCCCCAAAATTTTAGCCGCTCTTAAACGTCTTTCACCGGCGATTAATTCATAGCGGCCTCCGCCGGCTGGCGGATTTTGCGTGACGATCAGGGGTTGGATAATGCCATACTGCTTAATCGATTCAGCCAGTTCATTCAGCTGATGCTCATTAAAATTCTTGCGCGGCTGCATGGGGTTAATATCTATCTGCTCCAGTTTTAACTGTAAAACCTTGCCCTTGTCTTCCTCGCTCGCCACATTAACGATGGCGTCACCCGATGAAGTGACGGTAACTTTTTTAACTTTTTGCGGTATTAATGAAGATAATCCGCGACCCAGGCTGTTAGACATATTATTTTAAAATAATTATTAGTTTTTATACTTTCTTGTCATTCCCGCGAAGGCGGGAATCCAGAAATGTGGTTTGTGCTGCTTCCTCCTAGATTCCCGACAGCCTTCGGCTTCGGGAATGACAATTCTACCAGCTTCTCTCCAAATCAATTACCTCTCTGGCTAATTTTTCATAGGCCCGACCGCCTTTTGATTTCGGATCATAATATAATATTGAACGGCCGAAACTTGGCGCTTCGGCCAGCTTAACGCTCCTGGGAATTATGCTCCGAAAAACTTTATTGGGAAAATACTGATAAAGTTCATTCATGACCGAAGCGGATAAACGATTGCGCCGGTCAAACATAGTTATAACCGCGCCCATAATCCCGAGCTCCGGTTTCAAATTATTTTGCACCAGGCCGATAGTATCCAGTAGCTGACCCAAACCTTCTAAAGCAAAATATTCGCTTTGAATCGGGATTAAAACTTCATCGGCCGCCACCAAGCTGTTAACGGTTAATAGCCCGAGCGAGGGCGGCCCGTCAATAATAATATAATCATATTCATCTCTAACCTGATTTAAAATTTGCGACAATTTGAATTCCCGATTTTCCATATTCACCAGTTCAATGCCGGCGCCGGCTAAAGCGATCGTGGCCGGAGCGACCTTATAGCCGTCTTGCAGAGTGTATTTAATCACTTCAAAAATCGTTTTATGGCCGATTAAAGCTTCATAAATGCCATGCTCCAAATTCTTATGGTCAATGCCCAGACCAGAGGTGGCGTTGGCTTGCGGATCAATATCCACGAGCAGGATTTTTTTGCCCAGGTAGGCTAAATACGCGCCCAAATTTAAAGCCGTGGTAGTCTTACCCACCCCGCCTTTTTGATTAACTATGGAAATAATTTTACCCATTATTTATAATGACAAATGACTAATGACGAATGACAAATCAAATCAAAAATCCAAATGTCAAAAAATTAATTAGTCATTTGTCATTGATTTGTCATTCGTCATTGGAAATTCGTCATTGGATATTCTAATGTTTACATTTTTCATTTATATTATACCCTAATTTTGTTGCTTTGACAATTTCAATAGTATAATTTATAATAAAAATGCTAGCAAATCGCTAGTTTTATTTTATAATTAAGCCGATGTGATGAAATTGGTAAACGTACACGACCTGCCTGCCGGCAGGCAGGCTCAAAATCGTGTGCTATTATATGTACTATACATATTCCATAAAAAGCATTAATCTAAATTATATTTATACGGGAATTTCTGATAATCCGGAAAGAAGAATAGTGCAACATAATAAAGGTTATAATAGAACAACCAGACCTTATAAACCTTTTAAAATAATATTAATTGAACGGTTTGAAAATAGATCAATAGCTAGACAACGAGAAAAATATTTAAAATCAGGGATCGGAAGAGAATACTTAAAAAAGATCAAATAAGCCGATGTGATGAAATTGGTAAACGTACACGACTCAAAATCGTGCGGCTTTACGGCCTTGTGGGTTCGAGTCCCACCATCGGCACTATGCGCCTTAGAAAGCCCCGTTCTCCTTTTCGGCTCCGAGGAAAGCACCGAGGAGCTTCGACTCCGACCAGCGGCACATTAAGGAGGCCAAACCTAAACAGGTTTGGTTTTTGGTCTTTAAAATCTCATTTTAGCAGTACAGCAACAACCGCAAAACATATGGAGCAGACATCATGAAAACTAACCAAACACCGAAAGTCCTCTTGGTCGGAAACAGCGCCAGAGGGCACGCCATTGCTGAAGCCATAATGAGGTCAAAGCATAACCCGATCTTGTTCGTTTACATGAAAGCCAACAACCCGGGCATCGCGGCCTTGGCGGAAAAGGTTGAAATCGGCGGCTACGACCAGCCAGGAAGAATCGCCGAGTTTGCCGAAAGTCACGACGCCAGCCTGGCCATCATTGATTCGGAAGAACCGCTCTGCCACGGCGTAGTTGATGCCTTGGAATGGATCGGCATTCCCACAGTCGGGCCAAAACAAAAACTGGCTATGATTGAGACTTCCAAGGGTGGTGCCAGACTTCTGATGGCCAAACACCACATACCGGGCAGTCCGAAATTCAGAATATTCAGAACTATGGACGGCATCAAAGACTACCTCAAAGAAAACCTGCCGGTAGTTCTAAAACCGGACGGACTGACTGGCGGTAAAGGCGTGATGATTCAAGGCGAACACTTCGCTACCATAGCCGAGGCGCTCAAAATCTGCCGAGACATTCTGACTAAACACCAGGCCGTGGTGATTGAGAAAAAACTTGAAGGCGAGGAATTTTCTCTGCAGTGCTTCTGCGATGGCAGAAATATTGTGGCCATGCCTCCGGTTCAGGATCATAAGCGCCGGTTGAACGGCGATCTGGGGTTGAACACCGGCAGTATGGGCTCATACTCTTGCGCCAACCATCTGCTGCCGTTTTTAACACCAGCCGAGCTGGAGCAAGCTGCTGATATCGTCCGGCGAACCGTCAGAGCATTACATCTGGAAACCGGCCTGTTCTACCGAGGCATAATCTACGGCGGTTTCATGGTTACGCGCGACGGAGTCAAACTGATTGAGTTCAACGCCCGTTTCGGCGACCCGGAAGCCATAAACGTTTTGGCGCTTCTGGAGACCGACTTTGTGGACATCTGCCAAGCCATCACTAACGGCAGGCTCCACAAATTGCCTGTCAGTTTCAGGCGTCTGGCCACGGTGGTTAAATACGTGGTGCCTTTTAATTACGGCTTGCTCAAAGATCAAAGAGCCGCGGAAGGATCTGATCTCATTAAAATCGGCAACCTGGGCAAGGCGACTCTTTATTATTCATCCGTTAATCACGATCAGGCTGGCTGCCATCTGACTTCTTCCCGCGCCGCGGCCGTTCTGGGAACTGCCCCTGGCTTGAGTGAGGCGGAAAGAATCGCGGAGAAAGCGGCCCGCGCCATCACCGGCGCCGTTGCCCACCGAACTGACATCGGCACGGCCGCGCTGATTGCTAGGCGGGTGCGGCATATGGAGGAACTGAATAAACAGAAATAACTTCCCGCCTAGGGATTTATTACCAAGGCTTCAACTAACCACTGAAGCCTTTTTTTATTTCAAAAACTATCCCCCTTGCAAAGGGGGAATTAAAGGGGGTTAATTAACCTCCCCCGCCCCTCCTTTCAAAGGAGGGTTGTTAGTCTTGCATTTTCCCCGCTTTTATACTAATATCAAAACAAAGTTAAGGAGGCCAAACCTAAGGAGGGTTTGGCTTTTTGAACCTTAAAAATCCCGCTTAAACGGGAAAAATAGTCAACAAACAAACACAAAAACCAACAACCGGAGAAAACTATGATCGAAAGATATTGCACCAATACCATGACCGAAATCTGGTCAGAACATAACAAATATGCCGCCTGGCTGCGAGTTGAAGTGGCAGTCTTAGACGCCAAGGCAAAAATGGGCATAATCCCTAAACATGCCGCCGACCAAATCGCCATGCTAGCCAAATTCTCCGTGAAGAGAATCAACGAAATTGACAAAGAAATCCATCATGACTTGCTGGCCTTTGTTCAGAATGTTCAGGAAGGCTTAGACGGTGATTTACGACGCCATTTTCATGCCGACCTGACCAGCTACGACACGGAAGAACCGGCCACCTCGATTCTGATGATTGAAGCGATCAGCACCGTTTTGAAATCTCTGGCGGCGCTGACGGCCAAAACCCTGGAAATCGCCAGGCGGTACCAAGGCTTAACCAGAATTGAAAGCACGCATGGCCAGCATGCCGAACCGTCAACTCTCGGACTGATGTTTCTCTGGTGGCATGACCGCTTGGCCGGCCAAAAAGAGTTTCTCAGTCTAGCCGGAGAGCAGATGCTCTATACCAAAATCAGCGGAGCGGTCGGGACTTATGCCGGCGGACTTTCTCCCGAACTGGAAGAAAGGTCGCTATCGTTGCTCGGCCTGAAGCCGGCAAAAATCTCCGGACAAATTATTTTGCGCGACCGCCATGCTCATGTCATGAATGCCCTGGCCGTACTGGCCGGAGTGATGGAAAACATCTCCCTGAACATCAGATTGCTCGGCCAAACACAAATCTGCGAAATTCAAGAACCGTTTGGCAGAAGTCAGAAGGGCTCATCGCGCATGCCGCACAAGAAGAACACTGCCTTAACGGAAAATCTCTGCGGCCTAGCCAGGGTGGTAAGGCATAACGCCGGCATCGCTCTGGAAAACATTCCGACTTGGGGCGGCCGGGACATCTCCCAGTCCAGCGCCGAAAGAATCATTTTCGCCGATTCGTTTCAGCTCACGCATTTTATGCTGGAGCGATTGGCGAAAGTTATGGCCGGCTTGGTGGTGAACGAAAAAAACATCCAGAGAAATCTGGAATTCACGCGAGGAATCATTTTCTCGCCGGACGTGAAGGAAGCGCTGATGGCTAAAGGCATGGATCCGGAAACCGCTTATCGCGTCGCCCAAGAAGCTGCCTTTGAAGCAATTGAACGGGGCATTTACTATTTTGATGCTCTGTTTCAAAAAATGGCCGTGACGGATCTTCTAACTCCGGCGGAACTGGCAAATATTTTCAACTACCAAAATAAGCTGCGGCACGTTGGAGGCATTTTCGCCAGATTCAAATAGTCCAAAGCGAACAACAACAAAAATAACCTAAACCGCAAAAAACAAAAAACTGGAATAAACATGAAAATAAGAATACTAGTCATAGTGGGGTCGAAAAGCGACCTGCCGCAATGCAAGGACGGCCTCGCTGAGCTGACAAAACAAGTCAGCCAAGGGCTGGCCGAGGTAACCGTGCTCGTCATGAGCTGCCATCGGCACACTGAAAAACTGCTCGCGCGTCTCCGAATGGTCTCGGCGACCGATAGCGTCGATTTCATCATCGCGGCCGCCGGTAAAGCCGCGGCCTTACCAGGAGTGGCCGACTCATATCTACGCTACGAGCTCAAGAACGATAAAGTCAGAGTCATCGGCGTTGCCTTCACGAGTGGCAACGATAATACCGATAACCTGGCTGCGGCTTTGAGCATTACTCAAGTGCCTGGCACCCAAGTAATCTTCGCCGGCCAGGGTCCCGAAGGTTTCCTCTTTGCTTGCCTGATGGCCCGCGGCGACATACCCTTGCCGTCCATCATCATACCTGAAGCACCACCCAGCCTGGATCTAAGTCTGGCCGAAGCCCTGCAAATGGCTACGGCCAAATAAACCGCAAAAACCAAAACCAAACAAAACAAACAAAAAAAATGAAACCGATAATAAGAACACCGTTACCGCCGATGCTAACCTGCGACCTTCCGGGTCTCAAAAAGCTGAAAAGCGGCAAGGTCAGGGAAATGTTCGACCTGGGCGATAGTTTGCTGATGGTCGCTACCGACCGGATCTCGGCCTTCGACGTGATCATGACCAAAGGCATCCCGGGCAAGGGCCAGGTTCTGACCATGACGTCAGCCCTGTGGCTAGCCAAGCTGGCCAATGTCGTGACCAACCACCTGATTACCTGCGATCCGGATGAATATCCGGAAGTCTGCCAGCCTTACAAAGAGAAATTGTGGGGGCGAAGCATGCTGGTAAAGAAAGCCCAGCCCTTTGCGGTTGAATGCGTCGTCCGCGGTTACCTGGCCGGAAGCGGATGGAAATCTTACCAGGCAGACCGAACCGTCTGCGGCATTCAGTTGCCTCCCGGGTTGAAAGAATCGGACAAGCTTCTCACGCCAATCTTCACCCCGGCCACCAAGGCCAAATCAGGCCATGACGAAAACATCAGCTACGAACGGATGGTGCAAATCGTCGGCGCCACCGTAGCATCCATCATCAGAGCCAAGAGCCTTATCCTCTACCATTACGCTCAAGGCCTGGCGAAGCAAGCCGGCATCATCATCGCCGACACCAAGTTTGAATTCGGCATTGATCCGGCGACCGGCCAGGTCATGCTCATCGACGAAGTCTTAACCCCGGATTCTTCCCGTTTCTGGCCGGTTGATGGCTACGCTCCGGGCGGCCCGCAACCAAGCTTCGACAAGCAATACGTCCGGGACTGGCTGGAAGACTCCGGCTGGGACAAAGAGCCGCCGCCTCCGGATCTGCCGGACGAAGTCGTCCAGACTACCGCCGGAAAATACGAGGAAGCGCTAAGGCTCCTGAACGAAGTTCTCAATGTAAAGTAGGAGAAATCAACAACAACCAAAGGACACCGCTTAAAAAAGCCGTGTCCTCTTTTTTATGTTAAAATTAATTTTATTTGCTCAACTCTTTAATTTTATTTTCCAACTCCTTATTTCCCGGACTCAACTCCAAAGCTTGCCGGTAATATTTTAAGGCTTCTTTAAAATCATTTTTTGCTTCGTAAGCTACGGCTAAACTATATAAACTATTGGAGTGTTTTGGGGAAAGGCTTAACGCCAATTTAAATCGATCAATGGCTTTATCAATTTCTCCATGATTATAATAAAATCTGCCTAATTCATAATAAACTTCCGGATCATAAACTTCTCGCGCCAATTCGTTTAATAAAATCAGCGCCTGACTATCCTTCTTGCCCTTTAAATAAGTTTTGGCCAAACTAAACTTAGCTTCATAATAATCCCCTTTTAACTCCAAAGCTCGATTAAAATATTTCTCCGCGTTAACCAGGTCATTATTATTTAAATAAGCCTTCGCCAGCTCGGTGGCTAAAACCGGGTTGGTTGGTTCAAACGCAAAAGCCTCGTTAAAATATTTAACCGCCCAAGCCTCGCTGCCTAAGGTTAGAGGCCTAATATCGCGGTAAATCATACCGAGAGTTTCATAAGGTAAGACCGAGCTGGGCGCCATCTCGATGGCCTTTCTGCCTGTTTCAATCGCCTTTGTTATATTTAACTGAATCATAGAATTATTTCCTTGCCCGTCCGGCTTTAAACTTTCCGCCTTGGCTTGGCTTAAATACAATTTTGCCAGGCTTATCCGATAATTATAACGATAAGGATTTAATTTGACTGCCATTATCAAACTGGCCTCACGGTTAGCTCCGCGCGCCGCGATTATATCGGCGGCAAAAAATTTAACTTCAAAAGCCAGAAGCGCAAAAACGCCGACACTTAATACAAATAAAACTAAGATAGACAGTCTGTAAAATAAAACTGTTTTATGCAAATCTATTATCTTCTCTTTAAATAATAACTTGTCATGCCTCTGCCAAAAAGAAATTAAAAGCGCTAAAATGAACCAAAAAATAAAATTTAGAACCGTATTGGTTGGAAAAAAAATCTGGGAAAAAAATATTAGAATAAAAACCGTAAATAAAACATAAACTAAATTATGTTCCTCGCCTTTTGCATAGGCTGTCTCGCCTGCCGCGCGGACAAATAAATATTTTCTGATTAAAACGATGTCAAGATAAAAACCCAGGCAAATTATTAAAAAATAGCTTAAAAAACCTAAGAGCCCGCCCGTGGCTAATATTTCTAAAAAACGCGAACGACTCTTATCAAATCTAATTTGCCATAAAGCGCTTGAATTTAATTCGACCGGCCTAAAGAGCGAAAAATCTTGCGAAAAAGTTCCCGGACCACTGCCTAGGGCCGGATTTTTTTTAAGGGTTTCTTTAGTTATGTCCCAAGACTGGTTATAGTCGAGAGAAGCCTCTTTAGGCAATTCATGACCTAAGAATACTTCAGCTAAATTTATTTTTGGCGGGATAACCATTGCCATGAGCGACAGAACCGCGGCGATCGCGGAAGAATAAAGAAATATTTTTAACAAACCGATAATATTCTCTGCGCTTTCCGCTACCTTGGTATTAATAATTAAAAAATAAAATATCACTAGACTTAATAGTCCTAGCCAGCTATCGGAAAAAATTCCGAAATGACCGAAAAAAGACGAAAATTTATCCAGTCCAAATATAGAAGACGCCGCGGTTAAAAACAAAAAAATTAGTATCGGTAAATTTAAGGGATTAATTTTAATTTTTAGCTGTCCCGATGCCACTGCTTTTAAAAGCCACAATAAAGCAACTATCGGCATAGTGAACCAAAGCAAAAATTGCTTATTAAATTCGAAGTATTCGCTGGTCCAGGGCAAAAAAAATAAAGGCAGAAGGAAAATAACGCCTTTGATCAATACTAAAATAATTTTATCTAATTTAATAGCCGTACTATCTGTCATGGCTTAATTTTCAATTTCTAATTTCTAATTTCTAAACAATTTTCAATAATTAAATTTCCAATTGAAAATTGAAAAATTAAGTCATTGTTTGAAAATTGAAAATTGAAAATTGAAAATTTGCTTACACTTCTTCCGCCTGCTTTTTGCCGCCTTCTTTGCTATCAAAAATGTCTTTAATAAAGACGGCCGCCGCCGTGGCAACCGGTATGGAAAGAATGGCGCCGATCACGCCCGCCAATTTAAAACCGGCGAGTAAAACTAAAATACTGATAATCGGATTTAAGCCCACGGCTTTTTCCATTATTTTCGGATAAAGAAAATTAACTTCTATAAAATGAATGATATAAAATAATATTACGGCGAAAATCGCCAGTAGCGGCGCTTGAGTAAAAGCGATAAAAACGCCGGGAATCGCGCCTAAAACAGCGCCCATATAGGGCACAAAAGAAAATAAACCGACCATCAGAGCCAAAACCAAGGCGTAATTCACGCCTAAAATCAAGAGGCCTAAATAAGTTATAACCGCCAAGGACAGGCCTAAAATAAGCTGGCCTCTTAGCCAATGGCCCATCTTTATCTGCATCCTGTTGATTAAATGCATCATATAGGGCTGATGCTTGACCGGAGCGATCGACCAAACTAATTTTTTTATGGCGCTCTCCTCCACCACCATGTAAAAAGTTAAAACCAAGACTAAGACAAAAGAAAAAATCCCGCCGAAGATATTGGCCACCGTAAAAAATATCCCCGAAGCCGTAGTTTGCAGATAATCGGAAATAAAATCCAGCGATCCCTTAAATTTATCGGCCAGGCCGTATTTTAAAGAATAATCTTTTAAATCGCTGAATTTTGAATACACCGATTCAAAATAGCGGGGAAAATTATTGGACATGTCATTAACCTCTTTTATAATTATCGGTATGATCAAATACAAAATTAATCCCAAAACCGAAAAAACGGCTAAATATAAAACCAAGACGCTGACCGAACGGGGAATTTTTCTTTTTTTAAGCCAATCAACCCAAGGGTCTAAGGCGCTCGAAAAAACCAGGGCGACAAAGAATAAAATCAAAATATCGTTAATTAAATATAGAACATAGAGCAAGGCGAAAATCGCCACAGTTTTAAAAATCGTGGCGCTGGTGATATTTATATTGATCGGTTGTTTATTAAATTCCATATTTTTTGCATTGCCCCCTTTAACAAGGGGGGGATTTATATGTCTTTATTTTACCATAAAACAGTTATTCAACAAAATGTCAACAAAATGTCAACTATTGACTTTTTTCTCACATTATGCTATGTTTTAGGGTCGCTGAACAAAAGTAAGCGGCCCTCAAGTAAGGCAAGAGGTAACCTCGGTTTGCCTAGATAGTCTTGATAAGAGATTATCGTGTTCCTTGAAAACGGCTCTGCCGTTACACATCACAAAAGGTAGCATCATGTCAAAATTGTATAATAATCGGATTGTGGCTCGAGTTGCCGCAAAAGGCAATAACCGCAGCGTCATGGTTCGTGTGGACCACACCGCCTTAATCACGTTTTTGGGCGCAAGTTGCAACGCTAGCATCCAGCCTGGCAACGATTGCAACAGTGTGACGTTTTTTCCAATGCCGAATAAACCAGCCCTCGTGGCTTTGGCGGTATGGAATCGAGAGAAAACTCCTAGCGACTGGGTGCGCGCCTACTTTCTGGATATCACCTGGAAGGATGGCGGTCTTCCCTGGATTGATCTTGACGAGGCTTGGATTCCGTCGGGAGACCAGCCTGCCCAAGCGTCGAAATGGGGCGTCACCGTCAAAATCGGCGGCGTTACCTACGGATCCTGTCCTAACGACATAAACCGCCAATCGGCTATGCTCCGGTTTGTCCGCGACGGAAACCTGCTCTACCGCTTCCTGGCCGGCGAAGCCACAGCCGAAGAAGTCGTGGCCGCGGCCGAGGCCTTCCAAGAGGAAGAAGCTTGGCCGACCAAGTACGCCGCGCTCCAACGGCTGTTGAATGAGGAAAAGAGCGCTTTCGCGCAGTCACAAGTTGAACTGCGCGCTAAATGCCGAGAATCGGCAAAAGCCATGAGCAAAGAAGCCGATGCCCGCATTGCCGAACTTCATGAGGCCCTCCGTAAGATAGCAAGAATAGCTCATTCGGCCAGGTTTGGCAACCGAGCGAAAACCCTGCAGACAATTCTCAAAATTATCTGGCCATAACCGCAGAGTTTGCCAGCTATCTATAAAATGTTTCACACGCCGCGAAGGTTCGTCAATAAGACAACCCCGCGGCTTTTTTATTTACCCAATTTTTTATTTCCCCCTTGATAAAGGGGGTTAGGGGGATTTAATTTCCTGTTTACCAGATTTCATAAATCCCCCGCCCTTTCGGGCGGCCCCTTTGTTAAAGGGGCTAATACAAAAAGAAGCCGATTAAGCTTCTTCTTGTATTCTCAAATCTATTCTCTATTCTCTATTCTCTATTCTCTGTCCTCCGTCCTCCGTTCTCTGCTCTACATCCCCATCATACTTGGATCCATTCCGCCCATGCCGCCGGGCATACCGCCGCCGCCATGTCCGCAGTCTTTATTTTCCGGCTTATCGGCGATAACCGTTTCGGTAGTTAAAAACATAATAGCCGCGCTGGCGGCGTTTTCTAGAGCCGAGCGCACAACCTTAGTCGGATCAACGATGCCGGCCGCGAACATATCTTCAAACTTATCAGTCATGGCGTTATAGCCGAAATTTTTATTGCCGGCTTTATATTCTTTCATGATGCTATATAGAACCAGGGAGCCGTCCTTGCCGGCGTTAGCCGCGATCTGCTTAATCGGCTCTAAGACGGCCGTATCCACTATCATCGCGCCGGGCGTATCGGTTTTTTTATCGGTTAATTCGGTAAAAGCATTGCCGGCTTGAGCCAGAGCTAATCCACCACCGGCTACTACGCCTTCGGCTACGGCCGCGCGTGTGGCGTTTAAAGCGTCTTCAATTCGATCCTTCTTTTCTTTCATTTCCGTTTCCGTGGCCGCGCCGACTTTTATAACCGCCACGCCTCCGGCCAGCTTGGCTAATCGTTCTTGCAGTTTTTCTTTATCATAATCCGAATCGGTTATTTCCATTTCTTTTCTGATTTGCGCCACGCGGTTCTTTATCGCGTTCTGATCGCCCTTGCCTTCAATTATGGTCGTATCTTCTTTCGAGGCCACGACTTTTCGCGCCTGGCCTAAATCGGAAATTTCCGCATTTTCCAGTTTTAAGCCGACTTCTTCGGTAATAAATTTACCGCCGGTTAAAATCGCGATATCGGCCAGCAACTCTTTTCGGCGATCACCAAAGCCCGGTGCCTTTATACCTAAAACGTTAAATGTGCCGCGCAGTTTATTAACCACAAAAGTCGCCAAAGCTTCGCCTTCAATATCGTCAGCGATTATAACCAAATCTTTTTTCCCCGACTTAGCCAGTTTTTCCAGAAGCGGCAAGATTTCCTGGATAGAAGCGATTTTTTTATCAGTAATTAAAATTGCCGGCTCATTGAATTCGGCTTTCATCGATTCCGAGTTGGTAATCATGTATGGCGAGACATAGCCCTTATCAAATTGCATGCCTTCAACCACTTCCTTAACTACGCCGAAAGACTGGCCTTCTTCAACCGTAATCACGCCGTCCTTGCCAACCGCTGTCATCGCCTCGGCAATAATCTTGCCGATTTCTTTGTCGTTCGCGCTGATAGAAGCCACTTGCGTAATTTCCGCTTCGGTATTGATAGTTTTACTCATCTTTTTCAAGTTGGCCACGATTTCCGCCACTTTATCTTCCATGCCTTTTCTTAATTCTATCGGACTGATGCCGCTCGCCACCATTTTTAAGCCCTCGCTAATCATCGCTTGAGCTAAAATCGTGGCCGTAGTCGTGCCGTCGCCGGCCACATCATTGGTTTTTGAAGCCACTTCTTTAACCAGCTCGGCGCCGATATTTTCAAATTTATCCTCAAGCTGGATTTCTTTGGCCACGGTTACGCCGTCCTTAGTAATGGTCGGTCCGCCATAACCTTTTTCAATTACCACATTTCTGCCCTTTGGGCCTAGCGTAACTTTTACCGCGTTGGCTAATTGATCAACGCCTCTTTTTAAAGCGCTTCTGGCTTTTTCGCCGTAAATAATTTGTTTTGCCATAGTATTGGTACTGTCATTGCGAGCGACTCCTTCCTTTGTCATTCCCGCGTAGGCGGGAATCCAGAAATGAGATTTCTGCTACTCCCTCCTGGATTCCCGACAGCCTGCGGCTTCGGGAATGACAGAAAGAAGAGCCATTCCTCGCAATGACAAAAAGTTAATTAATTATTCTAAAATTCCTAAAATATCGCTCTCGCTGATTATTAAATATTCCACGCCGTCAATTTTTACTTCATCCGGCGAATATTTTTTAAACATCACTTTGTCCCCGACCTTAACGGACATTTTAGCCGACTGGCCGTTATCGAGTAGCTTGCCCTCGCCCACGGCCACGACTTGGCCTTTTTCCGGCTTTTCTTTATCTATCGTGTCAGGCAAAACAATGCCCGACTTAGTCACTTCATTCTCGGTTATTGGTTTTACAATAACATGATCGCCTAATGGTTTTAGTTTCATACTGTTAGTCTCATAACTCGTAGCGCGTAACTCATAACTCGATTTGTCATTGCGAGCCGCTCCTGTA
>JAUSEG010000004.1 GCA_030650415.1 bacterium | reverse complement strand
TTAATTTGACATTAATTTTAACCAATAAAATTAGCACTTTTATGAAAAATAATTTGTTTACGATTTCAATTGAGATTTAGAATTTCAGTTGCTAATGTTAAACAAAAATTTCCTAAAAACTTGCTAAACGCAACACTAGTGGCCTCCGAGCCGGAATCCAGAAAAGTGGTTCATACTGCTTACTCCTGGATTCCCGCCTGCGCGGGAATGACAGAAGAAAGATGGATTGCTTCGTCGCCCTGATTGCAGGTCTTCTCGCAATGACAATACATTTATGAAAATTTGTTTAATCAATAATTTATATAAACCGTATGCCAGGGGCGGGGCGGAAAAGATTGCTGAAACCATAGTCAACGGCTTGATTAAAGCCGGCCACGAAGTTTTTATTATAACGACTAAGCCGTATAGTGAAAAACTCCAAACCCCGGATTTCAAGCCCAAAATATATTATTTAAATAGCCGGTATTATAATCTCAATAAATTACCGAAATTTTTGCGATTGGTTTGGCATGTTTGGGATATGTTTGATATCGTAAGTTATTTTAAAATTAAAAAGATTTTACGCGCGGAAAAATGCGACGTTGTCATAACTAATAATTTAATGGGTTTGGGGTTTTTAATACCGCTGGCGATTAGAAGGTTAAAACTTAAACACCTCCATTTAGTTCATGATATTCAATTAATCCATCCCTCCGGACTTATGAATTTTGGCCAAGAAAATATAATTAACGGCCAATGGGCGAGAAATTACGCCGGCTTATGCAGCCAATTATTCGCTTCGCCCAAAGTAGTAATTTTTCCTTCCCACTGGTTGATGAATAGATATTTAGATAGGATATTTTTTATTAAATCCAAAAGAATCGTTTTACCTAATCCGGTCGCGCTCATGCCAATAGCGGAATCAAAAAAGACCGAGGGAAATTTTAAATTTTTATATTTAGGCCAAATTGAAAAACATAAAGGTTTAAATTTATTAATCCAAGCATGCAAGAAGGTTAAAGAAAAATTTCCGCGGGTTGAATTAATTATCGCCGGCGTTGGTTCAGATCTGGAATCGGCCAAACTTAAAGCCGGTTCAGACCAGAGCATTAAATTTTTGGGCTGGCAGAGCGAAGCGGAGGTCAATCGGCTTTTAGCAACCAGCCAATGCTTAGTTATGCCGACTTTATGTTATGAGAATTGCCCTACGGTGATCTTAGAGGCCTTTAGCGCGGGTTTACCGGTTGTTGCCGCCGATTTAGGCGGTATTAGCGAATTAATCGGCGAAAACGCCTGCCTCGCCGACAGACAGGCCGGTACTCTATTCAGGCCGGGTAATGTGGTTGATTTAGTTGAAAAAATGCAGTGGGCGATAAGCCACGAGAGCGATTTAGCCGAGATGGCCGCGGCTGGTAGAACTAAGGTCGCTTCGTACAATGTGGAAAATTATATTAAAGAGTTGGAAGGATTAATTGGGTAATAGTCTTTATATCTATTTTCTTTCATATTTAAACACATAAACTTCTCCATTATCAATTTCTTGCCAACTATCCGCGGACAACTTGGCTTCGTCCAGGATTTTTTTAAACGCCCACCAGTATTTGTTTAAAACAAAGTAACCTTCATTAACGCCGGCTAAGTCTAAGGCCCTAAAGATTGTTTCGCGATCCGGTTTTTTATATACCATGTCTAGATAAGATTGATAGAGAGGGGAGCTGGTCGGGATTGGATAATAAAATAGCTGCCCGTTGCCATAATATTTTTTAAAACCGAATTGATTTAGCGCGGCCGCGCCAACCTGCTGATTGGCTAATACCAGATAGTCATTTTTTGAATTATTGTTAATCCAATTAACGGCCTTAATATCGGATGAAGAAACCGAGTAGCCGCGAGAATTAAAATAATTATCATAGCGCGGATAAGTTATGTACAGAGAAGAGCTGATTAGGATCGTTAAAACCACCGCCCAGCTTAATTTAAAAATAAAGTTTTGCGCCAAGATTTTTTCTATCATGGCATAAATTGCCAGGATGACGAAGGGCAAGAGAAACAGGCAGGCGACCAATAAAATTCTTTGCGGATAATCGCTTCTTTCATAGTTGATTAAAAAAGCAAACGGTATTTTCGCGGTGATTAAATAGGAGATGAATAAAGAGGCGGCCAGCGTAAAATAAAGCCAGAGAATTTTACATTGTTTTCGGTATCTGAAAGCGATAAATATTCCGCTTAAAGCCAGCAGGGTAAAAATAAATTTTAAATTATAACCGTATAAATAAGCAAAGTTTAAAATAAAATTTTCTTGGCCGGGAATATTTAATTTAAATTGGCCAATCTCCCGGATTAAGGCGCCGCTCGACTCGGCTGAAGGCAGCTGCCTATTTAAAAAATAAAATGAAGCCGGCAAGATAAGCACGGTAACTATAGCTAAGAGTGGATAAAAATATTTTTTTATGTTGATTTTATCGCTATGATAGACCGCTAGAAACGCGCAAAAAAGCAGAGTGGGCAAACCGGCGATAGGCTGAATTATCAAAGCGGTCAGAGATAGAATTAAAATTATGAAATAGTCAGGCAGGTTTTTGCAAACCAAGCCCAGTAAAATTATAATAATCAATAAAAAATAGGCCAGGTTTTGCGGCGTAGTGATAATCAAAAAGGGAAAAGTTAGGGCGAGCGAAGATAAAATTAAGATTAAATTAAGCCGCTCCTCGTTAAACCAAACCTTTAGTACGCGCCATAAAGTTATGGGCAAGAAAATCGCCGCCAATAATGGCAAAAGCAATTTATCCAGCCAGACCAGGGGCAGGGTGGTAATTTTATGAAGAATAACCACTAACCCATATTGCCCAAGATAATAGAAGGGTTTAGGTTCGACCGCGCCAATTTTATCAATTAAATTTTCCGTGGCCAAATGAATAAATGAATCATAGCCATAGCCGAGGCGATAAACTATAAGCGCGACGGAGAATGATAAAAAGTAGTGCGCTATTATGAGCCATAAGGTAAATTTTTTGTTTATTATGGCATTGCCGATTAGACTTAAGGTCGCCAAGCCGTAAATTATAAAAAAATATTTTGGCACAACCTGCCAGGGAGAAATTATGGAATTAGCGGTTTCATGGCTTAATAAAATGTAAAAAGAAGCGATTAGCAGTAATAAATATGAGGCCAGAAGCAAGTAATTAACTAATCGAAATTTAGGGTTAGGAGCTTTAACCTCTCTTTGCCGGCCGTTATTTTTATTTGCGTAAAAGTAAAAATACTGTATAATAATAAATGAAATAATCGCTAAAGTTAAACTAATTGCCAGGCCGGCGAGATTAAGGGAATAAAAACGATAAACTAAGCCGCCAAACAAGGAAATCAGGCAGATTAATGTTAAAAAAGAATTAATGATATTTAGCAGTTTGTCGTTCATTTATAGCGGTTTTAGAAAAGTTTTTTAAGCCATTTTTTTAGTTATTTTTATTCTACCATATTCTATGATAAATTCCATTATGAACAACGGCTTAGGCTTATTAATTTTGTTGACGATTTTTGTTTTTGGCATCAGCTTGATTTTTTCAGCCTTATCATTCGCTCCCTGGGTGCCTTGCCGCAGCCGAGATTTAGCCAGGATTTTTAAATTGGCCGGTTTAAAAGAGGGGCAGGTTTTTTATGATTTGGGCTGCGGCGACGGCAAGCTCGTGATATATGCCGCCAATCATTATAAAGCTAAAGCCATCGGCCTGGAAATTTCTTTGCCGTTTTATTTATTTTGCAGGTTAAGAAAGATTTTCAATTTTAAGGCCGATATCAATTTTAAATTTAAAAATTTATTTAAGGAAGATTTGTCGCCGGCTGATGTGGTCTATTTTTTTGGCATGCCTGAGACAATCAATAAAAAACTCTGCGCCAAATTAAAACGGGAGTTAAAGCCCGGAGCTAAAATTATTTCTTATACCTTTAGCCTGGTCGGTTGGACGCCTAAGATAATAGACAAGCCGACCCCGAATGATTTATCGATTTATTTATATGAAGTTTAAAATTTTTTTCTGTCATTGCGGGCTTGACCTCGTCATCGCTACGCGAGATCTGGCGAAGCCACGACAATCTAATTTTTTATCGTCGGGATATGGATTCCGGCTCGTCCCGTTAAATAGGCTTCGCCTCCCACAGGGATTTAACGGGGCGAGCCTTCGGCTTAAAGGCCGGAATGACAATAAGACATTATGCCATTGAATATTAAAATTTGGTTAAAAAGATACTGGCATTGGATTATTTTAATAACCATGGCGATAATTTTTTTTATTGGTACGGCGAGTTTTAATTATTACACGCAAGCCAATGGTTTTATTAAATGGCTGTCGCCCGACGAATCGTCTAATTACAACTTTACTAAACTTTACGCTCAGGAAGGGCAATTATCATTTTTTGAAAAATATAACCTCTTATCCGCCGATATTATGCATCCGCGGAGCTACCGGAGCGACCTGGGCTGGCTTAAGCCGGTAAGCTTTCTCGGGATTATTTTAATTTACGGTAAAATTGCCAGTTTAACTACTTATAAAGTTTTGCCGTTCTTAACGCCGCTCTTCGCCGCCATTGGCCTGATTTTTTACTATCTTTTAATTAAAGAAATTTTTGGCAAGCGCAATGCCTTGATTTCCGCGCTGCTCGCGGCTGCTTTGCCGCCGTTAATTTACTATAGCGCCCGAAGCATGTTTCATAATGTGCTGTTTGTGGTTTTATTGATTGTTAGTTTATATTTTGCCATCATCATGGTAAAAACTAAAAAATTGGCGTCCGAAGCTGACACGATTAAATTTAAGCTGGCGAAATTTTTGCCTGATGTTTACGCGGCTTTAGCCGGAACTTTTTTAGGTTTAAGCGTGATTACCAGATCAGCTGAATTACTCTGGCTAATTCCGGCCTGGTTAGCCTTATGGCTATTTAATATTAAAAAAGTCGGTTTAATTAAATTACTGATATTTTTAGCTTTTTTCGCCTGCTCTTTAACGCCAGCCCTATATTGGAACCAGATACTTTACGGTTCTCCTTGGCGCGGCGGTTATGAAGAGATGAATCAGTCAATTTCCAGTATTGCCGGCGCCGGTCAGGCCATAATTACGTCCGGAGCGATTAAAAATAGTTTAATTCAGATAAAAAACAAGGTTTTTCATTTTGGTTTCGCGCCTAAGCAAAGCTTTAAAATGCTTTATTTCTATTTCGCGGCCATGTTTTACTGGTTATTTTGGCCGGCGGTTTTCGGTTCAGTTTGGTTTTTAAAAAAAATTAAAAAATGGCACAGGCGGCATTATTGCTATTTAACGGTTTATACGATTATTTTTTTCATCCTGCTATTTTATTATGGCAGTTGGGATTTTCATGATAACCCTGATCCGAAAAGCCATACCATCGGCAATTCCTATACCCGTTATTGGCTGCCGATTTATTTAGGGGCCATACCTTTAGCCAGTTTTTTCTTAGTAAAGCTATCCAATCTGCTCCGAAAGAAAATATTAATTAACGGTTTTCGCGTCTTAATAATCATGGTCATATTTTTTATCTCCCTAAAGTTTGTTTTACTCGGCAGCGCCGAAGGCTTAATTATATCGGCGAAAAATCAATTGGCGTCGCGGCAGGATTTAAATAAAATACTAAATTTAACCGAGTCCAATTCGGTTATTATAACGCAATATCATGATAAGCTGTTATTTCCGGGAAGAAAGGTGATCGTCGGCTTATTTAATGATGATAGGATGACCGAGCAATATGCCGCCTTAGTTAGATATTTGCCGGTTTATTATTATAATTTTACCTTTCCGGAAAAGGATTTTAATTATTTAAATGAAAAAAGATTGGTGAAATTTAATTTAAAAATAGAAATGATGGAAAAGGTAACTAAGGACTTTACGCTATATAGATTGATGTTTGTCATTCCCGTCCCTGCCTTGTCATTCCCGAAGCCGCAGGCTGTCGGGAATCCAGGAGAGAGCAGCACAAACCATGTTTCTGGATTCCCGCCTTCGCGGGAATGACAAATTAAAGAGTTGTTCAGTCTCTCTGGTTAAGCCCGGGTTGAAGAAATCACTATGAAAAGACAAAAAATAAATCGCATCGGCATTGACGCCCGCTTTTACGGTCCCGTAGGCAAGGGACTGGGCAGGTATACGCAGGAAATTGTCGATAATATAATAAAGCTTGACCGGAAAAACGAATACGTGGTTTTTTTGCGTCGGGAAAACTTCCACAGTTTTAACAGTAACAATCCTAAAGTTAAAAAAGTTTTGGCCGATATTAAATGGTATGGACTCGCCGAGCAGATATTATTGCCGTTTTATATTTGGCGCGAGCGCCTATCTTTAATGCATTTTTCTCATTTTAATGTGCCGGTTTTCTGCCCGGTTAAATTCGTGGTAACGATTCATGATCTGATTTTAATAAAATTTCCCACCCGGCGCGCTACGACTTTAGCGCCCATGATTTATAAAATAAAAAATTTCTTTTATAAAATCGTTATCACTTTGGCGGTTAAGCGGGCGAGAAAGGTTATAGCCGTGTCAGAATATACTAAACTGGATTTAGTTCGGCAATTTAAAATAAAGCCGGAAAAAGTTAGAGCAGTCTATGAAGGCGCGTCTGAATTTTCCCATTGTTGCGGAGCAAGGGATGAAAAAGCTGATGACATATTAAATAAATATGGCATAACCAAACCGTATTTACTGTATGTCGGCAACGCCTATCCTCATAAAAATTTAGAAGGGCTGATAAGAGTTTTTTCCGAAATCATTAAAAATAAACCTGACTTGAAATTAGTTCTTGTCGGTAAAGAAGATTATTTTTATTCACGTTTAAAGCAGTCGGCCATAAACCAGGTCGGAGCGGTAATCTTTCCCGGCTATGTTCCCGACGAGGATTTAAGAGTATTATACGCTAAAGCCCGCGCCTATGTTTTTCCCTCGCTTTATGAGGGTTTTGGCTTGCCGGCCTTAGAAGCTATGGCTTTTGGCCTGCCGGTCGCGAGTTCAAATAAAACTTGCTTGCCGGAGATTTTGGGAGAGGCGGCGGTTTATTTTAATCCGGAAAACGAGGCGGAGATGAAAGAAAAAATTGAATTAGTGGTTAAAGATGAAAATTTGCGTCAGGAATTAATAAAGAGGGGATACGAGCAAGTTAAAAAGTATAGATGGATCGAGTGCGCGCAAAAAACTTTAGCAGTTTATAATGAAGCTTTAAATAAATTATAAAAAAAAACAGTTTCTTAAAAATAAAGCCCCCTGAAAAAAGCTTGCGATTTTTTCGCTTACTTTTTTTAGGGGGTGGGGCGATTCAAGTCGCCGACTACCGCTTGTGTGAGGTTGACCGATCGTAGACGTCGGCCAGAGTGGCTAGCGGTATTACCGGGTATTCCTTGTATCGCTGTGACGGCGACTGAGCGATATTGGTAACTCCCGGGACAAAGGGCACAAATTCAAACTGACCGTTTTCTTCAGTGAGTCTCACCTCGCTGATGATCTTGTGGTTATTTTCCACTTGCCAGGACTTCATTACCCCGCTGAAGATGAGGTTAGCGATTGAACCCTGAATGGGGTTGTGTTGGCCTTGGAGCGAGACCGCTTTCGCGTTGAAGATACCATGGTGTTTCCAGTAAAAGAGGTCGGCGTACTTGCGAGCCACTTGCTTTTGCTTGGCATCCAACGTGATTCCGACCGCCTCATTTTTCGACCAAGCCATTCTCAATCGCTGGAATTCATCATCACCTTCTCGCTGAAGGCACTCTACGACTACCAGGCGAAAACCGTGACTGGTAAAGTCTTCGGCCAGTCTAGCCGGTGACACCAGCTCGGGATTTTCATCATACAACGGGTTCCCATACATCGTTTTTATATTGCCGGCTCTGTCGCGCCAAGTTGGCAGAGGTTCGGAAGTATTTTGATTCTCCCTGCAAAGCGTTTGCTGCGCTTCTTGCTCTTCTCTGGTCTGAAAAATTATAGGGAAAACCTCCATGTCACCGGACATGCGTCTTAACGCCGGTGTGGTAACTAGCACGTTCCGTAGATCTGTAATTTTCATGCTTCTGTTTCTTCCTGGGTTTGGTTTTTGCTTGTTTCTTGTTGCTCAGGTTTAGTGAGTCTTGATGTACTGGGGTTTGATCCTCAGCTTCAGCGTGAAGGTTGTGGGTTTAAGGAAATTGACTGGCAGTTTCTGCGTTTTGGTTTTCATAATCTTTTTCTCTCTTGGTTTGTTTGTTTTCGTGTGGTTGTTCAGAGGCCAAGTTTGGCCAAAGCATTTTCCATGCCGCCGATTTCCTGCCTTGCTTGCACGGGTGTTGCCGTGTAAACGATGTACCTTTTGCCTTGGTACTCAAGGCGGGGTTCTTCCGGATGTCCCACTTTTGTGTAGGTATAAAGAACACCCTCCTTGACATTGAATCCTCTCGTCGGAAGAGTGATCTCAGGCCAGTCTAGAATTGCCATGCCAATACCCGGTAGCTTCTGGAAATATGCTGTTATTTCTTTCATCTTTTTTTGGTTTGTTGTTTTCGGTTTTTTTCTTTTGATAGTAAGATCCATCATACCCACACTTGAAACATCGGATAGACCGATGTCTTGTTTTGCGGGTTTGCCACCTCTTAAAACTTTTGGAGATCTGGTCGTAAGACCAGTCGCTCTGCTCAGACCACCAGGAAAAAATCCAAGTGAATCTGCTATTACAACAAGGGCATCTGCCGGTCTTGTAATAGAAAAATGTGATAATCAGGGAACAGGCGACTAAATAGTTCATTCGATTTCTTTTTTGATTTTTTTGTTGTTTACTAAATGCTGAACTAAAAGTTATTGATTAATAGCTCTTAATTCAGCACTTAGCGCGAGTTTTTAAAGAACAGACTGATTTATTATAATAGCATAGATTTAGGAAAATGTCAAAGGTAAAAAGGTCAAAATTATGTATTTAAACTAATATTAGCCATGTATAATAAAAATATATTTAATATAGCCTAAAAAATAGGAATACTATAATTATTGACTAGTTAGATCAGGCCTTTTGTTAAATGGAAAATTTTGGAGATTTTATATACGCGAGACTGTTCATCGCGCTGATTAACGCGGTGGCTGGCAATGACAGTAGAAAGTTATCTCGCCAAACCGTAATTAAATTTTCTTATTTTCTAAATTTTGTGTTATAATAATGTTAACCCCGTTAAATATTTATTATTTTATAATTATATTTTTATTAGTAATAAATTTAACAGGGTAAATAAGTTTTAAAATTTTTTGTCTTATATAAAAAATTGATGAGTTTCAAAAAATTTAAAAAATTAAAGGTCAGACCGGGCGCGAAATCGTCCCGTTTTGTGGTTGATTTAAAACAGGATCTGGCGATCGCCGAAATGAAAGAAAGCAAGTATAAAAAGAACTTAATAGTTGAATCAAGGCTGGAAAAGCTGGCCGAGCTGGATTACGGAAAGATTTTAAAAGCGGGCAGTCAGAATGCTAAAAAGAATTTTTCGGTATATACGAAGTTGATTTGTAGTAGAAATTTTTGGGTTTCGGCTCTGGCTAGATTAAGCCCGCCGGTTATCGCTGAAAATGTCAAGGTGGAAAAGTCGATTATAATCGGAAAACTGAACAACGGTAAAATTGGAAAATTTTGGGATAAAATCAATGGACTGGCTTTCGTAGTTTTAGCTAAAGTAATTTTTGCAGTTTTAAAGCAAGCGATAATTTTAGTTTATAAAATTTCCTATTGGCTGGGCTGGATAATTATTTTTACTTTGCGTTTGGTTTATTTTTCGTTGCTCGCCTTAATCAGGCCGGTAATAAAAGCTATAGGATATCTAATCGCCAGGCTTCAACCGATAATTTCCGTTGGGTTAAATATTGTTTCGGGCGGTTTTAAAGCAGCCAGATCGGTTGCAACAGCTATTCTGTCGAAAAGATTTATATTTGAAGAAAGAGATTGCGAGCCTGTCCCGAGCAACTGCGAGGGATCTGCGTTTGCTGTCGCTCCTCGCAATGACAGATGGTCGGTAAGTTACTTACGGCCGGTTTTAGTTTTTGCCGGAATTTTATTAATCATGATTTTACCGGTAAAAGCTTATACCTACTATAAAACGATTGATAGCGCCAAGGGTAAGGTTTTAGGCGCGAGCGAAAGCGCCATGAATAATTTGATTTCCGGCGGCCAAGCGGCGGCCAATTTGGATTTTAACCGCGCGGATGAGAGCTTCACCCAAGCCGGAAATAATTTTTTAATCGCTGAAAATCAACTTAAAGAAATTAACGATCTGCTTTTTACTCTTGGTTCAATCGTGCCGGATAAAAATATTCAATTAGCCGCGGCCTCGAAGCACATAGTTAGAGCGGGCGGATTAAGCGCCGAGGCGGGAAAGAATTTGAGTTTAGCGGTTGAAAGCCTGTTTAATTATCAGGCGAACGATAGCCGGGGAATTTTATTAAATTTAAGCGTCTACGGCCATAAAGCCATTGTTAGTCTTACGGATTTATCGAAAGAGCTCGATCAGATAAACAGCGAAGTGATTCCCGAGCCAAACCAGAGAAATTTTATTATTTTAAAACAGAAAATCGGCGAAATTAACCGCGGCTTAAGCGAATTTATTAATTTAACCGATAAGTTGGAAAGTTTTTTAGGCGGTGAATCGGCTAAGCGATATTTATTAATTTTTCAAAATAATTCGGAACTTAGAGCCTCGGGCGGTTTTATCGGCAGTTTCGCGCTTATAGATATTTTAGACGGTAAAATAAAAAGCCTTTTAGCCCCCGGCGGCGGCAGCTATGATACTGATGCCGGACTTCTAAAGAAAATTAAATCGCCGGAGCCGCTGGCGCTAGTTCGGGCGGATTGGCATTTCTGGGATGCTAACTGGTGGCCGGATTGGTCCGCCTCGGCGAAAAAACTGGCCTGGTTTTATGAAAACAGCGACGGCTCGACGGTTGACGGGGTAATCGGCTTTACGCCGACAGTTATGGAAAAGATTCTAAGAGTTTTAGGCCCGATAGATTTAAAAGAAAAATACGGCGTCATAATCGACGCGGATAATTTTTGGCAGGTCACCCAGGAATTCGCCGAGCAGAAGCCGAACGTTACGAAGGAGCCGAAAAAAATCATCGGCGATTTATTGGATAAGATTATTAAAGAATTGCCCGAGCGCTTAAATAAAAACAATTTAATCCCCATGCTTAAGGCGATTGAAGAATCCTTAACTGATAAAAATATTTTATTTTATTTTACCGATAAAGAATTGCAAGACGAAGTCAAAAACCTGGGCTGGGCCGGAGAAATTAAAGCTACTCAAGGCGATTATCTAAGCGTAATTAATACGAATATCGCGGGCGGAAAGAGCGATCGAAAAATTAATCAGGAAATTATTCATCAAGCCGAAGTTCAGCCGGACGGCTCGATTATTGATAATTTAACGATTAAACGAACCCATGAAGCCATAAATAGACAGCCGTTTTCCGGCGTGAGAAACGTTAACTGGTTAAGAGTCTATGTGCCCTTGGGCTCCGAGCTGATTGAAGCCAGCGGTTTTAAGCCGGTGGATAAAATATTTTTTAAAACCGCGGAAGAGAGCTGGCAGAACGATCCGGAGGTTTTCGCCTCCGAAAGCCGAGCCAAAACCGACGCGGCTAGCGGCACTAAAATTTATAACGAACTAGGTAAGACGGTTTTTGCCAACTGGTCGCAATTGGATCCGGGAGAAACGATTGAAATAAATATTAAGTATCAACTGCCATTTAAATTAACCGATGAAAATCCGGATTTAACCGAAGGTCTTATGGAAAAACTTATAGCTAAGGCCGGAGAGGTGATTAATCCTAAGCAAAAAAATCTTTATTCTTACTCATTGCTGGCGCAAAAACAACCGGGTATGAATTCATCCATAATTGAGAGTAAATTAAAATTAAGCGATAATTTTAAAACAATTTGGCAGTATCCGGCGGATTTAAGCATAAATCAGGACGGCTGGTTTAGAACCGAAAATTTAGACCAGGATAAAATTATGGCGGTGATGGTTGAGGAAAAATGAAGTATGAATAATTAATAATGGGAACATTTTTGTTTGTCATTGCGAGGAGGAGCATTAGCGACGACGCGGCAATCTCACGAACGGGGAAGAATAGTCATAATGAAATTGTAGCGAGATTTAGTGAAATATAGTCATACGTGAGATTGCTTCGCCACCCTGATTACAGGGGCGGCTCGCAATGACAGTAAAAAATTTAGTAATTAAAAACCTGCTTACCATGGGTAAATAAATATATGAAAAACCATGAAATAAAAATAAAACAGGGTTCTTCCAGTTTGTCGGAGTTTGTAAAAAAACCCTTGCCTAACGACGAAGAGGTAGAGGCTTTTGATAAATATGTAGTTAATGAAGCTAAGGAAGAAGAAATAAAAAACAGCCTGGCCAGAATTTACCAGGACGACGAAGGCAATAAAGTTGACATTAAAACTTTAACCGTTAAGCGAAAGCGAGGATTTTTTTTCAATTTGTTCACTTTTATTATTGTTGTTTTTGTTTTAGGCGGCGCGGCTTACGCGGCTTATAATTATATTTATTTAAAAATGGACACTGCTAAGCAGCCGGTCAGTATTAGCTTCGAGGCCGATCAAGAAGTGGCGTCAGGCGAAGAATTTTTTTATATGTTAAATTATAAAAATGAAGATAAGGTAGCGATAAATAATATTGAAATAAAAGTTAAGTATCCGGATAATTTCATATTTTTAGAAAGCAGCCCGGCTCCGAGCAAAAATAACGATACCTGGGAAAGAGCCGGCCTGGATTCTCATCGCAGCGACTTAATAAAAATAAAAGGCAAATTGGTCGGCCCGATCGGCGCGAACGAGATTATTTTAGCCGATATGATCTATAAGCCGGAAAATTTTTCCAGTGAATTTAAAAAGTCAGCCACCTTCGAAACGAAAATCAATGACTTGGGATTAGATTTTTCATTTATCAATTCGGACAGCGCTTTAATTAATGAAGAAAATGAAATTATCATTAAATTCAAAGCCAGGGATCAAAATTATATTAATAGTTTTCGCGTTACGCTGGATCGGCCGGATGAAGTGGAAATAATCAATCAATCGGCCGCGGCGACCGGCACGCCGGCCGTTCCATCAATTAAAGTTGACGGCCAAGGCGCCTGGCTTATAAGCAACTTGGGAAAAAACGAAAATGAGCTGAGCATAAAGTTTAAAGTTAAAGAAAAAAAACAGCCGAGCGTCAATTTAAATTTAAAATTTGAATTGCCATGGGAAGTTAAGGATCAGCCGGTAAAATATTATTTATTTTATGAGAAAGATTTGAATTATGAAATAATCAAGAGCGATTTAAATATAAATATAATTATCAACGGCTCGCCGTTTGATCAGGGAGTGAATTTCGGGCAAACTTTAAATTATTCGATAAACTACGCCAACAAAGGCGAAACTTTGATGAATAACGTTTTAATTATGGCGGTATTAGAAAGCGGCTTTTTAGACTGGCCGGCTTTAATCGATAAAAACAATGGAACGGTTAGAGGCAACACCATAAGCTGGAGCAAGCAGGAAATTCCCGCTTTGGACGAAATAAATAGCGGCGCCGAAGGAGTAATTGATTTTTCCATTGGATTAAAGGCGCAGGCAGCCATCGATTTAAGTAAAATTTATCAAGTTAAGAGCTATGTAAAATATAGTATTTCAGGCAAGAGCGCCGGCAGCGAGAATCAGAGCAATACCATAATCAATAAGATTAACAGCGATTTAAACTTAGTTGAACAGCTTAGATATTTTAGCGATGATAATTTGGCGGTTGGCTCCGGGCCCTTACCGCCGAAAGTCGGGCAAACCACCAGCTTAAAAGTTTACTGGACAATCAATAATAATTTACATGAATTAAACGATTTGCGAATTAGCTTTAATTTGCCGGCCAATATAATCTGGGGCGGTAAAAATCGATCGTCGGTTGGCGAGGTTAGCCTCGACAGCGCGAACAATCAAATCGTTTGGCAGATCGGCCGATTACCGGTTACGGTCTATAAAGCCGACGCCGAATTTAATCTTGATTTAATGCCAACGGAAGCGGATCGCAATACTATCATGATAATTTTGCCCGGTACGAATATTTCAGCCACGGACAGCGAAACCGGCATGCCGATAAATAAAACTCTTAAAGCTAAAACTTCAAAACTCGAAGATGATAATATAGCCGGCGGCGATGGAGTAGTGCAATAATAAGGTGCTGTCATTGCGAGCCGCCCCTGTAATCAGGGTGGCGAAGCAATTTTACGTATGACTATATTTCACTAAATCTCGCCACAATTTAATTATAGTTATTCTCTGCCGTTCGTGAGATTGCCGCGTCGTCCAGCTCCAGTTTCTTAAACTGGGGCTGGACTCCTCGCAATGACTATTTTTTATGTTTAAAGTAATAAAAAAATCCAAAATTTCTAAGGCTCGTCTCGGCGTAATTGAGACAAAAAAGGGGAGAATAGAAACTCCCTTTTTTATGCCTGACGCCACCAGAGGAGTAGTAAAAAATTTAAGCAATCGGGATCTTTCCGACTTGGGATTAAAATGTTTTGTCGCGAATACCCTGCATTTATTTTTGCGCCCCGGGATAAAATTAATTAAATCGGCCGGCGGTCTGCATAGCTTTATGGATTGGCAGGGATCGATATTATCCGATAGCGGCGGCTACCAGGTTTTTTCATTAATTCACAAGAATAAAGGGGAAAATAGCGGTGAAATTACCGATAAATGCGCAATTTTTAAATCACCGCTTGATGGTTCAATACTTAAACTTACGCCGGAGCAATCGATTAAAATCCAGTTTGATTTAGGGGTTGAGATGATGGTTTGTTTTGATGACTGTCCGCCGAATAGCTACAACGATGCTGATTTAGAGATTGCCGTGGCTCGCACAATCAAATGGGCGAAAAGATGCTCGGTTGAATATAACAAGCAAATTAAATTACGCGGTCTTTTAAAGAACTCGCCCTTGCTGATGGCGGTTATTCAGGGCGGTAATAATTTACCCTTAAGAAAACGCTGCGCTGAATCCTTAGTTAAAATCGGTTTTGACGGCTTCGGCTTTGGCGCCAGGCATGTTGACGAAACCGGAAAATTTTTAGCCGAAGCTTTAACTTTAACGGCCGATGAAATTCCGGAAAATAAATTGCGTTTTGGCTTAGGCATCGGCCGGCCGGAAGATATCGTCAGATCGATTAAAATGGGCTGGGATATGTTTGATTGCGTTATCCCGACCAGAGAGGGCAGGCATGGCCGGCTGTTTTTATTTAATTGTCATGCTGGAGCGAACCCCGGCCTCGAGCCGGGGGAAGCGATAGCATCTCAAGATTCTATCGGTCTCCGCCAGCTGGCGGATCCCTCCAGAATGACAGAGAAATTTAATTTTTACGAAACGATTAACATCACTAACGCTAAATTTATTAAAGATTTCTCGCCAATCAACGCCCAAAGCAATTTACCCGAATTAAGGAGTTATTCCAAAGCCTATTTGCATTATTTATTTAAAATTAATGAATCTTTAGGCTCCAGGCTTGCCAGCTTGAATAATCTTGAGTTTTATCTTAAGCTATTAAGCGAGGCCAGAGGCCTGATTAGAAGAAATAAGCTCTAGCTTAAAAATTTTGGACAAGCCGAAATTCTTATGCTAAAATTAAATAATCATAAATCTATTAATAATTTATTTTCCCCTGGCTCTCGGGGCAAACATCTATGGACGAAAAAAAAATAATTATAACCAGACAGGCTGCCGCTACGGACGACAGAAAAATTATTACTAAAAATCAAGCCACGACCACGCGCGGCTTGGACTTCGTCATCATCAGCGCGATTTTTTTAATATTTTTTCTTTGCCCGCTGTTTTTCACCGGTTTGGTCGCGCAGAATATGGGCTTTGAAAAAATGACGTTATTTTATTTTCTAGCGCTCTTAGGCGCCGTTTCCTGGGTTACTAAGGCCGTTATACTCGGCGAGTTGAATATTAAGAGAACGCCGCTTGATTTACCGATTATCGGACTCTTAGCGGTTTTTATCACCTCCACGGTTTTATCCATCAGCCAAAAAGACAGTTTAATCGGCATTTACGGCAATTCAGCCAAGAGTTTGGCCGCGGTTGTAATATTTATAATATTCTATTACCTGGTAATAAATAATATTAATCAAAAGAGAGTAAAGCTGTTATTTTGGGGTTTTATCGGTTCTACCGCTTTAGTGGTAATTTATTCAACTCTTCAGCTCTTGGGCAAGTTTGTTTTGCCGTTGGATTTTACCAAAGCGATTAGCTTTAATCCTCTGGGGTCTTTATCAGGTTTAACCATGTACTTAATAATCGCGCTGCCGCTCTTAGTCGTCGGTTTGGCGCAAATCGGCGAAATTCATCCTAATTTTAAGAATAAAGTTTTGCGAATAGCCGCCAAAATATCTTTAGGCATAATTATTTTATTGTCGCTTTTTGTTTTAACCCTTTTAAACGGCTTTACTTTCTGGCCGGCCGCCATCGTCGGCATCGTGATAGTTTTAATGTTCTTGCTGTCAAAAATCATTAAAATTTCCAGTTCTAATTTAGTCATTCCGATCGCCACCTTTTTACTCCTGATCATTCTCTTGGTTTTAGGCAATTTTAATATCATGGCCCTGAACTTACCGACCGAAGTCAGCTTATCGCGCAAGGCTTCATGGGAGATTGCTAAAATCAGTTTAAAGCAAAATCCTTTCTTCGGTTCCGGACCATCAACTTTCGTTTATGATTTTGTGAAATACAAGGGCATCGATTTCAATGCTTCGCCTCTATGGAATGTTCGTTTTGATAATCCCTCCGGCTATTTATTCGAACTGGCGGCCACGGTCGGCGGGTTGGGAGTTTTAGCTATTGTAGTTATTACTTTAATTTCTCTGTCTATCTGCTTTTTGACACTAATAAAAACGCAAAGAAATGAATCGCAGTCTATTTTATTGGCCTTATTTTCGAGCTTCATAACCGTTATAATTTTTAGTTTGCTATTTTCCTTAAACAGCTCAATAATTTTGGTTTCGGTCTTAGTGGCGATTCTCGCGGTGGCTATGGCAATTATCAATTATCCGGAAAAATTCAAGAGCTTAAGCCTATCCTTTAGAACTTCGCCTAAATACGCTCTGGCTCTAGCCGCGATATTTTTAACCTTAAGCGCGGCCGTAGTGATCTTATTTACCATGGGAGTAAAGATGTATTTAGCGGATTACTACGTCAGTCAGTCGTTAAAAGCCGCTGATATTAATAAAAAGATTGAAACGGTAAATAAAGCGATTGTTTTAGCGCCCTATCAAGATGTTTATTACATAAATCTAGCCAATAATTACATGGCTATAGCCAATCAGGAGGCTCAAGGCGCGAAGAATCAAACCGTTATTGAAAACAACCTATCCTTAGCCATCGAAAAAGGTAAGAAGGCTTTAGAGATCGCGCCCAACAACGTTTCCAACAGCGAAGCCATGGCCTTAATTTATGAAAATGCTTCTTTCTATGTCAGAGGCGCTTTGGAATGGGCTGAAGCTCTGTATAACAAAAATATCTCTTTAGAGCCGGATAGCCCAACCCCCTATATTCGTTTAGCTTTAATTAACATGGCTAAAGCCAATAATGAAACAGTTAAAACCGAACAGGATATATATATCAACGAAGCGATTAAGCAATATGATTTGGCCATAGCCAAGAAGAATGATTTTGGCGCGGCCTATTACGGAAAAGCCATTGCTTATGAAAAATTAAATAAAATCGATGATTCCATTGATCAATTGAAGAAAGCGGTTTTATTGACCAGGGATAACGTTGATTATCGGTTTGAACTGGGAAGATTATATTTTAACCGCGGCGCGACTTCAGGAAACCTGGCGCAAAGCGCAACCGGCGATTTAACTACCGGAGCCGAGCCTAATCAAGATTTAAGCGTTACCGGCGGCCAGGGCGGAGCAACCGCTAAGAATGAGGATGTGGCAACGGCGGAACAGCTCTTCTTAAGCATTGTTCAAGCTAATCCTAGTCATGCTAACGCGCTTTATAGCTTAGCCCTCTTATATCAGAAAACCGGTGAAACGGCTAACGCCAAACTGGTAATTAAACAATTATTAACGGTAGTAACCGATCAACCGTCGATTGATATCATCCATAAACAATTCCCGGGACTTTACTAAGTAAAAATTTTGCCAGAAAAAATCTCAAAGATTTTTTCTATACTTCTAAATATTTTGTTGAAATTTAAACCAGCTTCTAGGCGATTAAGAATCTCGCTTTCGCCGGGTTAGTTTAGCGGTGTTATTTTTATTAGCGAAGTTTGGCGTTTTAAAGTTCGAGCTCTTAAGCGGAGAATATAAATGGCAATTTATTCCGGTGGCCGGCGGAAAATTTACCGATTCGGGCAGCGGAAAATGCCATTAATTAAATTTTTGACGCTTTTATGAATAAAAAAAAGTTAAAAATCGCCGTGGCTATGTCGGGCGGAGTGGATTCGTCGGTGGCGGCCAAACTTTTAAAGGACCAAGGACATGAAGTCGTTGGCATTTTTTTGCATTTTTGGAAGGATAATTTCGCCGGAGCCGAGGCGGAAAACAAATGCTGTTCGGCCGAAGCGCTTTTAGACGCGCGCCGGGTGGCGGATAAAATCGGCATACCGCTCTATACCTTAAATTTTGCCAAAATTTTTAAAAAACAGGTGGTGGATAATTTTTTAGCAGAATATGCCGGCGGTAGAACGCCTAATCCTTGTGTTAGATGCAACAAATTAGTAAAGCTGGGGTTATTAATCAAACAGGCTAAGAAGCTTGGTTTTGATTATGTCGCTAGCGGACATTACGCCAGAAACAAGAAAACAAGAAAACAAGAAAACAAACAAGCAAAATTTGTTTATAAGCTATATCAAGCTAAAGATAAAAATAAAGATCAGTCATATTTTTTATATACATTTAATCAAAGCGAATTAAAGAGCTTGCTTTTTCCTTTGGGGAATTTAACCAAACCGCAGGTCAGGCAAATCGCTAAAAAATTTAAATTGCCGGTGGCGGAAAAATCCGAAAGCCAGGAAATCTGCTTTATCTCCGAGCCGAGCCATAATGAATTTTTAAAACGAAATTTAAAATTAAAGTCCGGACCAATTGTCATTCTGGAGCGAAGCGCTAGCGAAGCGATAGAATCTTGTGGTGTTAGGGATAGACGAGATTCTATCGGTCTCCGCCAGCTGGCGGATCCCTCCAGAATGACAGATAACAAAATTATCGGCGAGCATGAAGGCCTGCCGCTCTATACGATTGGTCAGAGGAAGGGCATAAAAATTGGCGGTAGCGGCCCGTTTTACGTGGCGAAAATGGATTATAAAAAAAATATTTTATACGTGGTTAATGAAAACGATAATCCGTTAATTTATAAAAATGAACTGATCGCTAAAAATGTTAATTGGCTATCGGACATTCAGCCAAGAATACCCTTAAAATGTCAAGCGGTCATACGCTATCGGCATAAGGCCGCCGAATGCCTTATAACCAAAATAAATAATCATAATTTCCGAGTGGAATTTTCCGAACCGCAAAGAGCGATTACTCCGGGCCAAAGCGTGGTATTTTATCGAGGCGAAGAAGTTTTGGGCGGAGGAATTATAAAATAGGGCTGGTCATCGCGAGGAGGAGCGTTCGCGACGACGAAGCAATCTCACGAATGTCGAAGAATAATTATAATGAAATTGCAGCGAGATTTAATGGAATATAGATATACGTTAGATTGCCGCGTCGCCCCGATTACAGGGCTCCTCGCAATGACAATGGGGAGCAGTCGCTCGCAATGACCATTGATTTATGCTATAATCTTAATATATGGTTAAGAAAAGCGCTAAAAATAAATTATTTTCTAAAGCTTCAGCCAGGGCGGGGAAGTTTAAAGATTCGGACGCGGACGGCTTATCCGACGCGGATGAAATAAATCTAGGCACTAATCCTAATAAGGCCGATAGCGACGATGATGGGGTAAATGATTATGAGGAAGTGAATATTTACGGCACGGATCCGCTTAATCTGGATACGGACGGCGACGGCGTTAAAGACGGCGATGAAATTAAGCGCGGCTATAATCCCCAAGGGCCGGGCCTATTAAATGATTTATTCATTCCCTGCAAGTATAATAATTTTAAGCCCCGGGCTCTACATCCGCAGCGACTGATTTTTTATTCTTTGAGCGCGATTCTGTTTAAGGTTATTCTAGTGGGCACGGTAATAATTTTACCTGTCGAGGCCTGGCTGACGCCGGATATTTTAGTTGAACAGGGCCGTCAAGTTATCAGCTTAACCAACACTATCAGAAAAAATTTAAATTTGGCGCTGCTCCATGAAAGCCAGCGTTTAGATCAGGCGGCTTATGACAAGGCCGCCGACATGCTTATAAACCAGTATTTTTCCCATACCGGACCGGATAGTAAAACTTTAGCCGATTGGCTCAAGCAAAGTAAATATAATTTCACGGTCGCCGGAGAAAACCTGGCCATAGGTTTTGCCGGCCCGGAAGAAGTGGTTAACGGCTGGACCAGAAGCCAGACGCATTATCAAAACATGGTTGATCCTGATTTTAAGGAAATCGGCGTGGGTATGGTCAGCGGCTTGTACGCGGCAGTGGATACGACTTTAGTGGCTCAATATTTTGGCGCGCCGGTTAGCCAGCCGTCCCCGGCCGATGAAGTTCAGCCGGTTAAACCGGCAGCTCAACCGCCGATTGAATTAAACCTGCCTGCCGGACAGGCAGGTTTACCGGTTAAAACCGCTTCTACTACGGAGATCTTGGGCGAAAAAGTTAATGACACAACGGAAGTTAGGGCTGAGCCGGATCTTACGCCCACGGCAACGACTTCGGCCGCGTCAACTGAACCGAGCGCGGTCGAACTACCGCTGATTGATCAGCTTAGATCAAAATTATATGTTGACCAGCCGCAAGGCCAGGATGAGAAAATCGTGCGCGCCGAAGTTTACTTAAATTCGGAAGCGATCAGAGTCCAAGTAAATTTTAATAATTATTTTATTAATTTAAAACCGGAAGTTACGGAGGCGGGTAGTTCGGCTGAGCTCACTACAAGTACCTCGGCCGCGCTCGGTACAGATACCTTGACTACGCTCGGTACAGGCAAGTGGGTAGGCCAAACCATAATTTTTAAAGAGGATCGGGAGCAAATTTTTAATCCCGTGGTTTTAGCCAGCGTATCGGCCGAAGATCAGGCCGGCAACAGAGTCACCGAGGATTTAACTTGGGATAATATCCGGCCGGCCAAGACCACGCTTTTAAAACAGTATTATTTTATAAAACAGCACCAGTCGCCGTACATCGCGCCGCTGTTTGACGCTACTTCCATTTTTTACAAAATGATTCTGATTGTCGCCTTGATTGCTCTGGGCTTAAACGTCTTCGTTCATGTTAAAAAACAACATCCGCGCGTTATTTTATCAACCCTGGGGTTAATCGTTTTGCTGGCGATTTTGATTATTTTATAGCCAGATTGACACAAAATATTTTAAATTATACAATAGTATTATAATAAAATTTAATTAATATTATATGGCGAAAAAATTAACTATTAATGATTTGGGACTAATGGTAAAGCAGGGTTTTGACGCCGTGGATAAACGTTTTGATAAAGTTGATAATCGTTTAGAAGACATTGATAAAAAAATAGCTGAATTAAGAAGAGATATGGATGAGGTTAAATTGAAGTTTGCCTATACGGCCTGGGCGATTGATGTTGAGGAATTGAAAAAACGGGTTATTATCTTAGAGCAAAAATTAAACGCTAAAAAATAATCAGGTTAAAATCAAACCATTTTTTAAAAAACTCCTCGTATTTTTACGAGGCGTTTTATATAGGGGGATTTTACTTTAACCTTGCCATTATGGTTGTTTTAAAATGTCATGAGTACCAACTTGGCGCATAAGGTAAATATCTTCCCGTCTTCCGCACGCCTAATATTTTTCCCCTTAAAATGCTAAATTTAATCTAACATTAGTTAAGGCTATTTTCTTTTCGGGTGTCCCGGGGTAAAATATTGGCATGTTTGTAAGAAAAAAGAAAAATAAAAGCGGTCGGATCAGCGTGCAGATTATTTCTAAGGCGGGTGGCAAATACAAAGTCGTTAAAACAGTTGGCAGTTCCGACAACGCGCGAGCGGTGGAAAACATGTTTTTGCAAGCGCGTCACTTAATCCCGGAATTAACCGGACAGCAGGTTCTCGGCTTGGAAACAGAATCCGATAAACAAGTAGAAAGGTTTGTCGATACGTTGGCCAATACCCATATTCGCGTTATCGGACCGGAATTAATTTTAGGATCGTTATTTGATCGCATCGGATTTAATATTTTCCCCGATGATCTGTTTCGCCATTTAGTTATCTCTCGCCTAGCCTATCCAGGATCAAAACTGAAAACAATCGATTATCTCCAAAGATACAAAAATATATTTGTGTCTTCGGACAGAATCTATCGTTTTTTAGACGAACTGCGAAGCAAATACAAAGAGCGGGTGGAGAAAATATCGTTTGAGCATACCAAGAAAATTTTAAACGGCCATATCACGGTCATATTCTACGACATGACCACGCTCTATTTCGAAGCCGAAGACGAGGATGACTTGCGCAAAATCGGATTCTCCAAAGACGGTAAATTTCAACAACCGCAAATCATGATTGGCCTGTTAGTCGGAGAAAATGGCTATCCGATCGGCTATGACATATTTGAAGGAAATACTTTCGAGGGGCATACTTTTCTGCCCATACTCGAGGCTATCGGCAAAAAATATAATTTTCCGAAACCGATCGTGGTGGCTGATGCCGGATTGCTATCTAAGGACAATATCGAAAAGCTAAAAGCCAATGGCTACACTTTCATAATCGGAGCGCGCGTGAAAAATGAAACCGAAACGACTAAAAACGAGATTCTTGAACGCGCCCGTTCATTAAAAGATGGTACCGGCATTAAAATTGAAAAACCGGATGGCGCCAAGCTAATCGTGACCTATTCGCTGAAACGGGCGCGCAAGGACAAATACAACCGCGAAAAAGGATTAAAAAAACTAAGACAGCAAATCCGCTCCGGCAAACTGACAAAACAGCAGATCAATAATCGAGGTTACAGCAAATTTCTGACCATCAGCGGAAAAGTAAAAATTGCGATAGACGAAGAAAAAATCAAAGCGGATGAGCGATGGGACGGATTAAAAGGCTATATTACGAATACAAAATTATCGGTTGATAATGTTGTAAAAAATTACACCCAATTATGGCAAGTCGAGAAAGCCTTTAGGATTTCTAAAACCGATCTGAAAGTACGGCCGATTTATCACCGGCTAAAACGCAGAATCGAGGCGCATATCTGTATTGCCTTTACGGCCTATGCGATTTACAAAGAGCTGGAAAGACTGTTAAATAATCATCGAGCCGGATTCAGCGCCGCGCGCGCCATTGAACTGACGCAGAATATGTATGAAATGGCTTACCAATTACCGAATTCTCAAAAACAAAAAACAAAATATCTAAAAATGGACAATGAACAGCGAATTTTATTCGATATTATTAAAAACAGCTGACGCGCTTGGGTGTCCCGGTGCGGAAGACAGGAGT
>JAUSEG010000043.1 GCA_030650415.1 bacterium | reverse complement strand
GTACTTAGCTTTTTTAATTTTTTGCTTAGCCGCCTCTTCTTCGCTTAAACGATAAATAATAAACATGTCAGCGATCAAGCTGACCCAAAAAAGCAAAATAAATATGCTTTGCGAGCGCCAAAAAGCGAAAGCGCTTAAGCTTTCCGTATTCAAGCTGGTAAGATAGACCCAATATGCTAAACCGACTATTCCAATCAAACCGATAACGTAGGCGGATAAATTAATAACCAAATGAAAGCTATTTCTTAAATGCCTTAGCTGTATCATCGGCTGGCTCAATTCTAGATTATAATAATAAAACCGGCCTTGATAAAAAGCCATCAAACCGTCGCCGGAACAATTTTTGCAAACCGAATCGTCGCTCGCTCGGCCGGAACCGTCGCAGACGGAGCAAGTTATAAACTGAATATCGTTTTTTTGATTAAATTCTTGGTTAGACATTAAATTATTTAAATTAACTGAAAAATAATTTCATAAGCAACCAGAATCGGCAGGATCAACCAAAAAATAATCACCATTAAAGCCAAAATTGACCAAAGCAACATAAAAATGCTTCTAAAAATAATTTGTACCAAACGCACAAAAAAACTTATGATCATCCCCTGCCAATCATATTGCCCAAACATGGGCCTAAAAATATTTCTGATCCAAACTAAGAGAGCCAGGGATTTTTGCTTGTCCACCAGAAAATTTTTAACGCCGAGAATTAAATTAAATAAGCCGCGCGAATACCACCATAGAGGAAAATATAAAATATCCGTAACCAGTTCGGCTAAAATTTTGATGCTATAGAATACGAAACTATTTGAGGACATAATTTTGCTATTATTATACCACATTTTTCCTTATGATACCAAGTGCAGTATTCTCTGATCGTTAAGATGATGCTATGATTTTGGCGGAGCCAAAATGGATTTTGTCTATTAGTTTGTTAATTTTAACCCTTTTGGTCTAACCAATCAAGAGGGTTTTCTGTTTTCTGTTTGTTTTTGATTTTTGTGAAAATTATACTCCGTACTGAATTTTTTTACAAAAGATCATCTTGACAATAAAAAAACCCGCCGCAACTTTTGGTCGCTAAGCGGGTATTCGTAGGGATCAACCCTACTTTTCTTCTTGATGACAAGAGCAGGGAGACTCCCCACACTTGTGACAGAACCATTCTCCCTTGCGCTTCCAACGCTCAAGCATTTCAGCTTCCTGCTGAGCCATGCGTTCTAGATCCTCTTTGCAGTGTTGACGATACGCTTCTTCGCACTCCCTGAGATATTCCTGCTCTTTCTCCCACTCTTCGTCTGAAAGGCCTGAAATCTCTCGATTTTGTTCTTCTAACGAAAGACTACAAAACCAACTATACCACCTCTTGGCTTGGTAATCTTCCACTGACTCTTTGATTTTTTCGACGAACCATTTCACTATCTTGATCATAGTATTCTTTTTTGTTATTCCACACGTTTTGCATGGATTGAAGAATACTCATCCTTTCTTACACCTTTTTGAGGTGTGGGAGGATGCTAGCTCGGTTGCCGCCGTACCCAATAATGGCAACTTTGACCTTGGACTCATCCAAAAGTACGCTAGATAATTTCTAATATAGTATACACCTTTTAATCTATTTTGTCAATACCTCTGCCAAGTGCTTGACAGAATTTTGCCTACTGTGTAATATATAAATATAAGTTAATAACGCCCACCGGGGCTGTTTTTTTAATAAAACAAATATGGACGGAGAAAAAAAATCCAACGGAATAAACAGAATTATTGTATATTTAAAGGCCTCGATAGAAGAAATGAAAAAGGTTACTTGGCCGACCAAGAAAGAAACTTATAACTACACCTTACTTGTAATTTTTATCAGTTTGGGCGTGGCTTTGTTTTTAGGCATTTTAGACATAATTTTCACCAAGGGTTTAGAATATTTAATCATAAATAGATAATCCCCCTCACCCCCTTTATCAAGGGGGCATAATAATATGGCAAAACAAATATTAAATCAAGGACGACGCTGGTATGTACTGCACACTTATTCAGGCTACGAAGAAAATGTCTCGCAAAATTTAAAACAAAGAATTGAATCCATGGACATGGAGGATAAAATTTATAATATCCTCATACCCACGGAAAAAAAGATTAAAATTAAAAACGGCAAAAGAAAAATTGTTGAAGAAAAAATCTTCCCCGGCTATGTTTTAGTGGAAATGATCGTCAACGATGACTCCTGGTATGTAGTCAGAAATACGCCAAACGTCACCGGCTTTATCGGCACCGGCACAATTCCAACGCCGATTACCGAAGCGGAAATTAAGGATTTGCAGAAACGGATGGGCGTGCTTGAACCGAAGTTTAAAATTGATGTCTCGGTTGATTCTCCGGTGCGAATCGTTGATGGACCGTTCAAAAATCTTGAGGGTAAAGTCATAAATATCGATGAAGCCAGGGGAAAAATTAAGGTCTCGGTTTCCATGTTCGGCCGAGAAACGCCGATTGAACTTGATTTCTTACAAATTAAAAAAATATAATTGCAGTCATCCTGGAGCGTAGCGATAGGATCTCATGAAAATTAAACAAAACGAGATTCTATCGGTCGCTTCTCTCCCTCCAGAATGACAATAACAAATATGGCCAAAAAAATCTTGACTAAAATCAAATTGCAAATTCCGGCCGGCCAAGCTAATCCGGCTCCGCCGATTGGTCCGGCTCTAGGCCAGCATGGCTTAAATATCGCGCAATTCTGCAAAGACTTTAACGAAAGAACTAAAGGTAAAATGGGTGATATTACGCCGGTAGAAATAACGGTTTTTGAAGATCGGACTTATACTTTTATCTTAAAAACCCCGCCGGCTTCCGAATTAATAAAAAAATTCGCGAAAATCACTAAAGGCTCGGGTAAACCGTTAACCGAAAAAGTCGGTTCAATTACTAAAGCTCAATTAAAAGAAATCGCCGAAATAAAGATGCCCGACCTTAACGCCCATGATGTTGAAGCGGCTATGAAAATCATCGCCGGCACAGCCAGGCAAATGGGCGTAGATATAAAATAATTATTAATCTTAATTTGTGGGAGCCCAGTGAAATGCGGGGCGCTCGCACCACGAAAATTATGTCAGAAAAAAAACCAAAAAAAATCGTCGAAAAAAAAGCCACGGTGGAAACTAAAAAACCTGACGCTCCATTCGACAAAGCCAAGGCTTATTCAATCGCCGAGGCAATTGATCTGACCAAGAAGCTTTCAAAAACCAAATTCGACGCTTCGGTAGAAGTTCACTTTAAACTGGGCATTGACATTAAAAAAGGCGAACAGCAAGTCAGAGTGGCCGTTCCCCTGCCTCATGGCACGGGTAAGACCATAAAAATCGCGGCTTTCGTTACGACTGCTAAAGAAAAAGAAGTTCGCGAAGCCGGCGCCGATATCGTCGGCGGCGAAGAATTAATCGCTGAAATTAAAAAAACCGAAAAAACCGATTTCCAGGTCGCAGTCGCCGAACCAATCATGATGAAAAACTTGGGTCAGATCGCGAAAATTCTTGGCACGCGCGGCCTCATGCCTTCGCCAAAAAACGATACAGTAACTCCGGATCCGGCCAAAGCCGTCAAAGAATTAAAGAAGGGCAAGGTCAGTTTGAAAAATGACGATACCGGAAACGTTCATGTAGCAATCGGCAAGATTTCCTTTGAATCGCCCAAGCTGATTCAAAATTTTGAAGTCTTGCTTGAAGCCATAAGAAAAGCCAAACCGCCAACCTCTAAGGGCATCTATCTAAAAAATATCACTATTTGCTCAACCATGGGGCCGGGCATAAAGATAGCAATTTAATACTTACAAGTGTAAATATAAAAAAACAACCTGGTTTACGAATCAGGTTGTTTTTTTATTGGACAACCCCCTATTGACATTTTCGAACAAAACTGCTAATCTTTCACTAGCCGATAAAGAAAGGTCGGAAAAGGCAAAACGAGGAAACTCGAATGAAGCAAAATGCTTGAGTGAAACTGTGTGTCTCTTGGGCATGGCCGGACGGCACTTCAGCCGTTACGGCTTGCTTTAATAAAAGCTTTCCACATTTTGCCTACCCCGCGCTCGAAACAAAGACGCGGGGATTTTTTTATACGGCGATTATTATGAGTGGCATTATTTTGGCGTTGAAGTCGCGTTTACCGGAGCGATCGGCCTTAATTGAATCGTCTGGGCGGTTAGGCTACCGTCGGAATTAGTTGTCCCGGTTACCATTACGGTTTTGCCTATCTCAATGTCAGCGCTGCTGCCAGCGGCCATCTTCGATACTTGAGTAGTGCCTGACAAAAAAACTATTTTTGAACCTGCCTGTCCGGTAGGCAGGCCGCCATCGACTAATTTTACCGTTATACTTTTATCGTCTTTCGAAATTATCTCGCCATTTAGAAAACCGCCGCCGGCCCTGTTTCCTCCCCTGTTTTGTCCGCCCTGACCTTGACCAGCGCCCATTTGCCCAAACCTTTGCTGACGTTCTTGCGCAGATAACTTTTGTGAGCCGCCATTTTGGCTTTTACCATAAAGCATGCCGCCATAAAAAGAGCCGGCGCCGACAACAACTACGGCGATAATAAAACCAATTAACATTTTGTTTTTCATATTTGTCTTACTGTCATGCTGGAGCGACTGAAAGGAGCGATAGCATCTCATTTTTTCTTTTTCCCGCAAGATTCTATCGCTTCGCTCCAGAATGACAAAATGTTTTATTTTATTAATTATTCAAATCTTAAAGCTTCAATCGGATTCAATTTTGACGCCCGGCGCGCCGGATAGTAGCCAAAAATCAAACCGATAGCCGCCGATACGCCAAAAGCTAGAAACACTGATGATAGGGAAACGGCAGTAGCCATGCCGGCAAAACGGGTGACAGCTAAAGAAATCAGCCAGCCGAGTAAAATACCGAAAACCCCGCCTAAAAAAGTCAGCATTACCGCTTCAGTTAAAAATTGCCCGTTAATATCTTGCTCGGTAGCTCCGATAGACTTGCGTAAGCCAATTTCCCTGGTACGCTCGGTTACGGTAGTTAACATCATATTCATAATGCCAATTCCGCCCACGACTAAAGATATGCCGGCGATAGAAGCTAAAAGCAAAGTAAAGATACCGGTTACGCTCGAAGCCGCGGCTACAATATCGGCCTGATTCATTATACTGAAATCAGCTAAGAGCGGGTCGGAAATTTTATGGCGAGTTAAAAGCAAATTATTAACTTCCGCTTGAAGAGTGGTCATTCCATCGGCCGTATTAGCCTGAACGCTGATTGTCGTAACTGAATCACCGCCGGTCAAATAACGCTGGGCAGTTAATAATGGAACATAAATCACATCATCCTGATTAGAAAAACCGCTGCCGCCTTTGGCCTGTGTTACGCCGACAACCTTAAATTCTATTTTATTTATTTTTATGGCCTGACCGACAGGGTTAACCCCGGCGCCGAATAAATCGTCCCGCGTAGTCGGGCCAATAACCGCGACCTTAGACGAACTAAGATTATTTTGATCGGTAATAAAATTACCTAAATCTATTTTTACATTTCTTACATCTATGTAACTGGCAATCGTGCCAATAACATTAGTATTAGTGTTAGCGCCTTTGGCCGTAATCTGATAACGCCTGGACGATTCAGGCGCTACGGCCTTAGCCGTGGTAATTTCTTGTTTAATGGCTGCGGCGTCTGCCGTGGTTAAAGATTGCGCGCTGCCGCGTCCGGCGCTGGCCGCGCCGCCAAAACCCCTTTGAGCGCCCGGCATAACTAAAAGCAAATTTGAACCGATGGACTGGATACTAGCTTCTATGGTGCCTTGAGCACCCTGGCCGATTGATACCATGGCAATCACCGAACCGATGCCGATAACAATACCTAAAATAGTTAGGCTTGACCTAACTTTATTGCCTGATAAGGCTAAAAAACTTTCTTGAAATAAATCTAAAATTAACATAGGTATTTTATTTTATGCCGCTGATTCTCTTATGATCATTTTTTTTATCGCTGACAATTATTCCGTCTTTAATTATTATAATTCTATCGGCATGTTCGGCTACGTACTGTTCATGGGTAATTAAGATGATCGTCCGGCCTTGCGCGTTTAAACCGCGGAAAGTTTCTAAAACCACATCGCCGGTTTTAGAATCCAAGTTGCCGGTCGGTTCATCGGCTAAGATTATCGCCGGATTATTCACTAAGGAACGGGCGATCGCCACGCGCTGCATCTGGCCGCCGGACAGCTGGTTTGATAAATGGTAAAAATGCGCTTCTGTCAAACCGGCGCGAATTAAAGCTTCTCTGGCTTTCCCCTCGCGCTCTTCTTTCGGTATCTTGGCATAAACCAAGGGCAACATAACGTTGCGTAAGACGCTAGCCCTGGATAACAAATTGAAAGCCTGAAAAACAAAACCGATTTTTTCTTTTCTAATATTCGCCAGTTCATCTTCGGATAGAGCCGAGACGTCCTTACCGCCTAAAAAATATTTGCCGCTGGTCGGAGTGTCTAGAGCGCCTAGAATATGCATTAAAGTCGATTTTCCCGAGCCGGACGGACCGATAATGGCGATAAATTCGCCGTCGTTAATGGAAAAAGAAATATCCTTTAATACTTCCGTTATGACGCCGCCAGTATTGTATGATTTAAAAATATGTTCGCATTTTATCATAAGATTAATTTCCAATTCTTCTAAAATTATTTCCTCCGCCACCCGAGCCTCCGGTTATTCCGGGAATTCTTAAGCCTCCGGCCGCTCCCGATTGCCCGGTTATTGTATTAGTTGCTCCAGCAGTTATGGTTTGTGTAACAACTTTATCGCCCTCGTTTAAACCGCTAATAATTTCAGCGCTATTATCATTCGCCAGTCCGATCTGTACTATCACGTTTTGAGGCTGTCCGGCCGAGTCAAGAGTCTGAACATAACTGCCGCCGTTAGAATCGGTTTTAACCGCCGAGTTGGGAACCAATAAAATATCAGTCTTTACATTAGTAATAATTGTGGCGTTCGCGCTCATGCCGGACTTAACTCGAGAATCCTGGGTATCAAAAACGATTTTTACATTATAAGTAACCACGCCCTGGGTTACCGCGCCTAGGGCGTCAATTTCCGCGACCCGGCCGGAAATATCCAAGCCGTCAATCGCGTCAAAAGTCAAAGTAGCCTTATTGCCAATTTTTATTTTAGCCACATCAACTTCATTTAAAGAAATTTCCGCGATATGCTGGGCGGTCATAATTGTAGTAATAACCCCTGACGCCGAATCACCGACTTTTGCGTTAACCGCGGCTACAACACCATCAAACGGCGCTCGAATAGTATAATCAGCCAAAGCGGTCTGGGCGTCAATCAGCGCGTTCCGCTTCTGTTGAAGCGACAACTCCTGCGACCTGATATCTAAGGAATCGGTGCCGGCCTGGAGTTTAATTAAGGAAGCTTGTTTTTCTTTAACTGACGCCTCGGCCGCCGCTAAATCGAACGGATTATTTTGTTCTATTTCTTTTAAACTGCCGACCGCGCTGACTAAAGCATTTTTATTATTATTAATCGTGCTTTGAGTTGATAATAGACTGGATAAATGGCTGTTAGTCTGGCCAATATAAGTCGCTAAGTTAGTTTGATATTCATTAACTTTGGAAAAAATCGTCAGGTCAAGTTTGGACATTGAATCAACCCAGGCGTCAAGATAATTGCTTTCGCTCTTGGCGCTTTGAGCAATTAATTTCGTAGTTTCTAAAGTTTCCGCCAACAAAGCTTCTATGGCCGACCGATCGGAATAGCGGCTGGAATTTTTATAATTTAAAAAGCTAAGGTCATATTTTCCTCGGGCAATTTTATAATCGCTTTCCGCTCTTGCCTGAAAAAGCTTTAAAGATGTCTTCTCGCTATCAGATGAATCAATCATGCTGTTTTCTAAAACTGCGATATTGCCATAGCTCTGACCGATAGTTGCTTCGCTTTCGCTTATTTCTTTACTATATAATACATTATCCATCACAGTCATAATCGTTGGCAGGTCCAGATAAACATTAGCAACAGTATTAAAAGCGTCTTCATAGGTCTTACTCAAATCGTCTTCGGCCTTCTTCTTGTTATCAACTGCCGTTTGATAATCGACCGGTTGCGATAATTTTAATTTCTCCAAATTTGTCTTGGCGTTCGTTAAAGCGTTTTCCGCTTGCATCAGCGAATAACTATCAACCGGTTGTTTTAACTTATCCATAGCCAGCTGGGCGCTTTGTAAATTAGTGTTGGCATCTCTAACTGTTTTATAAGCGTTCGTCGCGTCAATTTGCGCGATTAAATCTCCGGCTTTTACGGTTTGCCCTCCGGCTACCGCAATTTTTTTAATATCGCCGGAAACCTTTGAGGTAATATCAACTTGATTGGCAGCCGAAATCTGCCCGCTCGAGGAAACCGAAATTATCAGCGTGCCTTTTTCTACGGCCGAAGTGATATAAGCTGGCTTGATGCTACTGGCTTTAAATTTATTATAGCCATAGTAAACGCCGCCAATTATCAATAACAAAATAATTATTGAAGCAATTTTGTGTTTTTTAATAGTTCTGATCATAAATAAATTACTGGTTATTGGTTAAGCGGAACTGGCGTTTCGGCCGGTAAAACCCTGATTAATTTGGGCTCAATCTGCCCTTGATTGTTCGGCCGGCCGATAATTATTACCTTATCATCAATTTTAAGGTCGGTTATTTTAATATTTTGACTATCTTTAACAATCGCCGTTCTCTCGGTTATTAGAACCGCCTTTTCTATATTAGCCTGATCTTTAATAATCATTTCATTCCCCTCAATCTTGATAATCTGGCCCAGCCCGCTTCTGCCGTTAAAGCCTCGGCGATCAAAATCCATCATGCCGAATCCGCCCGCCCGGCCAGGCCCCATAATATTACGATAATAATTTTCTCCCCAAGCTCCGGAGAATCTGGCTTTTTCATGGCCGACAAAAACACCGAGAGTGAAAACAAAAATTAAAACTACCGCAGCTGACAAAATTATCAGCAACTTATTAAAATGAACCGGCTTAAAAATTTCTTTCATCGTCATAAATATGTATGTTATTAAATTAAGCAGCGATTTTTCTAAAATCTCCATAAGAATCAACCATTTTAGCCACACTGAACACCAACGCCAGCAACGCCGCAAGCGTTAATGACAAGCTTAGGGCCGGAGTAGATTCTAAAATAGTTAAAACATAGTCGCCGATATTGGACATAATTAGACCAAAATCAGTAAATAGCAAAGACGAAAACTCAGCTAAACCAGACTTAGCTAAGTCGGACAGCAATCTAATGGTTAAAGGAATAAAAAAGAGGAGCGACATGGCTGAACCAAGAAACTCTATGATTAGCCGTCTTTTTAATATCATTAATTTCTCCTCGCGGTTTATTCGATTGATTATCCGATCATAAAGATCGGCTCTAGGTTCTATCAGCATATATCTAATACGATTAAATTAGATATTTTGGTGCATTATTTTATTAGCCTTTTTAACCGCGCCAGCGCTCGCCTATTCCGGCTCTTTATGGTTTCAATCGATTCTTTAAAAATTTCCGCGATTTCCCTGAATTTATAACCTTCCCGATAGCGCAACTTAATAATTTTTTTATATTTTTCCGGCAGTTTATTAACCGCGCTGTTTACCATAATTGACTCCTCGGTTGACTCCAGTTTCTCTTGAGCCGAAGGACCGGCCTCTTTAATTAAATTTTCAAACAGCAAATTATCATCACCCAGGTTGAGCGCCGAAAAATTTATGGCCTGATTTTTCTTTAAATAATCGAGGCTGGTGTTTTTGGCTATCGCGTAGAGCCAATTTTTAAATTTATACCGGCTGTCAAATTTTTTTATTTTTTTCCAGACTTTAATAAACACTTCTTGAGTAAGATCTTCGGCCGCGGCTGGATCCTTGGTAAAACTTAGCGCATAGTTAAAAATCGGCGTTAAGTAGCGTTTAATTAAAAAATTGAGCGCTTGTTTATCGCCTTTTAAATAATCGGCTGCCAGTTGTTCGTCGGTTATATCGTTCATAAGTTTGCTGAATTATAATCTTAACCAATTTACGCCTCCGGCGCAATGCTCGGGAAAAAACTATTTGCAAAAGGGAAGAATTCTTTGTTATAATAAACTCACGCTTTAATCACTGCGGCAATCGACGATTATTCAATTTTACCTAACTTTAAATCATAATTCTATAAATTTACAAATATATGGCCAAAATAAAAGTCTTAATCGAGGGCTATGTAAAAAAAATCCATGGTGATGAATATGCCTCTTCTTCGGTTACTCTGATCCGCGATCATAATCTTAATATTCTGGTAGATACGGGCATGAATCGCCGATTGTTGATGGAGGCTCTAAAAAAAGAAAATCTCAAGCCGGCGGATATAAACTATGTCGTGATAACTCACCGGCACTTGGATCATTGCCTCTTGGCCGGAATTTTTTATAACGCCAAAATCCTGGACGACGGTTCCATTTATTCTTTTGACGGCCGATTGGCAGATCACGAAAAAAAAATTCCCGGCACGGAGATTGAAATTATTTCCACCCCCGGCCACGATCAATTTCACTGCGTGGTCTTAGTCGACACGGCCGAATACGGGAAAGTTGCGATTGCCGCGGACTTATTATGGTGGCCGGACGACAAAGAGCAGTTAACCGACGAACAAAGCCTGCTGAATCTTAACGACCCATACCTGAAAGATAAGGACGCCCTATATAAGAGCCGGAAAAAAATTTTAGAGGTTGCCGACTACATAGTCCCCGGACATGGCAAGCCCTTTAAATTTAAACACTAACGCTCCCTCGGAACAGCTTGCGGGAAAAAATCTACCGCAAAATAAAAACTCTTGCTTTCACCGTATTTTTCTGCTAAGATTTAATTAATAACTCTTAACCTAAAACTTTATGCCGTCCCTTTATTATGTTCTGTTATTCGTCTTGGTTTTTATTGTTTTCCCCGGCTTTAAAATCGTTCAGCAATACGAAAAAGGCGTGGTTTTTTTCTTGGGCAAGATTATTGCCGTAAAAAATCCCGGATTAAACTGGATCATCCCCTATTTCCAGTGGATGAGAAAAGTTGATTTCAGAACCATGACCATGCCGATCCCGCCGCAAAAAATCATCACTAAAGATAACGTTTCAGTGGACATTTCGGCCGTGGCTTATTTCAAGGTGGTTGACGCCATTAAGAGTATTGTGGCCATTGAAAATGTGCGCCAGGCGATCGACCAAATCGCGCAGACCACGGTGAGAAACATCGTCGGCCGCTTTCAGCTTGATGAAGTTCTCTCCGAACGAGACGCGATTAATAAAGAAATCAGAATTGTTTTAGATACTCATACCGAACCCTGGGGCGTGGTGGTGGAACTCGTCGAAATAAAAGACATTGAATTGCCGGAAAACATGCAGCGCGCTATGGCCAAGCAGGCCGAAGCCGAGCGGGAAAAACGTTCTAAAATCATCGCGGCCGAAGGCGAGTTGCTGGCTGCGGAGAAATTAGGCCAGGCCGCCGACATAATGGCCGCTCACCCAATCGCTTTGCAGTTAAGAAATCTCCAAACCCTGGCCGAAATCAGCGTAGAAAAAAATTCCACGATTATTTTTCCGGCGCAAATGATGAGCACGGTTGATGATATAAAAAGATTTATCGCTAAAGAGCAGGCGGCAAGAAGTTAAATTGAGTTTTTCATCATCATAAGCAAAAATACGCCAGAATTCTTATCTAGGGATTCTGGCGTATTTCGCCAAAAAAAGAGCTGCGAGTTACGAGTTATGTATTGCGAAAATTAGATTTGCCCTATTTCTTATGTTTTGTTAAAATGAAATGACTTGTTACCATTAATTATTTAACATGAAATTTATATGGCTGAAGTCAAGCACACCAAACGCCTGAATTGGGACGAGACTTTCATGAATTTAGCGCTCTTAATCGCCGAACGAACCGCCTGCCGATATCATGTGGTCGGCGCGGTTTTCGTTGATGATAGAAAACGAATTGTTTCGGTCGGTTATAACGGACCTTCCGAGGGCGATTATCATTGCACTGAAGTCGGTTGCGCGAAAATTGACGGTAATCCGGTAACGAAAAAATTGGAGCGCTGCCGCGGCGTGCACGCGGAAATTAACGGCATAATTAATTCGGGCAACACTGATCGCCTGCGCGGCGCCTCGCTTTATAGTACCTTCTTCCCCTGCTACGACTGCATGAAAGCGCTTAACAACATCGGCATAAAAGAAATCGTCTACAACGATATTTATAAACGCATTCAAACCGGCGGTGAGAAAATCGAAGAAGAGCGCGAATCCTGGGACTTAGCCGAAAAAAGAGGCATTATTATTAGAAAATATGAGGGGAAAATCTATATAAATATAAAATAATCTTAACTGTCATTGCGAGGAGGAGCGGCAGCGACGACGCGGCAATCTCTAATAAAAAGGCACTTTACATAACTACAGCTTAAACTATTTAAGCAAAAAAAACTCATTAATATAAGCATTCTACATAATTCGTAATTCATTATTCATAATTCATTCTTTCTAACCAGAGATTGCCGCGTCGCCCTGATTACAGGGCTCCTCGCAATGACAAATACATCCATATGATTCTAGGCATAAAAAAACTCCACGAATTGGTCAAAGAAATAAAATTGGTGGAAAATCTCTGCGATCGGGAAATGAATAATCCTGAAGGCGCTGGCTTTGATTTGCGTTTAAGCGAAGTTTATGAACTTGAAGGCGACGGCTTTCTCGGCATAGAAGAGCGGGACACGCCAAGAATCAAACTGGTTGGCCATTGCCACCCGGAGAAAGAGCCAAAAGACGATTATTTCATTTTTGAACCGGGCAAATACTATTTGGTTAAAACCATGGAAAAAGTTAATTTGCCGACTAATTTATCCGGCATTATTTTTCCGCGCACTACCCTCTTCCGCTCCGGCCTCGGCTTATTTAACGGCATTGTTCAACCCGGCTACTGCGGCGAATTAACTTTCGGCTTATGCAACTTAGGCCAGAGCAATATTAAAATCACCTTTGGCGCGCGCGTCGTTCATATTACTTTTCATGAGGTTCTCGGGCAAGGCAACGAATACCGCGGCCAATGGCAGGGCGGCCGGGTAGCGACGCAAGGCAAGGAAACGCAGGTATAAAAAAGGCCGGCTCTAAGCGCCGGCCATGGTAACTAAACGTTCTTTCCAAAGATCAAATGAATTTCCCGCTCCGCGGCTTTCGAGCTCTCAGAGCTGTGAACCGCGTTGTTCGTCAGATTGTTAGGATCGCCGTATTTGCGGCGAATAGTGCCAGGCTTGGCTTCTGCCACTCTGGTGGCGCCGTTTAACATCCTGACAGTCTTAACGGCGTTTCTTCCCGACCAGATCATGGCGATGCAATCTCCTGTCATGTCCTTCTCCAGCTCAGGGAAAAAAGCTTTGCCAAAATGCTGGCGATAGAGTTTCCTGATCTGTCGGCCGTGAAGTGAAAACCATTTCAGTCCTTCCATGTGCAACCCGGCTTCAAGATAGCGACTCTGAATATCGACGATGGCTTGGCCGCAACTGCCTGAAAGCATGTGCCGCTTAATTAAAACTAAGGTTCTTTGTCTCATGACCCTGCTCCGTTGGTTGATTGTTTGACCGCTTCAACAAATCTTAGGAAATGCGCGGCCGTTGTCATTTCATATCAATATACTAATCACTATAAAATCATATGTCAAATCAAACTCACCCCGAATACCAATATTTAAATCTGCTTAAAGACATTTTGGACAACGGATCGGATAAAAAATTATTTTTTAACCAGGTGGTGCTTGACGAATATAAAAAGAAAAATCAGGAGCCGCCTTTTATCCGTTCAGTTTTCGGGCGGCAAATCCGCTTTGACTTAAGTCAAGAATTTCCCTTACTAACCACTAAAAAAACCTTTTGGCGGGGCGTGGCCGTGGAGTTATTATGGTTTATTTCCGGCAGTTCAAATTTAAAACCCTTAGTTGATCAAAATATTCATATCTGGGATGAATGGGCCTGGAAAAATCACGCCATCTGGACAGAAGCCAACGCCCCGGCCGAAAAAATCAGCCAAACGGAATTTATCGAAAAAATTAAAAACCTGCCTGCCGATGATCCTTTCGTAATAAAATGGGGCGACATGATATCAATTTACGGGCGAATGTGGCGCCGCTGGCCAGCCAAGGACGGCCGAGAAATCGACCAGCTGGGCTGGGCCATTAAAGGCCTTAAAGAAAAACCCTTTAGAAAATCTTATGTCGTCTCGGCCTGGAATCCTGATTTTATTTATGAAATGGCCTCGGCCGGGCAAAAAAGCCATGTGCCTCCTTTCTGCCATACTATGTTCCAGTTTCAAGTTACCGGAGATGGTACGCTAAATCTTGGCCTTTATCAAAGAAGCGCTGATCTATTTTTAGGCGTGCCGTTCAATATCGCGAGCTATTCTCTTCTCCTCTTAATGGTGGCGCAGATTACCGGCCTAAAGCCGGGCGAATTCGTCCACTCTTTCGGCGACGTGCATATTTATTCCAACCATTTTGACGCGGTGAAAGAACAGCTAAGCCGCGAGCCAAAACCTTTCCCGACCATGAAACTAAATTCAGCTATAAAAAATATTGATGATTTTAAGTATGAAGATTTTACTTTAGAGGGCTATGACCCGCATCCGGCCATAAAAGCCGAGATCGCTAATATCGGAGGCTTTTAATATGATTTCCATTATCTGCATTATCGCTAAAAATCGCGCTATCGGCTTTAAAAATAAGCTGCTTTATGATATCCCTGAAGATATGAAGCACTTTAAAGAAATTACCACCGGACAAGTTGTGATTATGGGAGAAAGGACTTTTCATTCCATGAACGACCGTCCTCTGCCCAATCGCGTTAACATTATCGTAACTCTGGACAAGCAATTTAGCGCGCCAAACTGCTTAGCCGCCTACTCGATGGAAGAATCTATTGAACTGGGCAAAGCCCAAAAGGGCAAGAAAATATTTTTTATTGGCGGCGGCATGATTTATAAGCAAGCCCTGCCCTTAGCCGATAAACTATATTTAACCGTGGTGGACGATGAACCGAAAGAAGCCGACACCTTTTTCCCCGATTACAGCGAATTTAAAACAATCGTTTCGGAAAAAACTATTCCTACCATAAGCGGCCATAAAATAACCTTTTTGGAATTAATTAGATAAATATTCCGTCCTTGTCATTCCCGCGCAGGCACCCTGTTTTCTTTTTCTGCGCCGAGGTCAGCACCGAGGAGCAATCCAGAAACCATATTTTCACCTCGCGCTCCTGGATTCCCGACAGCCTGCGGCTTCGGGAATGACATATATATAAAAATATGCCAAAAAATAAAACCGTTATCTGCCACGATATCAACGGCAAATTATATAAAGTGGACGCCAAAAAATTAACCTTCCGTCCGTCAATTTACGGTATTTTAATTGAAAAAGGTAAAATATTACTTTTAAAACAGTGGGACGGTTATGATTTTCCGGGCGGCGGAGCCGAACTTCACGAAACCGTTGAAGATACTTTAAAACGAGAATTCTGGGAAGAAACCGGTTTTAGAGTCAGGCCAATTAAACTTATTTATGCCGGCAGCTCATTCCATTATTCAGTAACTAGAAAACAATTTTGGAATTGCCCGTTATTTTATTTTTTAATTAAAAAAAATAGCGGTAAATTATCAAAAGCTAACTTCGACGACAAAGAAAAAGAATACGCCGATCTAGCAGAATGGATTGATATAAAAAATATTGGCCAAATAAAATTCTATAATGGTTTAGGCAACCGAGGCAGTATAAAAATCATAAAACAAGCGCTGAAAAAATAATATGAAAAATAAAAAGATTATCGCGATTGTCGGCCTGCCGGGTTCGGGAAAAACCGAAGTGGGAAAATATTTCGTTGAACTTGGATGTGCGCCCATCCGCCTCGGCCAATTAACCCTTGATGAGGTCCGAAAAAGGGGCTTAATGCCGGGCGAAGCCAGCGAGCGGCCGATTAGGGAGGTCATTAGAAAAAAACACGGCATGGGAGCTTATGCCACGCTCAATTTTCCTAAAATAGACTCCCTGTTAAAAAACGACGATGTTGTGGTTGACGGCCTATATAGCTGGGAAGAATACGTAGAATTTAAAAACAAATATGGTAAGAAACTAACCGTCATTGCGGTTTATGCTTCGCCCAAGATCAGACATGAAAGATTGGCGAAAAGAAAATGGGATAAAAAGAATGATATTAAAATGGTCAATCGGCCATATACCGAAGAACAAGCCAAAGAAAGAGATTACGCTGAAATCAGCGGTCTGCATACCGGCGGTCCGATTGCTATGGCTGATTTTACTATTATAAATGAAGGGTCAAAAACCGACTTATCTAAAAATCTAAAGAGAACTGGGTTATTAATAGATAAAAACCTTAAAGAAAAATAAACTTTAAAAATGCTTATTAATATAAGGAGGAGCGCTAAACTGGCGCTCCTTTATCGTCTATGGACAGCAATCACCAAGGAAAATTTATCGTTTTATACGGAGTAAACAACTTAGGCAAAACCACCCAGGCAAAAATGCTGGTACAAAAACTTAAGGACAGCGGACTTCAAGCTGAATATTTAAAATACCCGGTTTACGATCTAGTGCCTTCCGGCCAGATTTTAAATAACTATTTAAGGCAGGGTAATTTTCATAATCTGACGCCTCGGGAAATTCAGATAATTTACGCTTTTAACCGCGCCCAATTTCAAGAAAAGCTAAGGGAAAAATTATCGCAAGGAATAAATATTGTCGCCGAAGATTATACCGGCACCGGCATTGCCTGGGGACTGGCCGCCGGCCTGGATGAAAACTTCTTAAAATTAATAAACTCCAACTTATTGAAAGAAGACTTGGCTTTCTTATTCGATGGCGAGCGTTTTCTTGAATCAATCGAATATAATCATCAGCATGAAACCGACAGCCGGCTGATTACCAAGGCCAGAATCGCGCATTTACGGCTTGGCTATGAACTGGGCTGGACATTAATCGACGCCAACCAACCGGTTGGACTAATTCATGATAAAATTTGGAATCAGGTTCTTAAACTTTTAATTAAATGAAACGGTTTACATTTAGCCTAACTTGGGCTAAAATATAAACATGAACCCCGTTAGAAGCCCTAATTTTAACGGGTGGTAATTATCTTATATTTGATACAAATGAATATGCGAACTTCTAACGGGGTGAAATATGACGTGATTATCGGCCTGGAAATCCATGCCGAACTGGCCACAAAATCTAAAATGTTCTGCTCATGCGATAACGACGCGCAAGGTAAAGAACCGAACACTGCGGTTTGCCCGATTTGCCTGGCGCATCCGGGAACCCTGCCTCTGCCCAATAAACAGGCTATCGAATGGACGATTTTAATCGGCCTGGCTTTAAATTGCCGAATTAACGAGCTTTCGAAATTTGACCGCAAAAACTATTTTTATCCGGATCTGCCCAAGGGCTATCAAATCTCCCAATATGATCTGCCGATCGCTTACGACGGCTTCTTGGAAGTTGACGATAAACCGATTTTAATCACTCGCATCCATCTCGAGGAGGACACGGGAAAATTGATCCATCCGGCCGGAAAAGCTTATTCCTTAGTAGATTATAATCGCGCCGGCACGCCGCTTATTGAGCTGGTTACCGAACCGATAATTAAGGACGCGGCCACGGCAAAAAAATTCGCTCAAAATTATCAGCAAATTTTGCGTTTTTTAGATATCTCAAACGCCGACATGGAAAAAGGCGAAATGAGGTGCGAAGCCAACATCAGTATTCAGGAAAAGAGCAAGTGGAAATATGCCAATGGCCAAATTAAGCCGATTGGCGATTACAAATTGAATCCTAAAGTTGAATTAAAAAATATCAATTCTTTTAAATACCTGGAGAAGGCCGTTGATTATGAAATCGAGCGCCAAATTAAGGCCGTTGAAAACGGAGAAAAATTAATTCAAGAAACTCGCGGTTGGAATAATGACAAAAGCATAACTTTTAGCCAGAGAGTTAAAGAAACTTCAGCCGATTATCGTTATTTTCCCGAACCGGATATTCCCCCGCTAAAAATCAACCAAGCCTGGATAGATAAAATTAAAGCTCGCATAGGGGAACTGCCGGCGCAAAAAATCAAGCGCTTTAAAGAGGAGTATTTATTTTCCGATTATGAAAGCAGAATTTTAGCCGGCGATCAGGACTTAGCTAAATACACCGAGCAGGTAGTTTCGGAATTGCGCGCCTGGATAAAAGCCACCGGCGATAACTGGGAGAGGCAAAAACATAAATTAGCCAAAGCAACCGCCAACTGGCTGATTAACGAATTATTTAAACTTTTGAAAACCGATAATCTAAGCATAAAAAAATTAAAAATCAGCGCGGAAAATTTTGCCGAATTTATCGCTTTGACTTATCAAGGCAAAGTTAACTCTTCGGCCGCCCAGACGATTTTAGCCGAGATGTATAAAAATGGCGGCGACCCGACGCAAATCATGGCCGATTTGGGACTCGAACAGCTTGATGATAAAGAAACTTTGGAGAAAGTCATCGCGAAAATTATCTTAAAAAATAAACCGCAGGCAGAGCAATATAAAGCCGGAAAAACCAACGTTTTGCAATTTTTCATCGGTCAGATTATGTCAGCCACGAAAGGAAAAGCTAATCCTAAGTTAGTGCTAGAACTACTAAAAGCGTCGCTCTCAAAATAGTCGATCGATCCCGCGTAGCGAGAGCCGCGACCAAGGGCAAAGCTAATCCCAAAATTCTTACTGAAATTTTAATTGACTTACTAAAAAAATAACTTACACTTATGGCTAAACCAAGTTTCGCAGAAGTCTTAAAAGAAAATTTCCACCTCCCATCGCCGGATGCCGCGGATTCGTTAGAAGTCGTCGGACACAGTGAAGCTGATTTACATAAAGGCACCGAGCTAAATACCGGCGAAACGCTGCTAGATAATACTTTAGACTTAATAAAATTTAAGCTAAGAATGGAAACTAACGAAACTTTGGCTGAAAAACGTATTGCTGAACTACGTCAAGATAAAACCGCGCTAAATAAATTAAAAGCTGAACTTCTGGAAAATATTAATCTTTTTCAAGGGGACGATAAGCGAGAAGCAGTCGCCGAGCGAGTTGCCCTTGAATTAATATCCAGATCGCTGTAATTTCAATCCCTCTTTCGCCTATAGTATTCTCTAATTCTAAAATGATACCCAAATTGGAAAGTGGTTTTTAATGAATTTGCGCGTTAATTTGTAAAGGTTGCTTCTATTTTATCTCTTGCCGCCGCAGGCGGCAAGGGCTGTTTTTATTTTGTTTTTACGGC